>CAXMRM010000064.1:0-3024 GCA_964196015.1 uncultured Myxococcota bacterium
GCGTTAGCTCGAGAAGCTGCCAACTACGCTTTGCGCTCTCTTAGCCCATCGGGATAACGATGAGCGCCGAATTTCGCGGTACTCGATATTATGTCGCGTGACTCACAGCGCGGACAGGGCCTTTGTTTTTACTACGCTCAAGATCTTCTGAGACCAGCGCCGAAGGCCGCCTGAGAGCGGTAAGCCATTAACTTACTCTCACTTAACACACAAGACGCTCCTCACGATCGCGATGAGCCAGCAGCCGCCGCCTCACCCAGGAACCGCCGGCACCGGCACCTTGCTATCCCGACCTTCATGATCGAGCGTCACGTGAAGCGACCCGGTCAGCACCCCTTTCCAAGGCCCTCGCAGCGCATCGAACGCACTCTCATCAAGCTTGACCGCCGCCTCGAGCAGCGCATCCACCAGCAGTTGCCGATGGTCCCCCTCCATGTCCCAGTGCACGACCAACGCCAGCCCACCGAGCTGATGCGCTTCCGTCAAGAACACATGCGCCTTCGCAAACGCTTCCTCAACCGCGTGAAGCGCCTCGGCGGGGGTCGCATGCATGGTGGCCGTAAGCGCGCAATCGTCAGACACGACGCCTACCCGGTAAACAGCTCGACGAGCTCCGACCCATCCGGCGCCTCGATCTGAAATGCGCCAGAGTCAGCGAACGCCTTCATGAAGGCCGGGCGCTTGGACACCCTCGACAGGTAGTCCCGGAAGATTTCGTCCCGGCAAAGCCCGTAGCCTCTCGCCCAGATCACGTTGTGCCCGATGATGCAGTCTGCTGCCGTAAATGCATCGCCGCAGATGAACGGGTGGCGCTCGAAACGCTTGCTGAGCTGCGGTTCGATCTCGTTCGTGAATTTCTCGCGATAGCGGTCAATCGAGCGCGGGTCTTTGTCAGCATCGCGTAGGAGATGCTCATGGCAGCGCACCTGCCAAAGGATCATGTCCATCCACGACGCGCCGAAATAGAGCATCTGCAGATAGTCGGCGCGTTCGAGCGACAAGGGGCTCGGGGGTGGCGCCAGGCCTTTTTCGGGAAACGCATCAGCCAGAAAAGTCACCATCGCGCCGCTCTCGATCATGTGCATCGACCGGCCGTCGGGCATCGTGATCTCCAACGTCGGCACACAATGGTTCGGATTCTTTTCCAGGTACTCGTCGCCGTACTGCTTGCCCTCGTACAACGGCACGATCTCAACATCGAAGTCGTCGTCGACCACCTCGTGCAACATCCATTTAACCCGCGCGCTTCGAGTGGCCTGGTAGTGATAAAGCTTGAACCTGGTTGTTTCCATCAATTGACTACCTACGGGACTTGTAGCAACCAAGGAGACCGCGTCGACCACTCACGGCGAGCTCCAGCCGCGCAGCGTCGCCGCCGCCTCACCCAGGAACCGCCGGCACAAGCACCTTGCTCTACCAGCGCCCGTCGCCGACGCACCCGATGCGCGCCCGAGGTCCAAACGCAAATGCTGCGCACTCTCATCCGTGAAAGCGGAGCAATAACGCAACCCGTGGACGGCACCACCCTTGCATCCTGTGTGCGTCGAACGACCAGGAAAGAATTACGTATGGACCAGAACAGCCGGGAAACACAGCTTGGTTCACCTGACCGGAGCAACGGGTGGGTCAGAACGGGAGGTTGGTGATGCCGTATTTAGTCGGGCTGATGTGGGTGCTTGCTTCAATCGGCATCACGGCATGTGGCAGCACTGAGCCAACGGTTCCAGAAGTCACGCTGGAGGCATCTTCGGGACCAGCGGGTTCCATCCTCACGGTGTATGGGTTGGATGTCGACGCCTGCCCACTCCGTACCTCCGAAATCAAAGTCGGAGGCGAGACGGCTCCGGCGGTGCTCGATGGCAAGGGCGAAGTGCTCATGAGGCTTCCTCTGTTCTACGACGAAGACGTAAAATGGGCTGATCCCCCAAGCGGGCCGCAAGACGTCGAGATTTACTGCAAGGGCACGCTACTGACTACCTTGCCCGCTGCGATCACGGTGACTGAGTTGCAGCCCGCTCCCGGCACGACCGCGGCGATAGTCGCGAACTACTCGCAGATCCTCTCCGACTACGAACGCCTAGCGAACGTGCTCGCACCCGAGCCCGGCATTCAGCAGCAGATCTTCAGCGCCTCGCTCGGCACCCTCGACGTACTGCTGCGCGGCTCCGAGCCCGAAAGCCTGCCGGTGCTCATCGAAAGCCTCGCAGAAGAAGGTCCGGAGATTCTTGCCATCATGGACGCGGTCTACGCAGCTGGGCATCTCGATGAGGCCGTAGCCGCCTTCCGATCCCTCCTCGAAGACATGAGTGCACATGCGGTCGCTTCAGAAGCAAGCGCGCCTTCGGGTTCGGCGCTCGCCACCGCGCCGCTCTCAGCAAGCAAGGCAGCCATCCACGACTGGTCGGACGTCATTCCTTTGTCCGACCTGTCCCTCGCTAAGGGAATGCAGGCCTACGTGGTACTCGACTCCTTTTCCAAGGACTTCGTCGAACAGACGGCGGCAGGCTTCTCGTACTGGATGGATTGGCTCGAACTCTTCGGCGTCAAGAGTCGCGTGGCCTCTGTCGTCGGCGCCACGCTCTTCTTCGCCGACTTCATCATGAACAAGTTGGTGGTTTCCGCGCTGCCGGCGAAATTGAAAGAAATCGACCTCACGATTCTCCAAACCGAGCTCCAGAATTCCGAAGTTGTGGCTTGCCAGTTCACCGTCGAAGCTTTCAACGTCCCGGCGCAGCTCTCCATCACCAACATCAAGGATCTCGTCTTGCAGGTGCTCGGTCTTGCCTCCTCAGATGACGCTCCGGATCCAGGTGAGGTTTTGGAATGGGTCGACCGACTCGAGAAAATGCTGCCGGACATCACGAAGTTCGCGCTGAACATGTACGAGAGACAGCTGAAAGACTACGCAGCGCTCAATCCCGGAATCTTCCAATTCGATCGAGAACTATTTGCCATCGTCCCCGATTTGAAGTTCCTCGCCATCGGGGAGACCCGCGAGCTCTACGAGCTGCAACCGAACGAAAG
>CAXMRM010000065.1:0-13277 GCA_964196015.1 uncultured Myxococcota bacterium
GCCGCCGACTTCGACAATTTTCGCAAGCGATCGCGCAAAGAGATCGAGGAGGTTCGCCGGCGTACCGTCGAAGACACGCTGCGCGAGGTCCTACCGATCGTCGACAACCTCGAGCGCGCGTCAAACGCCATAACCGACGCAACCGAGGTCTCGACGGTCACCGAAGGTGTCCACATGGTGCTGCGAGGCTTCGAGGACATTGCCAACCGATTGGGTCTGAAGCGCGTCCCGTCCGTCGGGCAGCAGTTCGACCCGACATGCCACGACGCCATGCAGCAACAAGAGACCGACGAGCACGCACCGGGCACCATCGTTGCGGAAATCGTCCCCGGCTACTACCTGGGAGAGCGGCTGTTGCGGCCGGCGATGGTCGTGGTGGCGAAACCGCCAACCGGCACAAGCGATCAGGGCGGCGACTCGTCCGCGGATGGCGACGGCGCAAGCGAATAGTCGCCCCTTAGATGCGACAACCCCACGGCTCGGGGTATAAAGGGGGTTAGGACAAGATGGGGAAGATCATCGGCATCGATCTGGGGACGACCAACTCTTGTGTCGCGTTTGTCGACAACGGGGAGCCACAGGTGATCCCGAACGCCGAGGGTAGCCGCACCACGCCGTCGGTCGTGTCGTTCTCCAACGACGGTCAGCGCCGCGTAGGCAGCGTGGCCAAGCGCCAGGGCGTCACCGATCCCGAGAGCACCATCTTTGCGATCAAGCGCTTGATGGGCCTGGAGTTCGACGCGGAGCCGGCGCAGAAGCACAAGCGTGTGGTGCCTTACAGGGTCGTTGCGAGCGAACGCGGGGATGCCTGGGTCCGGGCACTGGATCAGCAGTATTCGCCGCCGGAAATCTCCGCCATGATCCTCGAGAAGATGAGGGAGGTCGCGGAGTCGTACCTCGGAGAGGACGTCACCGAAGCGATCGTGACGGTTCCCGCGTACTTCAACGACGCCCAGCGTTCCGCGACGATTGCCGCTGGAAAGATCGCTGGCCTCGAGGTTCGCCGCATCATCAACGAACCCACCGCAGCGGCGCTCGCATATGGCTTCGAGGAGAAAGAAGGCAAGCGCGTTGCGGTATACGATTTGGGCGGTGGCACCTTCGATATCTCGATCTTGGAGATCGCCAACGGCGTTTTCAGCGTAAAGGCGACCTCAGGCGACACACATCTCGGCGGCGAAGACTTGGACAATGCCCTGGTCGAAGAGCTGGCCCGCCGCTTCCAGGAGAGCAGCGGGATCGACCTGCGCGAAGATCGCGTCGCGCTTCAGCGTCTCAAGGAGCAAGCCGAAAAGGCCAAGCACGAGCTGTCCTCCTCACTCGAGACGGAGATCAACCTTCCGTTCATCGCGTCGGACGAATCGGGCCCCAAGCATCTCGAGACCAAGCTCAAGCGAAGCGAGCTCGAGATCCTGGTTTCGGAAATCATCGACCAGACCCTCGGCCCCTGTCAGCAAGCCTTGGCCGACGCCGGGGTTCGGAAGGAAGACATCGACGAGATCCTGCTCGTCGGTGGCCAATCCCGCATGCCGATGGTCCGAGCCAAAGTCGCGGATTTCTTTGGGAAAGAGCCCTACAAGGGGGTCAATCCCGATGAGATCGTCGCGATGGGCGCCGCCCTTCAAGGCGCCGCGCTGCTTGGCGAGGTCGAAGAGGTTCTTCTTCTCGACGTCACGCCCCTGAGCCTCGGCGTCGAAACCGGCGGAGGCGTGTTCCACAAGCTGATCCCTCGCAACACCACGGTGCCCACGCGTGCCAACGAAGTCTTCACGACTAGCGTCGACAACCAAAGCTTCGTTCCGATTCACGTCTTGCAAGGCGAACGTGACATGGCTGCGGACAACAAGTCGTTGGCCAAGTTCGAACTCTCGCCGATCCTACCCGCCCCGCGAGGCGTCCCAGAGGTCGAGGTGACCTTCGACATCGACGCGGATGGTGTGGTCACCGTGAGCGCCAAAGACTTGGGAACGAGACGCGAACAGAACATCCGCGTCGTCGCGTCGAGCGGACTCACCGAAAAGGACATCGAACGCATCATCGGAGAGGCCGATGCCTACAAGACGTCGGACCAAAAACGTCGCGAGCTCGCAGAGCTCCGCAATGCTGCCGAGGCTCTGCTGTACACGAGCGAGCGGGCCGTCGCCGAGTGCCGCGAGCTGGTTCCCGAAGAGGTCGTGGCCCAGGTCGATGCCGACATCGAGGCCTTGCACGTCTGTGTGGACACAGGCGACGCCATCGCGATCAAAGATGCCCTCGAAACGCTCGAGCTGAGCGCCTACAAGATCGCCGAGGCGATGTACGGCAGCGTCGATCTCGATGCGCCCGTCGAGGGCGAAGCTCAGTCCGACTCGTGAGCACGGAAGAACGAGCGCGGGCCACCGGCGCGGAGTGGTTGGCGCGGATGCGTTGGGGAGCGCTGGCAATCCAGGCCGCGTCGATCCTCGTCGCGACCGAGGGCTTGGGTGTCGCGCTCCGTCTCGTGCCCATGTGGTCGCTCGTCGCGGCGGGCGCCCTGTCCAACCTCTGGTTGGCCTCACGCAAGGATAGCGCCGGCCACCTGGGGGCATTTTTCGTGCTCGACGTCGCGCTCCTGACCGGCTTGCTCTACCTGTCGGGCGGTCCGACCAACCCGTTCAGCATCATCTACGTCGTGTACATCGCGATGTCCGCGGTGATGTTGGCGCCAAAGTGGACCTGGACGGTCGCCGGCCTTTCGATTGTCTCGTTTGCCGCCCTTTTCGTCGTGCACGTCCCGAGCGAGCACCTCGGTCACGCAGAACACGGCGGCGGCTTTCAAACCCACCTGTACGGAATGTTCATAGCGCTCGTTCTGGCGGTTGCGCTGATCACCTATTTCGTAAGCCAGTTGTCCCTAGAGCTCCGCAGCCGCGAGCGGGCGCTGGCCGAGTCCGAGGAACGGACCCACCGCTGGGGAAAGCTTGCATCGATCGCAACATTGGCGGCCGGCGCCGCGCATGAGCTCGGGACTCCGCTCGGCACGATCGCCGTGGCCGCCAAAGAGATGGAGCGGCAAGCACGGAAGGTCCCCGGCGGCGAAGGGCTCGCGCAAGACGCAGAGCTGATTCGTGAGGAGGTGGAGCGGTGCCGCGTGGTGCTCGATCGCATGGCGGCTGCGGGCGGCGAGCACGTGGGCGAGACCCTGAGCTCCCTTTCCGTTGAAGAGCTATTCGTCGACGTACGTACCCGCCTGAGCCCCGAGCAGGCCGAACGTTGGCTAACCACGACCGAGGTCGCCACTATCGACGCGCCGCAGGGGGCACTCGTGCAAATGGTCGAGAATGTCGCGCGCAATGGCTTCGATGCATGTGAAGTGGGGCGCGTGTTACTCGACGTGCGGAGGGTCGACGGGGCGGTCGAGTTTCGCTTCGTCGACGAGGGCCACGGGATGGACGAAAAGGCGGCGAAACGCGCGACCGAGCCGTTCTTCACGACAAAGAACACCAGCGATCGGATGGGTCTGGGGTTGTTCCTGGCACGGACGCTCGTAGACTCGTTGCGCGGCCAGCTGATCATCGAATCGGCGACCGGCCAAGGCACGACGGTCCGCATCGTGCTTCCCCAAGGCCCATGAGCGAAGCGCACGACAACTCCGCCCCCAAGCCATCGATTCTGCTCGTCGACGACGACGAGCGGCTCCGGTCACGCATGGCGCGGGCGTTCGAGGAGCGCGGCTACGAAGCGCAACAGGCCGAGGGGTACGAGAGCGCCGTTGCGATCGCGGAGCTCGAGAGCACCGAGTACGCGGTTGTCGATCTTCGCATGCTGGGGAAGTCCGGCTTGGAAGTGGTGCGCGAGCTGCACCAGATCGACCCGGCTACCAAGATCGTCGTGCTCACCGGCTACGGGAGCATCGCAACCGCGCTCGAAGCGATGCGGCTCGGCGCGACGCACTATCTGACCAAACCGGCCGACGTCGACGAAGTGATCGCATCGTTCGATCGGGGCGACGCCCAGACTGGCGCGGAGGCCGTCACCGCCGAAAACGAGACCACTGAAACACCGTCTTTGGCCCGGGTCGAGTGGGAACACATCCAGCGGGTTCTGACGGACTGCGGGGGCAACATCACCAAGGCCGCGGAAAGACTCGGAATTCACCGGCGCTCGCTCCAGCGAAAACTCGCGAAGTTTCCGATGCCGCGCTGAGCTGCTGCGACGATTTGCCACGTACAAGCTGGGTCGCACCGTACCTAAGCTCCGCCGGTGAAGCGTTGTTGGGTGATTGCGGGGCTCGTCGCGCCGTTTTGGGTTTCTGCGGAAGCTTCTGCGTGCGGGACGTGCGGCGTGGGTGATCCGACCCTCACCGTGGTCGGCTTCGAGCAGCCCAAGGGTCAGCGCGTGCGCACCTCGGGGACCCTGCGCCACCGGAACGACCAAATCGGCGAGCCACAGGTCGATGAGCTTCAGCTTTCCGAGCAGCGCCTGGAGCTCGCTATTGCGTACTCGCCCACCAGTCGATGGACGCTGTCGCTGATGATGCCTGTGGTTCACCGTCTGGTGAGCGCCGTCAATCTCGCAGAGACCGATGTCTGGGCACCAGGCGATTTGGATCTTCGGGCGCGCGCCGTCGTTTGGCGTGATCGCAAGTTTGCGCCTCGGCATCTAGTCAGCATGATCGGCGGCCTCGAGTTCCCGACCAGCACGATCGAGCGCGACGCGGACGGCGTGCCACTGCCCCTCGAGTTTCAGGCGGGCACGGGTTCATGGGACCCGATCGCAGGGGCGTCGTACGCGATGTTTTCAGATCCTTGGTCGCTCTACGTGTCGTCCGTCGCCGTCTTCCCGACCAAGGGCACGGCAGACACGCAAGCTGGCATTAGCTTCCGACAAACTGCGCTTGGGCAGTTCCAGCCATGGCATTTCCTAGCGTTCCAAGTCGGCGCCGAGTTCAGGATCGATCAGCCGGGGTACATCACCGGCATTCGTGATCCCAACACTGGCGGACACATTACCTACGGTACGTTCGGGCTGATCGGATTGCCGCACGACAAGGTGCTACTGCACTTCACCGTGGCTGTCCCGATGATTCAGCGCTTGGACGGCGAGCACGAGGAAGGTCTCGCGATCGCGGCAGGGTTGGTCTATGAGATCTAGTCTTCTCAGCGCGATTGCGCTGCTGGGCATGACTTCGCTTCCGCAGTGCGCGCAGGTCAGCGACGGCATCGAGGTCGACGTCGCCTACCAGCCGGAAGCCACACCGGCCCAGATTCGGACCGACCGCGGCTACAGCGTGCGTCTCGAGCGC
Source organism: uncultured Myxococcota bacterium (assembly GCA_964196015.1). Taxonomy (GTDB): domain Bacteria; phylum Myxococcota_A; class Polyangia; order Polyangiales; family Houyiibacteriaceae; genus SG8-38. The sequence goes on from CAXMRM010000065.1 coordinate 5,264, forward strand.
GCCCTCATCGTCATCGGCGAAGTAGAGCTGATCAGATGTGACAATCTTGTACTAGACCTTTGGGAGCTCGTCGCACCCGCGCAGGCAAGGGCTCACTCGTTCTCCTCGCCGACGAGCCTCGGCGTGCCGTTCGTGATCGATTTGATGGAGAGCGCAGGGACGCCGCTGTTTGCCGGTACGCTCCGGCCACCTCCGGATCGCTATTGCGGGATCCGCGTCGTCGTGATGCCCGCGGACCAGGACGCGGAGGGTTTGACCGAGGCAAACGCGGACATGATGCACCACAGTGTCCTCATCGCGGGGCGGGTCGAAGACACGACGACCGGCGACGAGACGCCGCTGCTCGCCCGCATTGGGGAGGTCCTCGAATCCGAGATACTGTTCGACCCGCCACTGGTGTTCGACAGTCCGGTTCTCGAGAGCGTCTCCATTCAAATCGACCACACGAAGTGGTTTGATGGCATCGATTTTGCGTCACAAGACTCGGATGCGGTGCGCCAACGGATCACCGAAAACGTGCAGTCGTCGTTGCGCGCGATCCTGCCAGAGGACGAGGCGCTCCTCAGCAACCCGGCATACAGCGACCCGTTCGCAGAGTAGCTCGCTAACCGAGGAGCCTGGGCTCGCGCTCGAGGTTGATCCCGAAACGGTCGCGCACGCGCGCATGGATCTCGTCGGCAAATGCCAGCAGGTCGGCGGTCGTGCCACCTCCGTAGTGCACGAGCGCCAGCGCGTGGTTGTTTGATATCCCAATCGGGCCGCGGCGGGTGCCCTTTGCGATGCCGGCCTTTTCGATGAGCCAGCCTGCCGCGAGCTTTATTTTCCCGTCGCCGGCAGGGTACCGAGGAACATCGGCGGGGGTGGCGGCAAGGTTTGCGCTGAGCGCTCGCTCGACGACTCGCTGGGCTTCCGCGGCTGCGACGATCGGGTTCAAGAAGAACGAGCCGGCGCTACGGCGATTGGGGTCGTCCGGATCGATGACCATCGACTTGCGACGCCGGAGATCGAGTACCGTGCGGCGGATGTCCGCAAGCGTCGCACCAGCCCCGATGCTCTTGTCGAGCTCTGCGTAACGGACGGTTCCCAGGCCGTTTGGGCGCAAGGCAAAGCGGACCGCGCAGACGATGAAGCGATCGGGCTCTCGTTTGAGCAGGCTATCACGGTAGCCGAAGGCGCAATCCTCGGCAGCCAGCTCTTCGAACGTGAGCGTCTCGCGGCGAAGGACGCGAACGCCCTCGACGACCTCGGCGACGTCTTGACCATACGCGCCTACGTTTTGAATCGGCGTAGCGCCGGTCGAGCCCGGAATCCCGGTCAGGCATTCGAGGCCCGCCCAGCCACGGGAAACGGCGCCGTCGACCACGCTCTCCCAAGGCACCCCGGCGCCTGCGTTCACCATCCCCCCGTTGCGAAACTCGATGTCGGGAATCCCCACCTGGATGACGAGACCGTCATAACCCTCATCGGGCACGATTAGATTCGAGCCCCCGCCCAAAATCGCTGTGCAAACGCCCCCATCTGCGGCCCAGCGCAGCGCGTCGGCCAGCGTGCTCTCGTTCTCCGCCCGGACGAAGAATTTCGCGGGCCCGCCGAGCTCCAACGTGGTGAGCGGAGCAAGCGGGACGTCGCGCTGGATGTCGAGCGTGGTCATCCGTAGTCGTCTAGGGCGCTGGGATTCTTTCGATACCGCCCATGTAAGGTCGCAACGCCTCGGGCACGATGACGCTTCCATCGGCTTGCTGGTTTTGCTCCAAGATCGCGACGAGCGTTCGGCCGATCGCGAGCCCCGAGCCATTGAGGGTGTGTAGCAAACGCGGCTTGCCCTTCTGCCCGGGCCGGAAGCGCGCCTTCATCCGCCGCGCCTGGAAATCGCCGAACCAGGAGCAGCTCGAGATCTCCCGGTAGGCGTTTTGTGCGGGCAGCCAAACCTCGAGATCATAGGACTTTTGCGCAGCGAATCCCATGTCCCCGGCACAAAGCTGCACGACGCGATGGTGAAGACCGAGCTTCTGTAAGATCGCCTCGGCGTGCTGGGTGAGGATCTCGAGCTGCGCCTCGCCGTCGTCGGGATGGCAGAACCGGACCAGCTCGACCTTGTCGAACTGATGGACGCGGATCATGCCGCGCGTGTCCTTGCCGTAGCTCCCGGCCTCGCTTCGGAAGCAAGCTGTGTAGCCGGCGTACGCGATCGGCAAATCGGCCTCGGAGACGATTTCGTCCGCGTGGAGGTTTGTGATCGGCACCTCGGCGGTCGGCACGAGATAGAGGTCGTGCCCCTGGGCCTCGGCCTGCGCCTCCCACTCCTCGTCTTTCGCCATGCGGAACGCGTCTTTTGCGAACTTCGGCAACTGGCCCGTCCCCATCATGGCGCTGTCTTTGACGAGCACAGGCGGCCAAATTTCTTCGTAGCCGTGCTCGGTGCTGTGAACGTCGAGCATGAACTGCATCAGCGCCCGGTTGAGTCGCGAGCCGAGCCCCTTGAGCACGACAAACCGCGAGCCGCTGATCTTCGCGGCGCGCTCGAAATCGAGAATGTCGAGTTGCGTGCCGACCTCGACGTGATCACGCACATCGAAGTCGAACGAAGGCTTCTCGCCCCAGACACGAACCTCGACGTTGTCGCCCTCGGTTAGCCCGTCCGGTGTGTTGGCATGAGGAAGATTCGGCAGGTTCAGCAAGATTGCGCCAAGCTCGCTTTCGACTTCGCCTTGCCGAGCTTCACCCTGCTTGATTTGGTCGCCGACCGTGCGCAGTTGCTCGCGCTTGTCTTGAAACTCCTGCGACTTCTTGTCGGCGACCTTTGCCATCGACTGGCTGGACTCGTTGCGCTCCTGCCGCAGGGCCTCGACGCTCGTGATGACGGCGCGTCGCTCTTCGGCCAGCGAGCCGAGCCGCTCGAGCAACTCCGCATCGGCGAAACCGCGGCGTGTCAGAGCCACCTTCACACCGGGCGTGTTTTCGCTCACATAGCGCAGGTCGAGCATGAGAACGGGTCTACAACACGAGGGCGTGGAGCACCAGTCGCGTACTTCTTGGCGTGGCGTGCGAAAGCTCCTAAATTGAGGCTGTGAGCAACATGGGCATGCTCCGCCGGTTGGGGGTCATCGGCGACGTTCACTGCGAGTCCGAAACGCTCGGGCGAGTGATCGCTGCGTTGGAGACGATGAACGTCGAGGCCGTCCTGTGCGTCGGCGACTTGATCGACGGCCCGGGAGACGCCGACACAACCCTCGGCATGCTGGAGGCGCGCGGCGTCCAATGCGTCGCTGGCAACCACGAACGTTGGTTCCTCACAGGCGAGCAACGGGCTCTCGGGAACGCCACGCGTGACGTCCGCGAAACGTCTCGCGCGTTCCTCGAAACGCTCCCGAGGGTGCGACGCTACGCCACGCCGAACGGAAACGCACTGCTCTGCCACGGCGTCGGCAACGACGACGAGGCCTGGCTCCTCGCGGACACCCACGGCTACGCCCTGCAAGACATCCCCGCGATCCGCGAGCTGATGCTCGACGAAGACGTGCAGTTCGTGCTCGCCGGGCATACCCACGAACGCATGATCCGCGTGTTCCCTGGACTCACCGTGGTCAACGTCGGCACACTGTCCCGCAAGAACGAGCAGTCGTTTACGGTGGTCGACTTCGGCGCAATGCGCGTGGGGTTCTACTCGGCGGCAGAGGGAAAGACCGGTGAGTTGATCGAGGAAGTCGATCTGCCCATGCCCGGCCGAGTCGAGTAGATCACGGTCGCCGGCCCTGCCGCTGCTACCGCGCCTGCCGCCACAGCTCCGCAAGTGAAGGCCTCGACCCAGTCAGCAGAAAACCGACCCGAAATAGCCGAGCGCCGATCCGGATCGACACCCACGTCGACAACAGCAGCACCACCATTGAGCCGGTCACTTCCCACCAGGCGATGCCCGATGAGTCGACGGCCAAGCGGATGATCACGGTGAGCGGCGAAGTGAACGGAATCCACGTCATCACTTGGCCGAGGGCGCCGTTGGGCTCGTCGAGCAAGATCACGAGGACCATCAGCGGAAGGATCGTGAGCATCGCCCAACCCATCGTGAGCTTTTGGCTTTCCGCGGCATTCGCGCCGAGCGCGGCGGTCGCAAGCATCAGGCTACCGAGGAACAGATAACCGAGGATGAACAGCAGTGGGGCGACGGCCAGGGCTGACCAGGGCACCGACACCAGGGCTGCAAGCGCAACAGAGGCGGAGAGCGCCACGAAGACGACCATCGAGGACCACACCGCGAACTGAATGAGACCTGCGGCCCCGAGGCCTAAGAGCTTTCCGGCCAAGATCTCTTCCGGCGTCACCGAGGAGAGCAACACCTCGACGACCTTGCTCTCCTTGTCGGTCGCGACGGTCTGCACCAGGTAGCCCGACGCGCTCAAAAGCGCGGTGAGCAACAGGATTCCAAGAAAAAGTGGGATCACCGTGCGCACCAGGAGATCGAGTGCCTCGTCGAGATCGGTCACTTCGGCGCCGTCCGGGCCAAGGCGGCTGCGTACGAAGTACGCTGGCGAAAGCACCCGCTCCTGCACGTCGGCCTCGAGGCGTCCTTCGACGAGCGAGCGTCTCAACAACGAACGGAGCAGCGGTTCCACGGTCGTTCCACGCATACTCAAGAGCGGAGTCTTCTCGGATTGGATGGCGCGCACCTCACCGCTTGCGAGATAGTCCGTCTCGACGACGTAAAGCGCACGAAGACGCCCGGACTCGAGATCCTCGGTCGCGGCGTCGCGAGTCTCGTAGAGCACGAGGTCACTGGCGTTCGCGGTCCAAATCTGCGCGCCGTCGCGGTCTTCGAACACCGAGCGATCGAGGACGCCGGCCTGGTCGACGAGGCCGAACTGAGAACTCTCCGCCGCGCGCTGCGTGAGGAAGTACGTCTGCACGCCGAGCACTGTGCCGGAGACGGCGGCCAAAAAGAGAGGCAACCCGAACGTCGCGATCACGTAAGACCAACGCTTGACGACCGACAGGAACTCGAAGCTCGCCACCGCGGCGATGCGCCGGATGCGCATGACTCAGCGTCCCCCGCTCACCAGGTTGACGAAAATCTCGTCCATACGCGCCACCAACGGTTCGTAGCGATCGATCAGCACGCCGCTTCGGACGAGCTCGTTGAGATATCCCGCCGGAGTGACACTCGCTGGCAGCTCCACGCGCCAACCTCCGGTCTTGTGCTGCGTGGCTTGGACTCCGAGGGCGACCAGGTTCATCGCCGTCCAGACGATCACCTCGTTCGGCGAATACCGCCGGCGGATCTCGTCCAGGTAGCCGTAAACCACGAGCTGGCCACGGTGAATGAGCGCAACGCGATCACAGAGCGCTTCTACTTGGTGCATCATGTGGGTGGACAAGACGGTCGTCCGTCCGTTCGCACGGCGCTCTTGGATCAAGTCGGTGACGAGCGCCACGTTGACGGGATCCAGTCCCGAAAACGGCTCGTCGAGAACGCACAGCTCCGGGTCGGTCATCAGGCATGCGGCGATCTGGACCTTCTGAGTCATGCCCTTCGAAAGGCTCTCGACCCGCTGGTCTGCGACGGCGCTCAGGCCGACGCGTTCGAGCCAATGGTCCCCCGCTTTGCGAGCGACCATGCTCTTTAGACCTTTGAGTTGTCCTAGGTACGTGAGCAGCTCGCGCACCTTGGCGCGACGATAGACGCCGCGCTCCTCGGGAAGATACGCGGTGCGATCGAGTGTCTTCGGATTCGGTACCGCGCCAAAGAGCAACACTTCGCCTTCATCGGCACGAAGGATGTCGAGCCCGATTCGGATCAGGGTCGTCTTGCCCGCACCGTTTGGACCGAGGAGACCGAAGACCTCGCCCGGCGCGACGTCCAGTGACACCCGCTCGAGCGCTTTGTGCTGCCCAAAGTGTTTGGACACGCCTCGGTACGCAAGAATCCCCACGGTAGCCAGTGTATCGGCTGGAGGAGGCAGGGGCGAATGCATGGCGACGGGAGCGACAGTGTCAGGGCAGGGAGGCGGAGGCCAGGAGCTTTCTAGTCAGCGTGGAGATTCCGACTCGGTCGAGGGCGTCGGCGGTGAACCGCCGACGCGTCTCGGTTTCCTCGCCCCGTGCCGCCCTCGCTCGGAACACGTCGATCCGTAGTCGCCGATGAGTCAGGACGTGCTCGACCTGCCCTGTTGGCTCGGGATCCAAGCGAGCGGAAATCCCTGCCTCGCGCAGGACGCCAAGCGCATCCGTTTCGTCGAAGGCGTCTCTGCGGATCATCGGCAGACCCCACAGCCCGCCGAACAAGCTCTGCTCGCTTCGCACGAGCCAAACCTCCTGTTCCGAGGCGCGGCCGCGCGTCGCAACCACTGCAGTCAGCTTCACCTCGGTCGGCGCCTTGCGGGCGCGTGGAACGGGGAGTGCGTCGACTTTGCCGCTCGAATGCGCCAAGCATTCCTTGACGACGGGGCACGACTCGCATCGTGGCTGTTTGGGCGTACAGACCGTTGCGCCAAGCTCCATCAACGCCTGATTGAAGGCGCCGGGGCGCTCGCCTGGAACCAACCGTGCCGCTTCGTCCCAGAGCCGCCGAGTCGTCGCCGACGCGCCCACGGGCGTGTCAATTCGAAACAGGCGCGCCAGCACTCGCGTCACGTTTCCGTCGACGATGGGCTCTTCCCTGTCGAAGGCGATACTTCCGATTGCGCCCGCCGTGTAGCGCCCGACGCCTGGGAGCGCGCGCCGCGCGTCGGCGTCTTCGGGAACCTTTCCGCCGTACCGGGCGACGACCTCTCGGACGCCCGCGTGCAAGAGGCGCGCGCGCCGGTAGTAACCGAGCCCGCTCCAATGCGAGAGAACCGCATCTTCATTGGCTTCGGCCAATGCGCCTGGGTTTGGAAAGCTCTCCAAGAAGCGCTTGTAGTAGGGGATGACCGTCTCGACGCGCGTCTGCTGAAGCATCACCTCGGAAACCCAAATCGCGTACGGGTCCCGCGTCTGGCGCCAAGGGAGGTCGCGGGCTGCTTCGTCGTACCAGCGGAGCAACTTTTGCCGGATTGCAGCCATCAAAGGGTTTCGTGGAACGAGCGCTCGGGGTGCTCGAGCGCGTCGATGATGTCGTAGGCAAACTCGGCCCCTACGTCCCCGTCGACGATACGGTGATCGAGCGAAAGCGATAGCAACATCACCTTGCCGATGACGATCTTCCCGTCGCGAACGACGGGCCGTTCCTTGATCCGGTGAACACCCAGGATACCAACCTCCGGATGATTCAGGATGGGCGTCGCAAGGAGGCCGCTTCGCTTCCCGAGCGATGTCACGGTGAACGTCGAGTTGAGCAAGTCTTCCGGCGCGATCGTTCCATCTCGAGCCGACCGCGAGAGACGTTCGATCCGGCTCGCGAGCTCGAAGAGCCGAAGGCGGTCGGCGTGCTGCACGACCGGAACCATCAGCCCTGCCTCCGTCGCGGTCGCTACGCCAATGTTGTAGTACTTCTTGTAGACCAGCTCGTTGCGGTGCTCATCGACAGCACTGTTCAGGACCGGATGCCTGCGTAGCGCGTCGGTGACCGACTTGATGATGAACGGCAAGAACGTCAGCCGAACGCCCTTGCGTTCGGCCTCCGGCAGAAGCCGTTCCCGAAAATCCACTAACCGAGATGCATCGCACTCCTCGACGAACGTGAAGTGCGCCGCTGTCGTCTTCGCGTGATGCATTCGTTCGGCGATCTTCCGGCGCATCCCGAAGATCGGCTGCCGCTCTTCGAGCGGAGCATGCGGCCTGTCCGCGCTCATCTCCCCGCGCAGCGCCGCACGAACATCATCGCTCGTCACTTGCCGACCGGCGCCACTCGGACGCACCCGCTGAAGATCGACTCCCATGTCCTTGGCCAGACGCCGCGTTGCGGGAGTCGCGAGAGGCTTCTCGTGGAAGTGGGCGATCTCCGTCCCAAACAACCCCGCTCCCGGCAACGTGTCCTGAATGTCGCCGACGGCAGTGGCCGGCGGCCTCGAGGACCGCTGGGCTGAGCCCACATTGGACGCTG
>CAXMRM010000066.1:0-4333 GCA_964196015.1 uncultured Myxococcota bacterium
TGTGGGGGACTCTTCTCGAGGAGAGCGCGCAAGCGTTCTACGGGAGGCTGGAAGGGCTTCAAGCGCCTGGATAGGAAGGTGACGTTACCGTCGGCGTCGACCTTGCTCAACAAGCGGACGCCCGTCTCGCAAATGATGAGAGTAAGGAACAGGCCGAAGATGAGCAACAAGATGCGGGGTCGCCGTCGCCAATACGCGTCGTTGGAGCTATTCATCTCTCGGCTATGCGCCTTCACGCGAGACGCGGCGTTTCAACCGCTTGATTGTGTCGACCAGAGGTGGCGGCAAGACGGAGTGAGCGAATCTGCTCAGTTTGCCGTATGTCGTTAGGTCCGGCTCGAATTTGTCCTGGTGCACGACGTAGTGAAAAGTCAGGTCGTCATACACTCGATACAGCGATACAGACGACAAGAAATTGGCAAAGGCCGAGGCCATCATTCCACCACGGAACTCACCGATCCGTAACCGTCCCCGCAGACTGAGGTCCGCGTGATCGGCGCAATAGTTGAACTTGTCTGCCGACAAGACGAACACCGCGGCGTGCGGGTTTGCGTTGACTACCAGCTGTTTGCCGCGGAAGAGCTTTCGCTGCGTCGTCCACTCGCTGAAGGTCTTCAGGTCGGTGTTGAATGCAACGCCATCGTCGAGCTCGATTCTGTTTGGATGAAAGACCTCGTTGACCAACGAGTCTTGGTCGAAGGCAATCACGTTGGAAAGCACTTCCGCTGGAACGTCGATGTCGTCTTCGACGAGCAAGTAGTAGTCGTAGTCTTCTCGCCGCTCCAACATCCACTGGATCGTGTCGAAGACGAGAAACAAGGGTTCGGGCTCGTCGAACTCGACATCCAGAGACACGAGGGAATTGCCTCGAATGCCGCACACTCGAATGTCTACGCTCCCGACTTCAGGCAACGAGCTCAGGTTTCTGAGGCTCGAAATTGTCTGCTCGACGTAGCGTCGCCTGATGTCCGGCTGCTGAGATACCGATTTCCATTGTCCTAGGTGTTCGTCTCCGGTGCGTTCCGCGAAGTAGTGCGGTACACAACAAAGTACACGTAGCTGCGGTTGCGTATCGTTCTTCATATCGTGCGGTGACGAAGCGTACTGGATGCACCTGATAGCACAGTGCGCGGTACCACGACCACCTGCGTCGGCCAAAGAGCCCTGGCACCTGCGGCCCCTTCTTTCGCAGCGGCGCTCAGAATCCGGTACATCGCTCGTGCGGAGCAATGGTAGACTGGGTATCTTCGCTTATGGGGAGAGGTCCTTTCCTTGGTTTCAATCGTCAATGGATTGGACCTTCGCCCCTTTCTAGATTCATCTCAATCAGAATCTGCTCCCGCAAACCCACGTGAGTGACCGTCATCAAATCGACTATGCTCACATCTTCGATCAGCCGGAGTACGAGACCTACATCGGTGGAGCGCGTCAAATCAAAATGGAAGAGGACTTGCGACTCGCGTAGGGCTGTTTGTGGTATCCGTTCGGCGAATCGCTTCGCTGACGGCGGCGAAGAGAGCTGGTACAGGCGCGGGCGAGCAGCAGCTTGCCGCTTGGACCGCGGCGAACAGCACGCGCTGGGACCGCTTGGAGAAGCATAGGCCGTCGTTTCCTGAAGATGATGACTTCCGACGAAGAGTCTATCGGCGCATCGCGCGGGCGCAGCCCACGAAGTCGGACTGGACCGACGAGGAACATGGTTTTTTGCAATTCGCCATCTACTTCGAGGTACGCACCCCAGAATGAAACGAAGCCCCCAAGCCCACAAACGAATGGTCTCGTACCTTCGTCTTCGATGAGCGCTGCAAGTCCCCGTCAACCTTCGTACCGTTACCAGCTCACGACTGGACAGGTGGACGCCACCCATTTATGCTGACTATCTGATCCCGTGAGTGATGCAAGTTCAACTTCCCCGCCCGATGTCTCCATCGTGATTGTCAGCTGGAATGTGCGCGACTTTCTCCGCGACTGCGTGCGCTCGGTCATCGACGAGACCCAAGCCGAGCACGAGATCATCGTGGTCGACAACGCTAGCCATGACGGGTCACCGCAGATGATCGCGGAGGAGTTTCCCGATGTCCGTGTGATCACGAACGACTCAAACCTTGGATTCGCGGCCGCCAACAACCAAGGTATCCAGATTGCGAGGGGCCGCAACCTGCTACTGTTGAATCCGGACACGTTGGTACTCGACGGCGCCATCGACACCATGCTGGAATGGCTGGCGGGTCGTGCCGACGTCGGTTGTGTCGGGTGCCAGGTGCTAGAAACCGCAACAGAGATCCAAATGACCTGCTTCGCCGATCCGGGGCCGCTCAGCATATTCCTTACCCAGACAGGGATTCACCGGCTGTTTTCACGTTCTCGGTTCTTGGGGAACCCCTACTACCGCGGATGGGACCGCACTGACGAGCGGGATGTCGACGTCGTGTCCGGCATGTTCTTGCTGCTTCCTCGTCGGGTGGTGGAAGAAGTCGGGCTGATGGATGATTCCTTCTTCGTTTACGCTGAGGAGGCCGACTGGTGTCGACGGATACGTAGTGCGGGTCACCGTTGTGTATTCTCACCCGTCGCCCGGATCATCCACCGCGAAGGCGGCAGCAAAAGCACCGTGCAGGTCCGTCCCCAGATGTATGTCCAACACCAGAAGAGCCAGCTGATCTACGTCAACAAGCACTACGGCTTGGTGGGCCGAGCAAGTGCCAAGCTCACCTTCATAGGCTCGATGGTAATGCGCGGGCTGCTGTTCGGCTCGCTAGCTCTCATCTCGCCCAGCAGCGACGCGTCCGCTCGTGCTCGCCTGGCGTGGGCATCTGTCCGCTTTCACTTGACCTCTGAGGAGCCGTAGCCTTGATTGGACCTTTGGCTCTACCCGGACCCTGTCCGATGGTGATTCCTCCGTAACCCATGAGTGCGACGGTGCCCGCGCAGGGCTCCCAATGATGATGACCCAGAGCGATGAACAAAGGGTGCACCGGGCGACGCCGAGCTGCGCGCACGTGCAGATCATCGACTCGTTCGACCAGATCGCCGAGATGCGCGAAGCCTGGGATCAGCTCGTTGCCGACACGGTTGGCGAAGTCTACGCCTCCATGGATTGGTGCCGTATCTGGTGGCGTCACTACGGCGACCGGCGCGAGCTCGCGATCTTCATCTTCCGCGACGGCGATCGGTTGGTGGGTGTGATCCCGATGTTCGTCGAGCGCGTCCGGATCGGCCCAGTCTCGATCCGGATCGCAAAACTCGTGGGCTCCGATCACGTGATGACGGTCTGTGCGCCGCCGGTGTTGCCGACGTTCGCTGAGGGGGCCTTCCGCACGGTGCTGACAGCCATGCTCGACACGCGATCCTGCGATGCGGTCGCGTTCGGCCGGATCGCGCAGACGTGCGTGGGCCTCTCCGCTCTCGAACGAGTCATCCGGGAACGACAGGACGCCGGCGACACCGCGCACACGAGCGTGATCGGCCCGCTGACCGTTTTCGAGCTGCCCACTGACTACGACGCGTACCTCGCCGCGATGAAACGGCGCGGTCGCAGCGAGCTGCGGAGGAAGCGACGTCGACTGGCGGAGCTCTACGCGGTCGAGGAAGACGTCCTCACGACGCCCGAGCAAGTCGAGTCGGAGTTCGAGCCCTTCCGACGCCTGCACGACCAGCAGTGGCAGTCGGTGGGCAAGCTCGGCCACTTCGACGACTGGCCGAACGCCGTCGAGTTCCACCGCGACATCGTCGAGTGCCTCGGGCCGCTCGGTCGGGTGCGGATCTACCGCATCCTGCTCGACGGCCGCGTTGCCTCGTACCAGTACTGCTTCCGCTTCGGCACCCGCTTGCACTGGGTGCTGCCGGCGCGCGAGACAAGCGAGGTGCTTCGTCCGTTCGGCCTGGGGCGTCTTGCGCTGGCGCGGATGGTCGACGCGGCGCTTGGTGAGGGGATCACGACCGTCGAGGGTGGCGTCGCTCACTATCCGTACAAGCTGGAGATGGGCGGTCACGAGACCGAGCTTCGGTCGATGCTGATCGTCAGCCGGCGCCGCATCGCGCGATTGCGGATGCAGGTCTTCAGGTGGCTCGGCGACGCGCTCCATCTCGTCTACTACCGCATCTACTTCGGGCGCGTCGCCCCACGACTACCCTGGCGACAGGGGCCGCTCTGGCGATCGTGGATCCGCTCGCGTCTGTAGAGCGCCCTCCAACGGCCTGCTCTGGATCAGCACGGCCCCCACGTCGCGATGATCGACGTGAGATCCGGGGCGAGTGCTTCACGATCGACCGCGAACCCGTCGGTCTCGAGCCATTCCAGCAGATCGCCCAGATCGACCGCGCGATCGCCGTT
>CAXMRM010000067.1:0-9786 GCA_964196015.1 uncultured Myxococcota bacterium
GATACTGGCTGCGTGTATGGCGGCTGGTTGACCGGCCTGTGGCTGCCAGAGCGGGATCTCGTCTCGGTGCCAGCGCGTGGGACGTACGCCCAACCAGGGAAAGATTGACCGAGGTGGAGGTTTGGGTCTGCCGTGAGGAGGAGCTGCAGGACGGCATCGTGCGCACGGCTTCGCTCGGCCATGACGGCGACGGTCTTCCGATCATGGCGCTGCTGCTTCGCGACGAGAGCGGTGCCATCGTGGCGTACCGCAATCTGTGCCAGCATCTTCCAGTGCCGCTCGACGGCGGGACGGGCGAGTTGCTGAGCGACGATGGCGCGCACCTGATCTGCGGAACGCATGGGGCAACCTATCGCTTGCACGACGGTTACTGCGTCGAGGGGCCGTGCGAAGGGCTGGCGCTCCAACGGCTCTACTTCCGGGAAGACCGCGGAGATCTCTACGTGTCGGACGCACCGGATTCTCGCTAGAGGCGAAATTGACTGCTCGGAAGCCAATTTGGCGATGCGTGCCTGGGGCCGCTATGCTGTCCCGCTCAAGGGGGAGAATATGCGTAAACACGCTTGGTTATTTTTGAGTATTGGTTTGGTCTTCAGTCTCGTTGGCTGTGATAGCGACTCCGGCACCGGTGGTACCGGTGGTACCGGTGGCAGCGGTGGCTCTGGTGGCAGCGGAGGCTCTGGTGGCAGCGGGACGATGGTGGCCGTCACTGGAACGGTATCAGCCGCTTCCATCGACGGATCCAGCGCCCCGGTCGAAGGCGCTACGGTTGCCGTGGTCGGCACGTCGAACACCGCAACGACAGACGCAGGGGGCAACTTCTCGATCATGGCACCCACCGGCACGGTGATGTTTCTGAACAAAGCCGATGGCAATTGGGGTTCGCTTTTTGCAGAGAACGTACCTCCCGGCGGCCTGAGCGGTCTGGACATCGAGGTGATTCCGGACGTCCTGGTGGACGCACTGGCAGGTGACCTCCTGACGGCCGCAGACACCTCGAAGGGTCTCGTCGCAGTCACCTTCGACGAGACCACCACGGTCGGCGGTGAGACCGCGACGATCAGCGTGGGCAGCGAGAACTCGTTCGTGTTCGACGACCTGGATGAGGTGGCTGAGGGCAATGAGCTCATCGCCGGTGGCGGCAGCGAGGTGATCTTCCTCAACGTCGACGTCGCAAGCCCGGTGACGGCCACCGCCGCGAACGCGGATGCCCAGCCGTGCTCGCATGAGTTGCCCGACGCGATCTACTCGGTCGAGGCCAAGGTGCTCACCGAGATTTACGTCGTCTGCCCGTACCGCCGACGGCAACGTGAAAAACGGGCTGGCGACTGGGTCGTCAGCCCGTTTTTTCTTGCTTGGCGTCCCAGGCTGCAGGCGACGAAAGCGGGCCGATCTCGGCCCAGGGCTTATCCTCACTATGAAGGACGACGTCCTTGCGGGCAGTCAGCACCTCGACGCCATCGTGCGTCACCAAGACCGTGTGCTCGAACTGCGCGGAGAGCGAACGGTCCATCGTGAGCACAGTCCACTCGTCGTCCATCACCTCGGTTTGGTAGCCGCCAATGTTGATCATCGGCTCGATCGTGAACACCATACCCGCCTTCATACGCTTGTCTTTGCCGCGCCGACCGAAGTGCGGAATCTGCGGAGGCATGTGGAACTCGCGGCCAACACCGTGCCCGACGTAGTCGCGAACCACCGAGCAGCCCTTCCCCTCGGCGTACTCTTGAATCGCTGCGCCGATGTCGCCGATCCGCTTGCCGTGCTGCACCTCCGCGATGCCGAGCTCGAGGCAGCGGCGGGCCGTCTCGACGACCAGGATGGCTTCCTTGCTAGGCTCACCGACGTAGAAGGTTACGCTGGTGTCACCGTGGTAGCCGTGCTCCTTCGGCAGATATGTGGTGACATCGACGTTGACGATGTCGCCGTCCTTCAGGACCTGCTGGCCCGGGATCCCGTGGCAGACGCAATCGTTGACGCTCGTGCAGACGCTCTTCGGAAACCCCTTGTAGTCCAGGGGGGACGGATACGCGTCACGCGAGACGATGTACTCATGCACGAACGTGTCGATGTCGCTCGTCGTGATTGCGGGACGGATCATTGCTCCCACCGCGGTCAGGCAGTCTGCGGCCAGTTGGCAAGAACGCCGCATGTCCTGGAGCATGCGGGGGGTCATGAGCTCGATAGCAGACAAAGGACTCCTCAAGCGCAGCGTCCTAACGCTTGTAAGACAGAGCTGCAAATTGTCGAGTTTGGGCCCTTTTGGCACGGGTTTGACCCGTTGCCCGGATGGCACTAAATAGCCGCTGCGAGAGGGTTTAGAGGGCTTTTTTCATGTCAGACACGTACAACAACGTCCCGATGAGCGACGCGATGGCTGGGCGCACTGAAAAGGAAGACGCGTTTTGGACGGGACCCAGGCTCTTCGGCCTGGCCTTCGTGACCCTGGCTGTGGCATTTACCCTGCTCTGGTCGATGGCCGAGGGCATCATCGGCCCAACTCAGCACGACGCCAGCTACGGCCACGAGCTGCACACGCTACAGCCTGGCGGCGGTCCCCTGGACTGAGTCGTGAGTCGGCTTCGCAGGCCCCTGCACTGCTAGAAGTCGAAGTCGAGCTCCTGCGGCTCCTCGTTCTTGAGCGAGTCGTCCTCGCCCGGTTCGAAGGTCGCTTCGGAATAGAGATCGTCGAGGGACCACCCGGCCTTGTGGTGGCGGCCCAATTCCTCGCGCTCGAATTCGGCAAGCGACTGATAGTTCTTTGGTCCTCTAAGGCGCATGACCCCTCCCTTTTTGCCAGCTTGCCGGCCAAAATTAGTACGGCAAGTGACTACTTTATCCTACACTGCAGCACACCCTACCCAGCGCGATCGAGATAGCAAAAAAACAGACGAGATTGAAACCGTGCACCGGCACTGGTAGACGCAGTCCATGAGTCGGGTGATAGCGATCGCCAATCAGAAGGGCGGCGTCGGGAAGACGACCACGGCGGTCAATTTGGGCGCCAGTCTTGCCGTGGCGGAGCAGCGCGTTTTGTTGGTCGATCTCGATCCACAGGGCAACGCATCGACCGGGGTCGGGCGCAGCCCTGGCGACGAGGACCAGGAAGGCTCCTATGAGCTCTTGCTCGGCGAGGTCGAAGCGGCCGACGTCATCTGCGAGACCGAGATGCCGTACCTGCACGTGATCGCCGCGACGCAGGATCTCGTCGGCGCCGAACGTGACTTGCTTCAAGCAGATGACAGCGCAACGCGGTTGCGAGACGCACTCGACTCCGTACGCGACGACTACGACTTCATCATCATCGATTGTCCTCCGTCGCTCGGTATGTTGACGATCAACGCTTTGACCGCGGCTGACATGGTGATGGTTCCGCTTCAGTGCGAGTACTACGCGCTCGAGGGGCTATCGCAGTTAGTGGGGACCATTGAGCGCGGGCGCGCATCGGTCAACGAGCACCTCGAGCTTCACGGCGTGCTGCTCACCATGTTTGATTCCCGCAACAACCTCGCCAACGAAGTGGCGGACGAGGTGCGCCGTCACTTCCACGTCTACGACACGATCATCCCGCGAAACGTGCGCCTCGCCGAGGCTCCTTCCCATGGAAAACCCGTGATTTTGTACGATGCCTCCTCGCGGGGGTCGTATACGTATCTGAGCCTGGCGCGCGAGCTGCTCGATGAACTGGAGGCGGCGGCGTAGTGGCTCGCAGACGTTTGGGGCGTGGGTTGGACGGATTGCTTCCGGCAGCGCCGCCGGTCTCGGAACGCTTCGCAAAGAACACTGCGGCGATCGAAGACCTGCACCCGGGGCGCATGCAACCTCGCACACGACTCGATGCAGAGGCGTTGGCGCAGCTTGCGGCGTCGATTCGAGAGCACGGTGTGCTCGAGCCAATCCTGGTACGCAGGCGGCCTTCAGGCGGGCTCGAGATCATTGCAGGCGAGCGCCGTTGGCGGGCGGCACAGCAGGCGGGCCTAAAAGAAGTTCCGATCTTCGTGCACGACCTCGACGACGAAGCGGCATTCGAAGCCGCGCTCGTCGAGAACCTGCAGCGCGAAGACCTGAATCCGATGGAAACGGCGCGCGCATTTCAGCGCTTGGTCGACGACTACGGGTACACCCAGGAAACGATCGCGACGAAGGTCGGCAAGGAGCGCTCAACCGTCGCCAACGCGCTGCGGCTGTTGAAGCTTCCGAAAGACGTGATGGAGTTCGTCGAGGACGGCCAGCTCAGCGAAGGGCACGCGCGCGCGCTACTCGCGGCGCCCAACGTGTCGAGCATGAAGAGGCTCGCCCGGGCTGCGATCTCGAAGGGCTGGAGCGTTCGCGAGGCAGAGCGCCAGGCACGTCGATTGGCGCGAGGTGACGGGAACGGCGTCGAAAAAAAGAACGCGGGCAAGAGCACGAACGTCCGCGACCTAGAGAACCGGCTGTCACGCGCCCTTGGCTCCTCCACGACAATCCACGAGAGTGGCAAGGAGCGCGGCCAGGTGCGGGTCAACTACTCGAGCTTCGACGAGTTGGACCGCCTCATCGAAAAGCTCACTTAGAAGCCTGAGCGCATACCGTGGCACGGCGGAACGCGACACGGGGATCCTGCGGACGGGTCGGCTTGCGAAGGTGGCCGGAGGGGCTGGGGGCCTGAGGCCACGCAAGCCTCTCCTCGGCGCTCGCGCCCCTCCACACATAGACATTCAAGAAAAAAGGGACAGTCCCCTTTTTCGATCGGATCTTGGTGTGGGTTACAGGATCCGCGCTTCGGCTGCGTCCACCGTGTTGCTCAGCAGCATGGCGATCGTCATCGGCCCGACGCCGCCTGGCACTGGGGTGATGTACGACGCGCGCCCCTTCGCGCCTTCGAAGTCCACGTCGCCTGTCAGCGTGCCGTCGTCGAGGCGGTTGATGCCGACGTCGATCACGACGGCGCCCTCTTTCACCCAATCTCCCTTCACCAGATTGGGCCGTCCCACGGCGGCGATCACGATGTCCGACTCGCGAACTCGGTCGGCCAAATCCTGCGTGCGTGAGTGCGCAATTGTCACAGTGGCGTGCTTCTCGAGGAGCATCAGTGCGATCGGCTTGCCGACCAACGTGCTCCGGCCGAGGACCAACGCGCGTTTCCCCTTGGGGTCGCAGCCGATGTGCTCCAGCATTCGCATGCAGCCGCTCGGAGTGCACGCCCGAAGCCCTTTTCGGCCGACGACCAGTAGTCCGGCGTTGAACGGGTGCAGGCCGTCGACGTCCTTCGCGGGGTCGATCGCATCGACGATGGTCTGGTCGTGAAGATGGTCCGGCAAAGGTAGCTGGATCAGGATGCCGTCGATGTGGTCGTCGCCGTTGAGCTCGAAGATAAGCATCAGGAGCTCAGTCTCAGATGTCTCGGCAGGTAGCCGGTGTATCCGTCCCTCGATCCCGGCCTTAGCGGCGGCGCGCTCCTTGTTCCGGACATACACCTGAGAGGCCGGGTCCTCCCCGACGAGCACCACGTCCAAGCCGGGCGCTCGGTTGCGCCTTGCCCTGAACGCCTCCGCCCTCTCCTTGACCTCGGCTCGCACCTCTTTTGCAAGCGCCTTCCCATCGATCAACTCAGCCATGGGCGGGGGTCTATCAGGAGCGCCGCCAGTTCTCAAACCACCGGGCCCCGGTGGAAATTGCGGCTTGGCGTGGTATGCCGCGAGGCCATGTTCGACCCCGTCTCCCCGCAGGTTTCGTTCCCCGAGCTCGACGCGACCCATCTCGCGTTCTGGGAAAAAGCCCGCATCTTCGAAAAGACCCTGGAAGGAGGCGAGGACAAGCAGTCGTTCGTCTTCTACGAAGGGCCGCCGACGGCGAACGGCATGCCGCACCCCGGCCACGTGCTCACGCGCGTGATGAAGGACGTGTTCCTTCGCTACCGGACGATGTGCGGTGATCACGTCCCGCGGCGTGCCGGCTGGGACACGCACGGTCTGCCAGTCGAGGTCGAGGTCGAAAAGGAGCTCGGCATCAGTGGCCGCGACTCCATCGAGGAGTACGGCGTCGAGGCGTTTAGCCGAAAGTGCATCGATTCGGTGTTCAAGTACATCGGCGAGTGGCAGAAGATGACGCAGCGGATCGGCTTCTGGGTCGATTTTGATTCCGCGTACGTGACCTTCCACAAGTCGTACGTCGAAAGCGTGTGGTGGGCGCTTTCGGAGATGTTCAACAAGGGGCTTTTGTACCAGGGCTACAAGGTCCTGTGGTGGTGGCCGCAAGGTGGCACGGCGCTTTCCGCCGGCGAGGTCGGTCAGGGGTATCGGACGATCGACGATCCGTCGGTGATGATTCGCTTCCCCGTGAAGGGGGAGGACCGCACCTCGTTTCTGGCGTGGACGACGACGCCCTGGACGCTGCCGTCGAACATCGCGCTCGCGGTCGACGCCGACACCGACTACGCGACCGTAGAGATCGAAGGCGGCGAGCGACTGATCCTCGCCGCCGCGCTGGTGGGCAAGGTGTTGGGCGACGACGTGAACGTAGTGGTGACGCGCAAGGGCTCTGAGCTCGTCGGGATGAGCTACGAGCCGCCGTTCCGCTACGCCGAGCCCGAAGGCGGCCCTGCCTGGCAGGTCATCGACGCGGATTTCGTCTCGCTCGCTAGCGGTTCGGGCCTCGTTCACCTCGCGCCGGCTTTCGGCGAGGACGACTTCCGGGTCTGCAAAGAAAAGGGCATGGGTTTCCTGCAGCTGCTGAAGCCCGACGGCACGTTCCCGGAGGAAGTGACTGACTTCGCTGGCCGGTTCTGCAAAGAGGCCGACCGCGACATCATCCGCAACCTCCGTGCGCGCGAGGTGCTCTTCAAGGAAGAGGTCTATCGCCACGACTATCCGTTTTGCTGGCGCGCGATGCAGGACCCGCTGATCCAATACGCCCGCCGTTCGTGGTTCATTCGCACCACGCAGGAGATCGAGCGCGTCAAAGAGAACAACCAGGACGTCCACTGGGAGCCGGAGCACATCAAGAACGGCCGCATGGGGCAGTTCCTCGAAGGCAACGTCGACTGGGCTCTGTCGCGCGAGCGTTTCTGGGGGACGCCGCTTCCGATTTGGAAGAACGACGAGACCGGCGCGGTGGAGTCGGTCGGTTCGGCTGCCGAGATTCTCGAGCGAAACCCTGATGCATTCGCGCATTTCGACAAAGCAAAGGCCGCGGACCCGACCCTGCAAGATCACCTGATGGTTCACAAGCCGTGGATCGACGCGGTGACCTGGACGAAGGACGGCGAGCCGGGTGTGTACCGGCGCGTGCCCGAGGTCATCGACTGCTGGTTCGACTCGGGCTGCATGCCGTTCGCGCAGTGGGGTTTCCCGCATCAGAATGCGGACGGCTTCGAGCGTAGTTTCCCGGCCGACTTCATCACCGAAGCCGTCGATCAGACTCGTGGCTGGTTCTACTCGTTGATGACGATCAGCTCGCTCATGTTCCCCGAGCGCGCCCTTCCTCATCCATTCAAGACCTGCGTCGTCCTCGGGTTGATGACCGACGCGAAGGGCAAGAAGCTCAGCAAGCGCGACAAGAACTACACCGATCCGCTGGTGCTCATGGATCGCGTGGGCGCGGACGCCGTGCGGTGGGCGCTCTACGCAAGCACCGTGCCCGGGCAGAACACCCGTTTCTTCGACGATGCGGCCACCGACGCAGTGCGCGAGTTTCTTCTGAAGATCTGGAACGTCTATAGCTTCTTCGTCACCTACGCGAACATCGACGGGTGGAGCGCCGAGGTGGAGCGCACCACGCCCGCGGAGCGGCCGGACATGGATCGTTGGGTGCTCGCAGAGCTCGACACGACGGTGCGCGCGGTGCGCGAAGAGCTCGACGGCTACAAGAGCCACATGGCCGTGCGGCACATCCTCGGCTTCGTCGACGGGCTTTCGAATTGGTATGTCCGCCGGAGCCGCGCTCGCTTCTGGACCTCGGAAAATTCGGCCGATAAGCGTGCCGCGTTCAGCACACTTTATGAGGTGTTGGTCGATCTGACGAAACTGGCCGCGCCGTTCATTCCCTTCATGACGGAGACGCTGTTCCAGAATTTGGTTTGCAGGGATGACGCGTCGGCGCCCGAGTCGGTGCATCTTGCATCGTTCCCCGAGCCGGACGCAGCGCGTGTCGACGACGAGCTCCGCAAAACGATGGACCGGGTTCGCAACGTCGTCACGCTCGGGCAGCGCGTCCGGAACGAAAACAAGCTCAAGGTGCGCCAGCCGCTCGCCGAAGCGATTGTCGTCGTGGCCGATGACGCCGAACGGCAGGCGATCGATCGTTTTGCGAGCGCGATTAGGGAAGAGCTCAACGTGCGCGAGCTCGGGTTTACGCAGGAGCCGCACAAGTACGTCGAGTTCGAGCTGGTGCCGAATTTCCGGGTGCTCGGGCCAAAGCTGGGCGAGCGAGTGCCGGCCTGCAAGAAGGCCCTCGCCGAGGCGGACGGCTCGGCGCTCTACGCAGAGATGGAAGAGAATGAGAAGATCGTCGTCGAGCTCCCGGGCGGCGCGATCGAGCTCACGCCGAACGAGGTCGAGGTGCGATTGAGCGCTCGCGAGGACTTCGCTGCGGCGTCGGGCGCTGGCCAGGTGGTGGTGCTCGACACCCGGGTGGACGACAGCCTTCGCCGCGAAGGGCTTGCCCGCGAGGTGATCAATCGCCTCCAGCGAGCCCGCAAGGCCATGGACCTGGCCTACGAGGCTAGAATAAGCGTCCGATGGAACGCCGAGGGCGACTTGGCCCAGGCGATCGAGGAGCACGCGGATCGCATTGCCGCCGAAACTTTGGCGTCCGCTTTCGCCCAGGGCGGCGCAGACGCCAGCAGCGAGCACGACACCGAGGTCGATGGCGCCCCCCTAAGGCTCTCGATCATCCAGGCGTAGCCAGCCGCTCAAACAGCGACAGCGACAGTGCCAGTGTCGGCGTCAGCGTCGCTTCCAGCGAGGCCAGAGGATGGCTACCAAGACCAGGGCCGGGATCGCTAGGAGTTGGGAGGTGCTGAGGCCCAGGAACTCGCCGCGTTCGTCGGCGCGCCAGTACTCCAACGTGAATCGGAGGATGGCGTAGAGGCCGATGAAAGAAAGCATGACCTGGCCGTCGAAACGTTTTCTAGGGCGGAGCCAGAACAGCAGGAAGGCCGTGATCGCGAGACAGCCGAACGCTTCGTAGAGCTGCGTTGGGTGGACGGGAAGTGATGGCAACTGGGGTGCTTCGAGCAACCCGGCGCGCCATTGCGATTCACTCGCCGCAGAGAAAGGCGGAAAGCTCAGTCCCAATCGCTGGTCGGTGTGCACGCCGAAGCAGCAGCCGCCGAGGAAGCAACCCACTCGACCGAAGACCAAACCCAACGAGATGCTGATCGCGGCGATGTCCATGCCGCGGTAGATCGGAACCCCTTCGCGCTTCAAGAACCAGACCCCGAAAATCGACGAGGCGATCAGACCGCCGTAGTATGTGAGACCGCCTCTCCAAAAAGCTGCCCAGGCAAAGCAGTCGCGCTCCGATGGCTGACAGACCTCGCGCGCGGCGTCCCAGATGCCCTCAGCCCGCGTGCATTGCGCGGCGGTGATCTCCCAGGCGACTTTCGTCGGGTCGGTGCACAGATGGACGTAGTCCCAGAAGTATCCGTCTGCGAAGACGTGGAGCACGCGGGCGCCAAGCACACCGAAGATCACACAGAAGAGTCCGAGGTCGATGAACGTGTCCGGATTGAGTCGGTCCTGCTTCGCGAGGCGAGCGGCAAGCCAAGTCGCCGCTGCGAAGCCGATCAGCAAGAGCGTGAAATAC
>CAXMRM010000068.1:0-4167 GCA_964196015.1 uncultured Myxococcota bacterium
GGGTGCCCGCCTCGCTCAGTTGGCTGTTCTTTCCGACCTCGGCACTGGTCTACACCTTCGACTACGCCCGCCAGAACTACCAAAACCCGGATCTGATCCTCTCCTCCGCGACGCTGCTCTCCGACAACAACCGAGTCTCGAACTCGATCGGCTACAACGGCGCGATCACGGAGAGGTTCTCGCTCACGGCGATGATCGGATACGCCGTGGGTTTCTACGACATGGGCGAAGATTTCGATGGGGTGATCGCCCGCGTGGACACGACTTGGCGTCCCCGACCTACGATAACGCTGGTCGCGGGCTTCGACCGTGACTACCGCCCGTCATTCATCGGCAACTACACCTTGGTGAACCGGCTCTATGCGGACGTGCAGTTTACCCTCTCTGGCGCGCTTCAGCTGGGCCTCAAAACCTGGGTGTCGTTTGACCAATCGGGCCTCGCACTCAGTCCCGATGGCACGCTGCTGGGCAACCAGGCTCAGCGAGAAGACACACGTCTTTACGCTGGCATCTTCGGGGAGTACCGGTTCAAAGCATGGCTCGCGTTGTTCGGCAACGTCGGCTACGTGGCGGACTTCACCGACTTCCAATACGTCGGCACGGCTCCGTTGCTCGATCCCGCGGCGGACTACCAGAGGTTTGAAGCATGGCTTGGTCTCCGCGTCTTCTACTGATCGCGACTCTTTTGCTCCTGGCGTTCAGCTCCTCCGCTTGTAGCAAGCGCGGTGTGCAAGCCACCGAGGTGCCACCTCCGGCCACCGACGACACGACCCTCGGGCCGGGTGACGTGTTTTCGGTGCGTGTCTACGGCGAGGAGGCGATGACGGGAAGCCACCAAGTGGCCTCTGACGGCACGATCAACTTTCCGCTCCTCGGCGCCGTTCAGGTCAATGGCCTCGAGCCCACCGCAGTGGCGAAGAAAATTCAAACCGAGCTCCAAGAACGAGAGTTCATGCGCAATCCGCAGGTGTCGGTGTACATCGAGCAATACGTCTCCAAGCGCATCAGCGTCGTGGGCGCAGTGGCCAATCCGGGCACGTTCCCACTCGAGCACGGCATGACGGTCGTGCAAGCGATCAGCATGGCAGGCGGGTTCTCATCGCTGGCCGACCGCGACGCGACCGTCGTCACGCGACGGATCGGAGAAGAGATCATCCGTTATCGGGTTCCGGTGGCGCGCGTCACCAAAGGCCAGGCCGAGGACATCGAAGTCGCGGCGGGGGACATCATCTTAGTCCCCGAGCGCCTCTTCTAGCGGATCAGAGGCTCCAGTAGAGCAGGTCACTTCTCAGGTCGTCCGCGCAAACCAGAGATTTCACGTCCATGAACAGGCCGCCGTGGCGAACACAGCCGACGATACGATCGAGCTGGTCGAGGTACTGCTGATGGGGGACGGCGAGGATGACCCCGTCGAGGTCGGTCAGGGCGTCGAACGGACGAAGCTCGGTACCGTACTCGCGGAGCGCCTCCTCGCCGGAGGCCATCGGGTCGTGGACGATCGGGTCGACGCCGTACTCGCGGAGCTCGTTGATGATGTCCGGCACCCGGCTGTTCCTCAGGTCGGGCACGTTCTCTTTGAACGTCAGCCCGAGTACGCCGATGCGGGCGCCCTTGATGGCGTGATCCTGTTGGCGAAGTAGCTTGAGCGTTCGCTGCGCGATGTAGTGGCCCATGCCGTCGTTGATGCGACGCCCCGCGAGAATGACTTCAGGATGGTATCCAAGCGCTTCGGCCTTCGCCGTCAGGTAGTACGGGTCGACCCCGATGCAATGCCCCCCGACTAGGCCTGGGGTGAATGGCAAGAAATTCCATTTGGTTCCGGCCGCGTCGAGCACGTCTCGCGTGCGAATGCCCATGCGATCGAAGATCAACGCGAGCTCGTTCATCAACGCGATGTTGACGTCACGCTGGGTGTTCTCGATGACCTTGGCAGCCTCGGCGACTTTGATCGAAGGCGCACGATGAACGCCTGCGTCGACCACGCTCTCATAGGCGCGAGCCACACGGTCCAACGTCTCGGCGTCTTCACCTGACACGACCTTGATGATTTTCTCGAAGGTGTGGAGCTTGTCACCTGGATTGATGCGCTCCGGCGAATAGCCAAGCTTGAAGTCCCGCGATTGGCGCAGCCCGGAGGTTTCGGACAAGAGCGGCCCACATTGATCTTCGGTCACCCCTGGATAGACGGTCGACTCGTAGACGACCACGTCCCCCGGAGCGAGCGCGTTGCCCACGATCCGGGTCGCAGACAAGAGCGGTCGGAGATCCGGGCGCCGATCCGAATCGATGGGGGTCGGCACCGCAACGACGAAGAAGGTGGAACCACGGAGGTCAGCGGGATCGCTTGTGAGCTTCAGAGTGCTCGCACTGAGCTCGGCGTCGGTCACCTCGCCGGTCCAATCCCGGTTCGAGGAGAGTGAGCTCACGCGGGCCTCGGAGACGTCGAAACCGACCGTGTCCTCGAACTTGCGGGCAAAAGCGAGAGCCACCGGGAGACCCACATACCCGAGCCCTATGACCGCGATGCGCTCGCTCACGATGATTCTACCGCGTCGCGGAACCATTCGGTCGTGGTCGTCAAACCTCGCTCTAATGGAGTTGGCTCCCCGAGAATCGAAACCATGACCGCGGGATCGAGAACCGACCGCTCCAGGTCACCGGAGCGGCAGGGGCCGTCGCTGACGATGGCTGGCTCGTCGACGAGACTGACCAGCTGCTCGGCGAGCGTTCGCGTCGTCGTTCCGACGCCGGTCGCGATGTTGATGGTCCGGCCGTCGAGCGCGCCCTCGAATGCCGCGAGGTTCGCCCGGACCGAGTCGCGAACGTAGACGTAGTCGCGGACGCAGCCGTCGTCTCCCTGCGTCGCGCGCGCGTTGACCTGGATCGGCTCGCCACGAAGCAGCCGCTGCAGGAAGATCGAGACGACGCCAGCTTCGCCGTGGGGGTCCTGCCGCGGGCCGTAGACGTTGCCATATCGGAGGATTGTATAGCGCAGCCCGGAGGCCTGCCCGTAGGCACGCAGGTAGAGCTCGAAGCTGGCCTTGCTGCACGCATATGGACTCAAGGGCAGCGCGGGCCAGTCTTCGCCGGCGGCTTGCCCCTCCGGGACCTCACCGTAGAGCGCTCCCCCTGTGCTCGAGAAGATCAGTCGACTCCCGCACTCGAGCGCCAGGTTGGCGACGTTCAGGGAGCCCAACACGTTGACATCGGCGTCCAACACAGGCTCGCGCACGCTGACGGTGACGCTCGCCTGGGCCGCGTGGTGACTGATCGCGTCCGGCCTGAAGTGGAGCACCAGCTCACGCAACACGTCTCCGTTTCGGATATCGATGGGATGAAAGTCGGCGTTGGAAGGGAGGTTTGCCGTCCGGCCCGTGCTCAAGTTGTCGACGATCATAACTTTGTGGCCGGCCTCGAGGGCGGCCTCAGCGACATGGCTCCCAATAAAGCCAGCGCCTCCAGTCACTAGAATATTCACGCACCCTCCAAAGATTTAGGTACTCGAAGCGATTGACTGGTCCGGGCGGGAGGCTCGCTATCCCCGCCGTCGCCGTCGCCTCCGTACTCCGGAACGAGCTGTGAGAGGGCCTGTCGTATCGCCCTAGGGTTGGCAGTCTTGCAAAGCGCGCCGAGCGTGTCGAAGTGCGCACGAAGCCCTGGCAGGTGAGGCGAGGCGTAGGTCCCGGTGAAGATCTTTGGGTGAGTGGTTCGTTCGATGCCTTCGCTCATCGTCGATAGCTCCTCGAACAGCTTCTCGCCGGGCCGAATGCCGGTAAACCGCACCTCAATGTCCTTGTCGGGCTCGAGCCCGCTCAGCCGGATCAGGTCACGCGCCAGGTCGATGATGCGAACCGGCTGCCCCATGTCCAAAATGAAGGTCTCGCCGCCTCGGCTCAACGCGGCCGCCTGCGTGACCAGCTGCACGGCTTCCGGAATCGTCATGAAGTAGCGGGTCATGTCGGGATGCGTGACCGTGATCGGCCCGCCGTTTTGAATCTGCCGTCGGAAGATCGGAACGACACTCCCCGCAGAGCCGAGCACGTTGCCGAAGCGCACGGTGGCGAAGTGGGTGGCGCTGTTGACCGAGAGGGCCTGGACGTAAAGCTCCGCTGCCCGTTTGGTGGCACCCATTACCGAAGTCGGGTTTACGGCCTTGTCGGTCGAGAT
>CAXMRM010000069.1:0-3563 GCA_964196015.1 uncultured Myxococcota bacterium
ATCATCTTGCAGGGACCGCACCAGGGGGCCCAGAAGTCCACGACGAGGGGAAGGTCACTACGACTCAGATGCCGATCGAAGGTCTGGTCGGTCAGCACGATGGGAAGCCCGGTGAAGACCGGCTGCTTGCATTTGCCGCAGCGGAGGTGGTCATCTCATTGAAAAATAAGTCCGAAATCCTGCATGGCTAGGGTATCATTACAGCTTCACCGGCGCTGACACTGGCACTGCCCCTGAGACTGCCGCTGAAGCTGAAAATTGGCCGCTTGACGCCCCCCAGGCGTCGGCCCATATTCCGGCCCCTTCAGGCATAGAAATATCCATTTTTCAAGAGAATTAGCGCGAGTAATGCATGGCACTGACCGCCGATAGAAAGTCCGAGCTAATCGGTCAATTCCGCAACCACGACACGGACACGGGTTCGCCCGAGGTCCAGATCGCGATTTTGAGCGAGCGGATTACCTACCTGACCGATCACTTCAACACGCACAAAAAGGACCATCACTCCCGCCGAGGCCTGCTGAAGATGGTCAGCCAGCGACGCCGGCTCCTCGACTACGTTCGTTCCCAAAACGTGGAGCGATACCGGAAGATCATTTCAGAGCTCGGCATTCGGAAGTAAGCTGAGCCCCCGGGACGTTGTCCCGATAGAACGTTGGTTGCTTTGCGTCGGGTTCGGAGTTCGCTCTTCGCTTCGATGATTTGAGTTGGGGCTCAAATCCTGGAATCGGGGACCGAGACTGCTCTCGATACAAACGCGAACCGTAGGCGCGATTGCACGCGCGGAAGGCGAAGAGAGCGATGATAATTAGAGAGTCCGTTCAAGTCGGTGACAAGACCGTCACCATCGAGACAGGCCGCATTGCCAAACAGGCAGCCGGCTCCGTGTTGGTGAGCTGTGGTGAGACGATGGTTCTCGTCACCGTATGTGGAAACAAAGAAGCGAGGCCAGGCGCACCCTTCTTCCCACTGACCGTCGACTATGTCGAAAAGACCTACGCTGCAGGCAAGATCCCTGGTGGCTTCTTCAAGCGTGAGGCCAGGCTGCGCGATCACGAGGTGCTCACCTGCCGACTGATCGACCGTCCCTGCCGCCCGCTCTTCCCCGACGGCTACATGTGCGAGACGCAGGTCATCGCGACCGTGATGAGCGCCGATGCGATGAATCAATCCGACGTCCTCGCAATGATCGGCGCGTCGGCCGCGATTCACATTAGCCCTCTTCCCTGGGCAGGACCGATCGCCGGCGTGCGTGTCGCCAGCGTCGACGGGAAACTGATCGCGAACCCGACCTACCAAGAGCAAGAGAACAGCGATTGCGAGCTCCTGATTTCCGCGTCGAAGGACGCCATCGTCATGGTCGAAGGCGAAGCCAACGAAATGTCGGAAGATGACCTGATCGCTGCCATCCAGTTCGGTCATGAGTCCGTGCAGGGGGTCCTCGAGCTGATCGAGAAGATGCGCGAGGCGATCGGCAAGGAGAAGTGGCCCTTCGCAGCGCACAAGCGCGACGAGAAGATCGACGCGCGCGTCAAAGAGGTCGGCCTCCAGAAGGTCCTCGAGGGCTGTAACATCGCGGAGAAACAGGCTCGATACGGCCGCTTCGGCGAGGCCAAGAAGGAAGTCGTTGCCGAGTTGGCCGCGGAGTTCCCGGAACTCGAAGGCGACATCAAGGGCGCCTATGAGGACCTTCGGTACAATACGATGCGAGGGCAGGTGCTCGACGACAAGCGCCGTGTCGACGGACGCGACTACAAGACCGTGCGGCCGATCAGCATCGAGGTGAGCCTGCTGCCGCGTGTGCACGGTTCATCCTTGTTCACGAGAGGCGAGACGCAGAGCATCGTCACCGCAACTCTTGGTACGCGTCAGGACGAGCAAAAGATCGACGGTCTCATCGAGGAGTACTGGAAGCCGTTCCTGCTCCATTACAATTTCCCGCCCTACTCGGTCGGTGAGACGAAGTTCCTCCGCGGCCCCGGCCGTCGCGAGATCGGACACGGTACCCTCGCCGAGCGCGCTCTGGCCAAGGTGCTCCCCTCGCGCGAGGACTTCCCGTACACGATGCGAATCGTCTCCGAGATCACCGAGTCGAACGGCTCGTCGTCGATGGCGACCGTTTGTGGCGGCAGCTTGGCGATGATGGACGCGGGTGTCCCCATCAAGACACCTGTCGCCGGCGTGGCGATGGGCCTCATCATGGAAGGCGACAAGTACGCCGTCCTGACTGATATCCTCGGCGACGAGGACCATCTGGGCGACATGGACTTCAAGGTGTGCGGCACCGCCAAGGGCATCACCGCGATCCAGATGGACATCAAGATTGCGGGCTTGAAGCAGGAGATCATGCATGAGGCGTTGGAACAGGCGCGCGACGGCCGGCTGCACATCCTAGAGAAGATGAACGAGATCATGGCGACGCATCGTCCTGAGCTTTCGAAGTACGCGCCGCGCATCGAGACCCTGAGGGTCAAGCCCGACCAGATTCGTGTGATCATCGGACCGGGCGGCAAGATGATCAAGGCGATCACCGAGCAAACCGGCGCCAAGATCGACATCAGCGACGACGGCACGGTCAGCATCGCATCACCGGACGGCGAAGCCCTCAAGAAAGCTATCGAGATCATCGAAAGCCTCACGCTCGAGCCGGAGATCGGCACCAAGTACAAGGGCATCGTGCGGCGTGTCGAGAACTACGGCGCGTTCCTCGAGATCGCGCCGGGCAAAGACGGACTGCTGCACATCACCGACATGGACTGGGGCTTCGTCGAGAACGTCACCTCCGTGATGAACCTCGGCGACGAGGTCGAGGTGATGATCAGCGACATCGACCGCGAGGGTCGTATTCGACTTTCCCGCAAGGCGCTTCTCGAGAAGCCCGAGGGCTACGTCGAGCCAGAGCGGAAAGAACGCCGCGAGGGCGGTGGCCGAGGCGGACGCGACGGTGGCCGGGGCGGACGCGATGGAGATCGCGGCGGCCGAGGCGGACGCGATCGGGACCGCGGAGGCCCAGGAGGGGCCCGAGCGGGTGGCCGCGATGGTGAGCGAGGCCGGGGTCCGAATCGTGACCGGAATCGTGGCGGCAGCGGCGGCAGCAGCGGCGGCGGCGGCGAACGAAGCGAGTGATGGCAACCCTGCGCGTCTATAAGATGCGCGCCACCGCGGTCGTTCCGCGTTACAAGACGAGTGGCGCGGCGGGGATGGACCTCTCCGCGTGCCTCGACGCCCCACTTACCATTGCGCCAGGCGGGACCGCTCGTGTGCCGACCGGATTGCAGATCGCTCTTCCAGCCGGGCACGAAGGCCAAGTGCGCCCGCGCTCCGGCTTGGCGGCGCGCCACGGGGTCACCGTGCTCAACGCACCCGGCACGATCGACGAAGACTACCGCGGTGAGGTCCAGGTGCTCCTGGTCAACCACGGCAACGCGACCTTCACGATCGAGCCCGGCGACCGCATCGCCCAGCTGATCATAGCGCCAGTCACGCAGGTCGATATCGAGACGGTGAACGACGAATCCACGCTCGGCGGCACCGAGCGTGGCGAGGGTGGGTTCGGTAGCACC
>CAXMRM010000070.1:0-7356 GCA_964196015.1 uncultured Myxococcota bacterium
CGCGACTTCGCCTACGCGATGCTACACGCGGAGAGACTGATCCAGCTTCTGGGCGACACCACGATCGCGGAGCTTCTGCTCGAGCAAGCACAGAAGCATCCCGAGCGAGCCGAGGTCCTCGAACGGCACCTCGAGCGGGCGGAGCCGAAAGCGCGCTATCTGCACGACCAAATCACGACGACCGGGCAGCGCCTGCTGCGCAAGCTCTCCCCGGAAGCGAGTGAAGCGACGAGCCAGGCCGCGGAGTGAGCGGACCGAGAGAACGGTACGCGAGCCCGGATTGACGCCGACCAGGCGGTGAGAAACGCTACCGCTCATGACTGAGAGCTTCCAAACAATCTCTCCCGTGGACGGAAGCATCGTCTTCGAGCGGGCTCTCGATGGGGCAGACGAGATCGAACGAACGCTGGCAACGGCGAGCAAAGCATTCAAATCATGGAGGCAAGTCGATCTCGTCGAACGTTGCACGATGGTTCGGCGCTTTGTCGAGCTCGCTGTGCATGACACCGATGCCATTGCTCACGAGCTCACCATGCAGATGGGACGGCCGCTCCACGACGGTGGAGGAGAGGTGGGCGGCTGGCTGCTGCGCGGACGGACGATGATCGACCTCGGGCCCAACGCGCTAGCCGACATCGAGCTGGAGGAGCGCCGGGGCTTCACCCGCTTCATCCGGCGCGAGTCTCTCGGCGTTGTTTTCGTCGTCGCGCCATGGAACTACCCGTGGCTGACGGCGGTCAACGCGTTGGTGCCAGCGCTCGTCGCGGGTAACACGGTCGTGCTCAAGCACTCTGAGCAGACGCCGCTCGTCGCGAAACGGATCAGCCGGGCGGCGAAGGAAGCCGGGCTGCCCGATGGCGTGCTCCAGGTCCTCTATCTCAATCATCAAGGAGTCGCAGACGTGATCGGTGACCCGCGCGTCGCCTTCGTGGCGTTCACGGGATCCGTCGAAGGGGGCCACGCAATCCAGCAAGCGGCCTCGAAGCGGTTCATCGGGGCCGCGTTGGAGCTTGGCGGCAAAGACCCGGCCTATGTGTGCAGCGACGCCGACGTCGGGCGCTCGGCTGCAAACCTCGTCGATGGTTCGTTCTACAACGCGGGGCAGTCCTGCTGCGGCATCGAGCGGATCTACGTGCATGGAGCCGTGTACGAGTCGTTCCTCGAGGCCTTTGTCTCGGTGGCCAACGAGCTCCTGCTCGGAGACCCGCGCGATTCGGCGACGACGCTCGGTCCGGTGGTCCGCGTTCGCAACGCCGAAGGCATCCAGGCGCAAATCGACGAAGCCATCGCGGCAGGCGCTCGCACCCTACTCGACCCGGACCATTTCGAAGAGGCCAAGCGCGGCCTGCCCTACATGGCGCCGCAAGCTCTCGTCGATGTCGATCACTCGATGCGCATCATGAGCGAGGAAACCTTTGGCCCGGCAGTCGGCATCATGCGGGTGCGAGACGATGCCGAAGCGATCGCGCTGATGAACGACAGCCCCTACGGGCTCACCGCCTCGGTGTGGACGGATGACCTGGAGCACGCGCAGCAGATCGGCACACGTGTGGAGACCGGAACCTGGTTCATGAACCGGTGCGACTACCTCGACCCTGAGCTCGCATGGGTGGGCGTCAAGGACTCCGGCCGCGGATGCAGCTTGTCGAGCCTCGGCTATGCGCAACTCACGCGGCCCAAGTCGTTCCATCTGCGCCACACGCTGGGATAGCCTGGTCATCGCCGGTGAGGTCGCTATAGTCCGGCGCGATGAACCAGCCGGTGCTCCGCTGCCGCCACGTCACGAAGCGCTACGGGAAGTTCACTGCGCTCGAAGATCTGTCGCTCGATGTCTACGAGGGCGAGATCTTCGCGCTGCTCGGCCCGAATGGCGCCGGGAAGTCGACGCTGATTCACTGCATCACGGGGCTGGCGAAGCAAAGCAAAGGCAGCATCGAGGTTCTCGGCTTCGACACGATGCGCGACTTCCGCACGACCCGCCGATTGGTGGGGCTGGTCCCGCAGGAGATCAACTACGACCCCTTCTTCACACCCCTCGAAAGCCTGATGATTCAAATGGGGCTCATGGGGGTCGAGCCAAATCGCGACCGGGCCGAAAGCCTGCTCAAGACGTTTGCGCTCGACGAAAAGCGCAACGCTTATACGCGGACGCTGTCGGGTGGCATGAAGCGGCGGCTCTTGGTAGCGAAGGCACTCGTCCATGAGCCTCGGTTGCTCTTTCTCGACGAACCGACCGCGGGCGTGGACGTGGAGCTACGCCGCGAGCTGTGGCAGGAGGTCGAGGACCTGCGCGGAGCGGGCACCACGATCGTATTGACCACGCACTACATCGAAGAGGCGGAACGGCTCGCAGACCGAATTGGCATCCTGCACAAAGGTGAGCTCCTGCTGGTGGAAAGCCGCGAAAGCCTGATGGAGCGGCACGACGGACGCTCGCTCGAAGACATCTACGTGGAGCTGATCCGTAAGGCGGACGGGAGGCCCACAGCATGAGCACGATCGTGCTCAAGACGCTCTTCATCAAGGAGATCCGCCGCTTCAGCAAAGTGTGGCTGCAAACGGTGCTCAGCCCGCTGGTGACGACGAGCCTCTACTTCTTGGTATTTGGCGTCGCCCTTGGCTCCCGCCTGCGCGAAATATCGGGCGTTCCTTATATCCAGTTCGTCGTGCCCGGCCTCGTGATGATGACGATGATTCGCGACTCCTTCCTGAATACGTCGTCGAGCCTGTTTCAATCGAAGATCAACGGAACGATCACCGATATCCTAATTGCGCCCATTGGGGCGCTCGAGATGCTTCTCGCGTACGTGGGGGCCGCAATGCTTCGGGCGCTGATCGTGGGCGTGCTCGTTTACCTGGTCGCCTTGTCGTTTACGTGGATTCCTCTGCTGCACATCGGATGGACGGTTTTCTTTTCCGTCTTGGTGACTGCAACGCTCGCACTGCTGGGGCTGATCGCCGCGCTTTGGGCGGAAAGATTCGATCATCTCGCCATCTTTCCGAACTTCGTTCTGCTGCCGTTGGCCTTCCTGGGCGGCGTCTTCTACTCGATCGATCTCCTGCCCGAGCCGTGGAACACCATCAGTCGTCTCAATCCCCTCCTCTACATGGTCAACGGGCTTCGATACGGCTTCCTCGGAGTGGCCGACGTCTCGCCTGTCGCGAGCGCCGGGGTTGTTCTGGTTTCGTTCTTGGTCCTCCTCGGAGTCGCGACCGCGCTGCTTCGCAGTGGCTACAATTTGCGGAGTTAATCATCATGGGCGGGCAGGCATGAGAAGCAGCACCTACTTTTCGAGTCCCGAGGCACGCGCCTTCCTTCAACGACGCGTCGCGGTCTTCGGCCTGATCGGCGCGGCCCTCGGAGGCACCGCCCTGCTTGTCCGTTTCCTGATCGGCGCCCTCTTTGGGTTTCTCGAGGAGCTGCTCACCGACCCCAGTTTTCTGATCCACGCGGCCGCGATCCTGCCCCTCATCGGGGTCTGGCTGATCTGCCGACGCGGCGAGCTCTCGGTCGCCGCGATTCACGCGGTCGAGTACACGGGGATCTTTCTGACCAGCATTGGCTACATCTGCATGGGCCTGGATATCCGGCCGGAGGTCGGCGCCGATACGATCACAGCGTTCATTCTGGCGTTGATCATGTTCGCGCGAAGCGTGTTCGTGCCAAGCTCGGCGAGACGAACCAGCATTCTCGGCGTCCTCATCGGCATCCCGCTCGTTGCGGCGATGTATTGGCACTACCTGGACGTCGACCTCAGCATTTGGCGCCGCTTCGGCTACGACGGGCAGTCCGCGCAACGCGTTGCTGCCTCGCAGGCCGTGATCACAATCATGTGGTGGACGCTGACGGTCGGTCTTGCCGCCCTGGCTTCTCGTGTAATTCACCGGCTGCGCAAAGAGGTCAGCCACATTCAAAGCCTCGGGCAATACAACCTGGAACGGAAGCTCGGCGAGGGCGCAATGGGTGTCGTGTACGAAGCGAAACACGGGATGCTGAAGCGGCCGACCGCCATCAAGCTGCTTCGACCGGAGGTCGCCGACTGGGATGCGCTAGACCGGTTCCGCAGAGAGGTGCAGCTCACCGCAAAGCTCACCCACCCCAACACGGTCACCATCTACGACTATGGCCGCACTCCGGACGGGCTCTTCTACTATGCGATGGAACTGCTCAGCGGGGCGACGCTCACGCAGGTGGTCGAAGCCGGTGGACCTCAGCCGGTCGAGCGGGTCGTGCGCATCCTCCGTGACGCGGCGCTCGCGCTCAACGAAGCGCACGAGGTTGGGTTGATTCACCGGGACATCAAGCCGAGCAACATCATGCTCGCGCGCCAAGGCGGTGTCCCCGACGTGACGAAGGTGCTCGACTTCGGCCTCGTGAAGAACCTCGGCAAAATCGACGACCTCGAGCAGACCAACACGATGTCGATCAAGGGAACGCCACACTACTTGAGCCCCGAGGCGATCCAAGACCCTCAGAGCATCGACGGCCGGACCGATCTCTACGCCCTCGGCGCAGTTGGCTACTACCTGCTTGCCGGACGCCACGTTTTCGAAGGGAAGACGATCATCGAGATCTGCATGCACCATTTGCACACGAAACCGCTTCCGTTTGCGGAGGTGTCCTCTCAAGAGGTGCCAGCCGAGCTCGAGGCGCTCATCTTCGCCTGCCTGGAAAAAGCGCAGTCCGACAGACCGGCCTCGGGCCAGGAGCTCGCCGATGCGCTGGACCGGCTGGACGTCGCTCAGTGGACGCGGGCCGATGCCGAAGCATGGTGGGACGCACTTGGCCCTGAGATCGAGAAGGCGAAGGAGCCTCTGTCGCCAAGCCCCACCGAGCACACCGTCGCCATAGACTTCCACGAACGCTAAAACAGGGACACTCTCCGGGCCCTCAACTACGCGAAACTAAAGCTGTTCTAGCCCAAGGATCGCAGCGATTTGTTTCGATTGTTGCGACGAGTCGAAGGCTTTCGCTGAAACCGTGGAAACAAATCGCTGCGATCTTTCGCTGAGAAGGTGCGTGATTCTCTGGGGTTGGGGGAGTGGAGAGTGTCCCCCTTGACCCTGGGGGGGGTTGGCAGCAGAATGGGCGGGTAATGGTTCGGTACCCGACTGCTATGGCTGCTCCGATGGACGCGCATGATGCGAGCCGTGTGACTGCTCTCTTGGGCGGTGTTGTAGTTGTAGTCGGCCTCATTATTAGCCTCCTGCTAGTTACGCAGGCATAGGCAGGGACCAGAACCACCCCAAACAACCCACTCAGTTTCTGGCCCCTGCATCTAGCGTGCAGGGGCTTTTTTTTGACCTAGACCCATGAATAGACATTCACAGCGCAAAACTACAGCAAACCGGCAGGCGTCAGGCACGCCGGAGTTTGCCCGCAATCGAGGTGCCCGGTCTGCGTTCGACCCGGCGCCTTTCTTGTTGGACGTGCGCTGCTTGAATGCCGCCTCGAATCAACTAGTTGGAGCCAGCCAGCAAGTAAGGAGACCCTCGTGACACCCGCCAATCCCAAGCTCGAGAATCGCATCGGCGAATCGCTTTCCGGATCCCGCATCATCTGGGAAGCACTCGTACGCGAGGGGGTCGAGGTCTGCTTCGGTTATCCGGGCGGCGCGATCATGCCTGCCTACGACGCGATGATCGAGTACCCCATCCATCACGTGCTCACGCGCCACGAGCAAGGCGCCTCGCACATGGCCGACGGCTACGCCCGCGCGTCGGGTCAAGTCGGCGTTTGTATTGCGACTTCGGGCCCGGGCGCGACCAACCTGGTGACTGGCATCGCCACGGCCATGCTCGACTCGATCCCGATGGTGTGCATCACCGGGCAGGTCCCCTCGCAGCTCATCGGCAGTGATGCGTTCCAGGAAACCGACATCACCGGCTGCACCATCCCCGTCACCAAGCACAACTACCTGGTGACGAAGCCCGAGCAAATCGCGCCGACCATCCGCGAGGCGTTTTACATCGCCCGCTCAGGCCGACCCGGACCGGTCGTCGTCGACATCACGAAGGATGCGCAACAGCAGAGCTGCGTGTTCGAGTGGAGCGACGACGAGATCGTGCTGCCCGGCTACCGACCGGACTACTCGCCGCTCGCGGAGCAGCTCGAAGAAGCGGTGGAGCTGATCAAGAGTGCCAAGCGTCCGATCCTCTTTTCCGGGCATGGCGTCATCAAGTCACAGGCGACGGAGGCCCTGACGGAATTCGTCGAAAAGACCAACATTCCAGTGGCCTGCACCCTGCTAGGCCTGGGCGGGTTCCCGGCCAGCCACCCCCTCAACCTCGGCATGATGGGAATGCATGGAGAGACCTGGGTCAACAAGGCGATTCAGGAGGCCGATTTGATCATCGCGGTCGGCATGCGGTTCGACGACCGTGTGACGGGCAACCTCAAGACCTACGCCCAGAACGCGAAGAAGATCCACATCGAGCTCGACCCGGCGGAGATCAACAAGAACGTCCACGTCGACGTGCCGATCGTCGGCGACGCGCGGGAGGCCCTGAAGGAGCTGCTTCCGCATGTCGACAAGTGCGACCACCCGAAGTGGCTGGCCTACATCGAGAAGATCCAGGGCGGTTCGAGCGTCAGGGACATCAAGAACCTGCCGGATATGGGCAAGCTCTACGCCGCCCACGTTATCCACGACCTGTACCGCTTCACTGAAGGCAAGGCACTCGTCGTAACCGACGTCGGTCAGCACCAGATGTGGGAGGCGCAATACTACAAGCACGACTACCCGCGGAAGCTGATCACCTCGGGCGGCCTCGGCACGATGGGCTTTGCATTGCCTGCCGCGATAGGCGCCAAGTTCGCCAAGCCCGATGACTCGGTGTGGGTCATCTGCGGCGACGGCGGATTCCAGATGACGCAGGCCGAACTCTCCACCTGCGCGCAGGAAGGCATCAAGGTCAACGTCGCCATCATCAACAA
Organism: uncultured Myxococcota bacterium; assembly: GCA_964196015.1. Taxonomy (GTDB): domain Bacteria; phylum Myxococcota_A; class Polyangia; order Polyangiales; family Houyiibacteriaceae; genus SG8-38. The sequence continues at coordinate 6,938 of CAXMRM010000070.1, forward strand.
CGGCTTCCTCGGCATGGTGCGTCAGTGGCAAGAGTTCTTCTTCGGCGGACGTTACGTCGCGACGCCGCTGCTCAGCCCTGACTTCGTGAAGATCGCGGACGCTCATGCCTTGACCGGCATTCGCGTCGAGAAGCGCTCCGAGGTCGAAGATGCGGTTCGGAAGGCGGAAGCGACCGAGGGCACCGTAGTCATCGATTTCCGCGTCGAGCAAGAAGACGCCGTGTATCCAATGGTTGCAGCCGGGGCCGACCTCCAGGACATGATCGAACGGCCACACAAACCCGACACTCACGATCACAACCCGATCTTCGAGACAGGGGAGGACGAGTAATGTCCCAGTCCGTCAAAAGAACCTTCGCCGTTTTCGTCGAAGACAAGCCCGGTGTGTTGAACCGAGTCGCCTCGTTGTTCCGCCGCCG
>CAXMRM010000071.1:0-14074 GCA_964196015.1 uncultured Myxococcota bacterium
ACGCTCAACCTCATTCTGGACAAGAGTGTTTACGACATCCAGATGGTCGCCGTCGATGATGGCACGACCCTAGGCTTCAACGAAACCGACTTCGTCAGAGCGCTCAGTCCTCAGGACTGCGCCGAGGGCGAGGAGCCGTTCGAGTGCGGAGCCCCCGACCCCATGAACGACCAGTGCTCCGACTGCGAACCCGGAGCGGATATCGAGTTCCACCTGCTTCTTCTGAACGACAGCGTCGCACCGACATCCACCTCACAGGTTTTCGATTTCGAGATCGTCGTCTGGGCAGACGATACGGTCGAAGTGGAGCGCATCCCCGTTCGCGTCATGGTGCCCGATGATGTGGCCCACGAGTTCGACGATGCGCCCGGTGCCAACTTCTATCGGAACAGCTACGACAGCCTGGCCCACTGCAATGTCCCTCCGGACCGTCCCGACTGGGGCAGTCTCACCTGGACGGGGAGCACTCCTGGCGAGTCCACCATCGAGTTCCAGATCCGCGCCGCGAATACCGCCGCCGAGCTCGACACCGCGATCCCCGCGGTAGTCGTCATCCCAAGCGGCACCGAAGATGGAGTCCTCGACATCGGCCAGGAGCTCATCAACGCCGGCATCCCGAACGGGCTGCTCTTTGTCCGGGTGACGGCCATGCTCAACGCCTCACCCGACTTGCTCGACACCCCAGAGCTGGCGGGTTGGGAGTTCGAATTCGTTTGCTTTGCTGCGGAATGATCGGACCCCTGCTAGCATCCGACCGGCGTGGCGGAAGCAGGGCGAAAGCTGAGCCTCGCTGCGTGGGCGTGGGTGTTGATCGCCGGCTTGGCGGTGTTCGAGCTCGTGGCGCATCCGCTGATCCACGCAGCGACTCCTAGCGACGAGTCGTGGGAGGCGGCATCGGCCTTCGTCCGCGCGCGGTACCGGCCGACGGACCGCATCGTCGCGGCGCCATCGTGGGTGGACCCCATCGTCCGCAGTCACCTCGGAGACCTTCTATCGTTGCGCATAGCGGCTCCGAGTGATCTGGCCGGCACCGACCGCGTCTGGGAACTTGGTATTCGCGGCGCGACCAGGCGTGACGAGCCCCCAGCCCTCGAAGAGGACTTCGGTGGCGTGCGCGTTCGCATGTGGCCCGTGTCTACCGATGAGGTGGTTTACGACTTCGTCGAAGAGGTACAGCGCGCGCAGGTCGAGCTCGTGAGCGCCGATGGCTCGCAGGTCTGTCCTTGGATGAGTGCGCGTCCTGCGCGTGGAGGCCTTGGTCACGGTCCGATGCCGCCGCCCGAACACTTTGTCTGCGATCCACGGCGGCCGTGGCTATGGGTCGGCGCGACCGTCTTGGCGGACCTCGAGCTCCAGCCGAGGCGTTGCATCTGGCAGCACCCTGCCGGCACCGACCCGGTCCGCGTGACGTTTCCCGATGTGCCGCTCGGCGAGCGTCTCGTGATCCACGGGGGCATCGATTACAACAGCGAACGCCGACGGGTACACGGCCCGGTCACGCTGCGCGTCTGGATCGACGACCGTTTGGCCGGCGAGCTCGTGCACCAAGACGGTGATGGCTGGTCGGGCATCGAGATCGACACCTCCGAACTCGACGTGCGGCGTGCGGCGGTCCGCTTCGAGACCACCGCGCCGGATCCCCGCGCCCGCCTCTTTTGCTGGGCGGCATCCACACGAGAGGGGCCCAGCAATGAGTGACGCCAGGGCCTTGAAAGGTCGCGATCATCTCATCGGTGCGGGCCTCTGTATTGCGTACGTGCTCCTCCTCGTCGCGACCGCGCCGGACTTGGCGATGTCTCGCGACGAGAGCTTCTACGTTCACGCCGCCAAGGACTACGCGGCCTGGCTTGCGCAGTTTTTCAGTGATCCGCTTTCGGCGCTGGGACGCGAGAGCATCGACCGGGCCTGGGCGTACAACTGGGAGCACCCGGCTTGGATGAAGCTGAGCTTTGCTTCCAGCTGGTTGGCGCAGAAGCACTTCGGCTTGTTCCCCAACGAGTCACTCGCGTTCCGCTTTCCCGGGATGCTCACTGCCGGTCTTCTGCTTTGGCTGATCTACGCCGGGGGCGCCTCGCTCATGCGCCGGCAGGGCGCGTTCTTTGCAGCCCTGGCGTTCGCCCTGATGCCGCGCGTCTTCTATCACAGTCATCTCGCGTGCTTCGATATCCCGATCGCGTTCTTCGTCACCCTGACAGCGTACACGTACTGGCGGGCGTTGGCCGATCGCCGATGGGTGCCTGTCGTCGGCCTCGCGTTTGGCCTCGCGCTGGCAACGAAACACAACAGCTGGATGCTGCCCGGGATCTTCCTGATCCACTTCCTGTGGGTTCGTCGGGACGAGGCGCGCGCCGATCGCATCGAGCGTTCTTCGGTCGCCTGGCTTCCTTCGATGCTGACCCTCGGCCCGCTGATGTTGGTCGGCACTTGGCCGTGGCTCTGGCACGACACCTGGAGCCGCCTGCTCGCGTATGTGAGCTTCCACCTTCGCCACGTCCACTACACGTATGAATACCTGGGGGTCAGCTACTTTGAGCCGCCATTCCCAGTTTCAGTCCCCTTCGTGATGACGCTGTTCACCGTGTCGCTCACCGTGCTCGCCCTTTCGTTGATCGGTCTCTATCACCGGCGCGCCGAGCTTCGACCACCGTGGCGAACGAAGTCGGGTGACATGACAGGCCGCAAGACCGAAGTGCTCTGGCTCGGCTGCGTGCTCGCACCTCTACTTGCAATAGCGCTCCCCAGCTCCCCAATCTTTGGAGGGACCAAGCATTGGATCGCGGCTTATCCGTTCTTGGTGCTGTTTGCGGGCTGGGGTCTTCTCGCGGTCATCGAGAGAGCCGAGCTCGAGCTGTGGACGGGACGGCGCTGGCCGTCGTGGGCGTTTGCCGCGCTGTGTCTCTTGCCCGGCGCAGCGGAAACCGCGCACAGCCACCCTTTCGGTCTGTCGCACTACACGCCGCTCGCCGGCGGAGTGCCCGGCGCAGCGGACCTAGGGATGAATAGGCAGTTCTGGGGCTTCACCACGGGCAGTCTCGCGAAGTGGATCACCGAGAAGCTTCCCGAGGGTGGGTCGGTGTGGATATGCGACACAACCAGCGGTTCTTGGGCCATGATGCAGAGAGACGGTTTGATCCCTTCGAACATCCGCCCCGCGTCGTCGATGAGCTCTGCGGATATCGTCCTGGTGCACCACGAGCCGCACTTCAACGAAGTCGACTATCAGGCCTGGGTCGCCTACGGGAGCGTGCAACCCGTCTTTGTGCTCCGCTACGATGGGGTTCCGATCATCTCGGTGTACGAGAACCCGGACGCCTAAGCTGAGCGCCGGTCGGTTTTATCGATGCCGGCGCGGGCCTTGTTCATCAGCGCGATCAGGCTCTCGACGATACCGATGACCACGTAGGCTGCGAGCACCCAAACCAGCGCCATCGACGGGTGAATCTTCAAGGCGATCCACACCGTCACGCCAATCGCCACCGACATGAACAGCACTGTTCGCCAGTTGAGCTGCAGGTCTTTGAAGGAGCGGAACGGCATAGCGCTCACCATGAAGACCGAGAGCGTGGCTACGAGAACGGAGATCAGAACCGGGGTAAACGGCAGCTTCCCGGTCAGGTGGTTGGCAACGACGATTGAGATCAAGATGCCGGCTGCGGCCGGGATCGGGAGCCCTTGCGTGTACTTCCCGGGGGCATGTGGCTGGCCGTCGTCCCCTGTCGAGACGACGTTGAAACGCGCGAGCCGGACAGCGCCCGCCGCTACGAACACGAAGCCGACCAGCATGCCGCCGGTGCCGAGCTCGGCGAGCGACCAGTGGTAGACGAGGATGGCGGGCGCGACCCCAAAGGAGATCATATCGGCAAGGGAGTCGAGCTGGACCCCAATCGCCGTCTGCGTCTTGGTCAGGCGGGCAACCCGGCCGTCGATCCCGTCGAAGAACAGGGCGAAGACGATGAGGATCGCGGCGCGATAGAAATCGTCGCTCGTCGGCTGGCCCGAGAGGATCAAGATCGCGTAGTAACCACACAGCACACTCGAAAGCGTGAAGAGGTTGGGAAGTATGAACAGGCTCTTCTTGAGGTCGACTCTCATGTCCACTCCGAGTGTCGTATCACGGCGAGCCCATCGGTAAAAGGGCGGCGTGGAGCGTGCCGAGCGAGAGATTGCGCAAACGAAGCTCGCCGCTCGCTCTATACAGCTTCTCCAAGGACTTCGACGCGCGGTCCGGCCGACCCGCGAGCAAATCGAAAAGCGCGGCCGCCTCCTGCGTACCAAATCCACCCGCGTCACGAAACGCTACCAATGCGTCCTCGCGCTTCTGAAGTTGCTTGCCCCAACCATGCAGCGCCAGCCAACCCCAATACGCCTGGAGCTCGATCGGCGAGAAGCCCTCGACGAAAGACCGCCGGTGGATCGAATTCCAGCGTGCCTTGTAGAACACGCGCACCGTCAGCGGCGGCGCGACGAGCACGCCTCGATGCATCGCGCCGTACTGTTTCAGGACCTCGCGAACGCCTCCGAGGACACCCGCTTCATCGTCGTCCTGCGCCTCGTGCGAGCCATCGCCGAACACGCCCATGAAATCCTCGACGGCGCTGGCCCTCATGGAGTCGAACGCAGGCGTTCCGTGCTTGTCGATGAGCGCCTCGGTAGCCCGGTGGATCGCAGCCTGGCGCTGATCGTATTCGGTCATCTCGTACGGTGGGTTGGCTTCCGAGCGCCCATGATCTAGGAACAGAGACCGTAGCGTGTGAGCTTCGTCGGTGTCGGGCACTTCCCTGGCGAGTGTTTCGTCGAGTCTGATCGCGTCCGACACGGCGGCGCGATCGAGAACCAGGCTCGGCATCTCCCACGGGTCGACTGGCTGGGGCATCGCCAGCATTGCGCCGATCAGGCTCGCGGCGACAACCCACACAATCAGCTTGAGTCCGGACTCGGTCACGTGCGGCAAACTCTAACACGCTCGGAGCAGCTGCCCTCATTTCGATGCCTGCTATGCTTCCTCGGCGCCATGAAGGTCAGCGTTCACTACTATGCCGCCGCCAGGGAGCTTGCGGGATGCGAGAGTTCGACGTTCGAGTTCGCGCCGCAAAGCGTGCCGCAGGTTGAGCTGCGCAGCGCCGTCACCGATCGATTTCCTCCGTTGGCGGCCTTGCTCGAGCGTATGCGCTTAGCGGTCAATGGCGATTTCGTTGACGCATCGCAACCGCTTCACGACGGCGACCGCGTCGACGTGTTGCCGCCGGTTGCCGGCGGTTCGCCCATAGTCCTTTGCAGGATCAGCGACCAAGAGATCTCGCTCGACGAAGTCCGCAAGGCGGTCGAGCATCCGGGAGCGGGCGGCATTTGCATCTTTCATGGCGTCGTCCGTGACCACGCCGATGCAAAGCAGGTCTCCCGGCTCGATTACGAAGCCCACGAGAGCCTCGCACACAAGGAGATGAGGCTCGTTCTCGAGGGTGTCGCGGCCGAGCACGCGGGTGTACGGATTGCCGCAGTTCATCGGGTCGGCAAGCTCGGCATCGGCGACGTCGCGGTCTGCGTCGCGGCGAGCGCGGCACATCGAGACGACGCCTTCGCCGCGTGCCGCAAAGCGATCGATCGAATCAAAGAGACCGTGCCGCTCTGGAAGAAAGAGTGGGGGCCCGATGGCGAGGCCCACTGGGTGAACCTCGACGGTTAGGCGCCGACGAGGCCGCGCACGTCAGAGAGCAGCGCATCGTCCAACACACCCACGCAGGTTAGGTAGGCATCTTTCGGATCGAGGTGCCGCTGCACCGCGCGCTGGATGTCGGTGGGTGTGACTCGCGCGACTTGCTCCGCCACGGTCTCGATTCGCTCAGGAAGCCCAAAAAGCGCACTGCCTCCGACGAAGTGAGCGGTACCCTCGGGATCGTCGCGAATCATGCGAAGGTCCCACAAATAGCGGCGTTTTGCTTTCTCGACTTCATCTTCGGTAGGCGGGTGCCGCTCGAGCTCGTCGATCAGTTCGAGTACGGTCTCGACCAGCAGCGGCGCCTTCTTGTGCTCGACCGAAGCTCCGAAGTCGAACACGCCGCAATCTTCGAACGTGTCGTTCCCGGCGAAGGCCTCATAGGCCAGCCCGCGTTCTTCGCAGATCGTCCGATGTACCCGCGTGCTCAGCCCGTCATCGAGCACCCGCGACAACAAGAGCAGGGTCGGCGCCTCGGAGCTCGCTACGCCCGGCGTGTGAAACGAGAGTCGCACGTCGGTCTGACTCCCGTGGTCATGCACGTAGGAGAAGCGCAGGGGCGCTGTGTCGCGAGGTGAGCAGCTCGGTTCGATGGAGTCACCGGCCGGCATGCCGTCGAAGTGTGAGCGAACCGTGTCGCCGATCTCCTGCGGGTCGAACGCACCTGCCACGCAGATCACCGAGTTGCGGGCTGCGTAGTGACTGCTGTGATGTCGGCGCAAATCGGCGCTTTCGAAGCGGTCCAAGTTCTCGGCGGGGCCGACGATCGAGAAGCCGAGCGGGTGGTCGGGGTAGAGCAGCTGCCGTGACACGTTGCTGATGTCGATCTGCTCGCCTTCCTCGTTGAGTTCTTCGAGGATCTCCTCGCGAATGATCCGCTTTTCGGTGCTCAGCTCGGTTAGCAGCGGTTGGCGCAGGACTTCGGCGAGCAATTCGACGCCCCTAGCGACCGTCTCTGTTGGCAGCGTCAGATCGTAGCTAGTGAAGTCGACGTGGGTGGCCGCGTCGAGGGTTCCGCCAAGCCGTTCGATCGCCAGGCTGAGCTCGTGTGCAGCCGGGTGCGCCTTGGTGCCGCGATACAGCATGTGCTCGAGAAAGTGGCTCAAACCATTGGTCTGAGCGGTTTCGTAGCGAGAGCCGACTCGCACGAAAAACGAGACGGTTGCAGATTGCAGGTGGGGCAACGCAATGAGGCGCACCCGAAGGCTGTTGCCAAGCGTCCACGACTCGGATGGCAGCCCGGGAAGACTCACTCCGTTAACTACGGTCATCCTGCGTTGGAAGCGCGTGAACGCGGAGGGCCTTGTCGGCCTCTGCCTTGGCGCGAAGCTGCTGAATATAGAGGTCGACGGTCTCTTTCTTCTTGAGCGTCTGGAGAACCTCGCGGGTGGACTCCCGAACCGCATCAGTGAAGGACGCCTCATCCGGACGCCGCCGGTCGATGAGACGGAAGATCACCCATTCACGACCAAGCTTCACGGGCGCGGTCGGGAATGCTTCGCCCTCGGGCAACGCGAACACTGCACCGAGTAGGGCAGCGGTCGACAGGCCGGGTACCGGCGTGTCGGAGCGGCCAAACTCCGCTGTTTCTTCCAGCGCCGGGCTCAGCGCAGACTCCCCGCTTTTCTCGACGGTAGCTGCCAGCTCTTGCGCAACAGCGTCGTCGTCCTGGCTCCGTTGCCAGGAGGCAAGCGTGTTTGCGGCGGCTTTGCGGGCACGCGCTTCGAGCCAGTCCGCTCGATAGAGACCCTCGGCCAGCTCTCGCTTGGCCTCGTCGACCGCCACGTCTCCCTCGCGAATCGCCACGACCTTGATCACGTGGAAGCCGTAGGTCGTCTCGACAACCTCGGAGATCTCGCCCACCTCCATCGCGAACAGCGCCTCGTCGAACGGCCCGGGCATCGTGCCTTTCCTGAGAAAGCCGATGTCTCCGCCCTTGTTGGCGGTGACGTGGTCGCCGCTGTGCTTGCTGGCGAGCTCAGCGACATCCTCGCCGTTGGCGGCTCGCTTCTGCAGCGCCTCGGCTCGCTTCTTGGCCTCGACCTTCTGCTCGGCCGTCGCGTAGCTCCCTGCCTTGATGAGGATGTGGCGAGCGCGGACCTGCTTCTCGAGGTTGGTGTACCGGTGCTTGTTGGTGTCGTACTCGGTGCTGAGGCGGTCTGCGTTATCCGCGATCCATGCCTTGAGCGCCGCTTCGGAGGTCGGCGGCTTCTGCTCGACGTAATAGGCGGGCGAAAACCGAGCGTACTTGATTTTGGCGGTGTCGTTCTCGCGGACGTAGTCGTCCCAGACCTCGGCCTCGCTGACGTTGACCGACGAAGCGATGAGCTCACGCATCCGTGCAGCCAGGTACTCGTCCACCTGTGCATCGGCGAACTCTCCAACACTTCGGCGAAGCCCGTTCTGAATGTAACGCTCGGCGAGGTCCTTGTTGAAGGCGCCCTCCTTGTCGCTGAACGAAACCGGAATCTCCCCTTGAGGAAGCATCGGCGGGGCTCCGACACCCAGTGATAGGAGAATGACGCCCTCTGTCACGAACCGCGCCATGACCTCGTCTTGGCCGACCTCGAAGCCCACCTCACGCGCCTCGCGTGCGAGCAGAGTGCGGTCGATCAGGCCATCGAGCACCAACTCGGGAAGTCGCATCGAGCGTTGCGTCTCCTCGGGGAGCCTCCCGAAGTTGGCAACTGCGTAGGCCGCCTCGAAGTCGCCTCGGCTCAGCGTCTGGTCGTAGACCCGTGCGAGATATGTACTGCCTCCCGCTGCGCATCCTTCGGCCTGGCCACCCCCGAATTGAAGGGCAAACACTGCCGAAAGCAGCACTACGAGTAGAACGAGAAAGAAGCCTTTGAACTTATCAACCATTGCCAATTACCGTTAAAGAGGCCGAACCATAGAGGAGACCTCGGCTCACGGCAAACTGCGGTTTTCTGAGCCCCCGCGTGGCTCGGGAGTTGGCTTGATCCGCCAAGGATTCTACACTCCGGCCCCGGGCGCACCGCGCGCCTCGACCTGGGGAAAGTGAGGGGAATGTGAACTGGCGCTCGAGCCTACCGCCGCTGAAGAAGAACGACGGCAAGTACGGCCTGATCGCCTTACTCTTCCTGCTAGCCGCGGGTGGCCTCTGGTTCTTCCTCAAGACCAACGACTCCGGGTCATCGTCCGAGGTTGCCGAACCGGCGCCCGCAGCGCCGACCCGAGAGCAGTTTGCCACCGAAATCGAAATCTCCGATGAGGACGCCGGGCTCGAGGGCAGCCAAGACGACGAGCCGGGCACGAAGCCCCGCCAGCCGTCACAGACCGGGCCCGCGGATTGGGACTGTCGCGGCAACCTCGAGGCCGCCCAACTCCGCGCCGTCATCAAGGGACAACCGAGCAAGCAGGTGCAGACTTGCTACGAGCGGCGCCTGAAAGACAACAACCTACTCCAAGGCTCGATGAAGGTTCTGCTCACCATCGGTACGAACGGCAGCGTGAAGGCCGTCTCGGTGGAAGGGTCGCTGAACGATCGGCAGGTGTACTCCTGCGTGAAGCGCGTTGCCAAGACGTGGAAGTTCCCGAAGCCGCAAGGTGGCTGCGTGCGGACCGAGGTGCCGTTCCAGATGACGCCGAAGCTCTGAGTAGCTCAGGAGCCCGCGAATCGCAGCGCATCCGCAACGTCGTCGGGGCTGCCCATGAACACCGGCGTCCGCTGATGGAGCTGTTCCGGCATGATCGTGAGGATCCGGGTTTCGCCGTCCGAAGCGACGCCGCCCGCTGCCTCGACGAGGAACGCCATTGGGGAGGCCTCGTAGAGAAGTCGGAGCTTGCCCCGCTTGTTCTTCACGTCGGACGGATAGACGAAGATGCCGCCGCGCAGCAGCGTCCGGTGCAGGTCTGCGACCATCGCGCCGATGTAACGCAAGCCGTAGGCCTTCTTGTTCTCGGAGGGCGCCTTGACCCAGTCGACCCAGTTCCGAACGCCTTCGTCCCACTTGTGGTAGTTGCCCTCGTTGATCGAATAGATGCTGCCCCGCGAGGGGATCCTCATCTTCGGATGCGACAAAAAGAACTCACCGACGCCCGGGTCGTACGTGAACCCATCCACTTGGTCGCCGGTCGAGTACACCAACATGTTTGACGAGCCGTAGATCACGTAGCCCGCCGCCACGATGTCGCGGCCGGGCTGCAATAGGTCCTTCAGTGTCCCCGGCTCGCCATCCGGCGTGAGGCGACGATGAATGGAAAATATGGTCCCGATCGACGCGTTGATGTCGATGTTGCCCGAGCCGTCGAGAGGGTCGAACTGGAGCACGTACTTTCCCTGTGGGTACTGCGCCGGAATCCGGATTGGCTCCTCGACCTCCTCGCTTCCCATCATGCAGACGTGCCCGCCGGCCTCGACGATGCTCACGATCACGGTGTTGGCGAAGTCGTCGAGCTTCTGGACCTGCTCGCCCTGGACGTTGGTGGTGCCCGTACGCCCGAGGATACCCGAGAGCCCTGCTTTGCTGACCCGGCTGCCTATGATTTTGGCGGCCAGACTGATTTGTTGGAAAAGCCCGGTGAAATCGCCCGTGGCTTCCGGCATGCGGCGCTGGCGGTCGAGCAGGTGTCGTTCTAGGGTAGTTCCGATGGGACTGTCTTGTGCCGGGCCTATCGATACTGCGCTGCTCATCGTTCCGCGGCATACCAGAGCGCTTCGAAGGGCGCTAGGACTCCCTAAATTGGGATACCAATTCGCGGTTGTAATATTGTAAACTTACCGTGGTGGGGCGAGTGTGACGAACTTCCGTAAGTGGCTGGAGGCTACTCAAAAGCGGCGATCGGGGATTCCGCGCGTCCGCAGCGCGAAGGGCCTTCCGGGCGTGCTTGCCCGAGGCGAGCTCAGCGTCGTGTACCAGCCGATCGTCTCTCTGACCACGATGGAGCCGTTCGCGTACGAAGCGCTCGTCCGAAGTGATTCGCCGCACTGGATCAACCCACCGCAGCTCTTCGACGAGGCGATCAAGTCTGGCTACGTGGGCGTGCTCGGCCGCGCGATTCGCGAGCTCGCCACGACCCACTGCCCCGGGAAGCCGCTGTTCCTCAACGTGCATCCGAACGAGTTCGACGAGTCGTGGCTCGTTCAGCCCGACGATCCGATCTTCACGCACGACCAGCCCATCTATCTCGAGGTGACCGAGTCGGTTCCGCTGACTCACTTTGCGTACTGTCACAGCGTCCTCCGCGAGATCCGTGGCAAAGGCGTGTCGCTTGCAGTCGACGATCTCGGCGCTGGCTACTCGAACTTGAAGTACATCGTCGACCTCAACCCGGAGATCGTGAAGCTCGATCGAACGTTGATCGCAGACCTCGCCGATGACCGACGCGCACAGGTATTGGTTCGCCATATCGTACGGCTCTGCCACGAGCTCGGGGCGCGTGTGGTCGCAGAGGGCATCGAGCAGGAAACTGAAATGAAGGTCGTCATCGACTGCGGCGCCAACTACGGCCAGGGCTACTACTTCGCGCGCCCCGCATATCCCGCGCCTGGCGTCAGCGCGACGCCGAGCGCCGCGATGAGCAAAGGCGCACGAGAATCGCGACTCAGAACGGAACGGACTGGTAGCTGACGTCGCCGGCTTCCTGGCCTTGGACTTCGAGGATCCCGCTCACGCGCTGGCCCTCTGGTCCTCGCTGCATTGCGACGACGAGGTCGACCGCACTGCCAACCAGCTGCGCGACACAAGCTCGGTCTGCCCCGCCACAGCCAGCAGCCAGCAGGAGGCCTTCGATGGCGTTCTTGGTGCTCCAGCACTGCACCCCGAGCAGGTGACCCGGTTCGCGTCCGAGCACAGTGGACAGTGCCGTCATCGTGTCAGAGCCTGCGAGATCGTTGATCACGAGATGCTCCGCGTGGAGGCGTGCGCCGTGCTCGATTGCTTCGGCCAGCGAGATGCCTGCATTGGCGGCCGTCAGTGACACCATGCGGTTCCGATCGATGTCGAGATCAGGAACAGCCTCGATCGCGACGGCACTTTGCGTCTCCGGGAGCTCACGGGCCAATGCCGACATCACTTCGGTCACCCCGGAGTCGTGAGGACCCGCGACGACGATGTTGCGGCACTCCGCAACGGCCTTCGCCAAGTACGCGGCGGCATCGGTGCTCATCCAGCCCTTTTCTGCGAGTTGCACGAGCGACTTCGAGCTGCGGATGCGGAGCTCGATCAGCGGCCCCTTCGTCACCAGAGGCGGCTGCATGATCGTCAGCCTCGGGCCGAACGAGAGCCGTCCGTGAAGGACGGGTTGAGCGCTGAATGTCTGTCCGCTCTCCGCAGCAAGACGCCGCGCCACCGTGCGCAGGGCTCCTTCGGAAGAGAACTTCAACGATGTCGCTACGAGACCTTCGCCCTTGTCGACGAACACGAGGTCGGGGCCGTTCACGACCACCGTGCGTACCAATTCGTCGGAGAGCAGATCATCGAGCGCGCCCAAACCCACTGCTTCGTGCAGCGCGATGTGTGCCGCCGGGCGCATGTCGACGTCGGCATTCACCAAGCCGTCGGTTTGCAGCGCGAGGAAAGTCTCGGCGATCGCGGCGCGCGTGGCCGACCAACGCTCCTGATTCTTCATCGAAGCGGGGTCGATGTTCTCGATGTCGATGCGCTCGGCGAGACGGCTCAAGAGCGCGCTCAGCGGGTCGGCCGCGGAAATCCCGGTCTCGGTCTTTGCGGGAATCGGCGCCCTCCCGGTATCTCTGCGTTCGATGTGCGGCGGCATGCTCGTGGCTCGCACGTCGTTGGGCGCCGATGATCTCGAATCCGACGAGATCGAGCGACGCCCGCCTATCGAGCGCCTGGCCGGCATCGAGCTCTGGGCTGGCATCGCTCGCTTGGCAGGCAGTGCAGGCGGTTCCGAAACACGTGCGGCCGAGCTCACCCGCTCCGCACCATCGTTCGCGGGCTCGAGCGTGATGATGAAGTCGGCGATGTAGATTTTGTCGCCCTGCTTCAAGGGCTGTGGCGAGGTGATCTTACGACCGTTGACCCACGTTCCGTTCGTGCTGTTGAGATCGACGACGACCGCTTGTTCGCCCGTCAGAGTCAAGCGCGCGTGCTCCTTGGAAACATTGCGTTTCGACAAGACGATGTCGTTGCCATGGACGCGGCCAATGGTCAGCTCGGGCTTCGAAAAATCGAGCCTGCGCCGTACGCCCCCCTCATCGGTGATCACAACCGCATACATATCGCCGACCCATTCAAAGGGCGGCAAGGCCTCCCGTCAAGTCACTGCCAATTCTCGCCCTGTCGGCTGAGGCAGCCCTGCCTGGCTCACCCCGTCGGCTTATTTCAGGAACTATGAGAAATCATTGAGGATTTCCTTTTTCACGGCTTAGTTTAGAGCCGATTAGGGTTAAAAAACTATGCGCTTCGGTGGGAATCGGTACCACCGTACGGGTCAACTGCGGTAGCTTACGCCGCATGCCGGGAGGGTTTCTAATTGTCGAGGACGAGCCGACGCTGGCTCGGACCCTTGCGCGTACGTTCGGGCGTCACGGGCCAGTCGAGGTCGTGCACAGCATGGCGGCGGCGCGTGACAAGCTGGAAAACCACTCGGAGTGGACCGGTGTCGTCTTGGACCTGATTCTGCCGGATGGATACGGCTTGGATCTCCTGGCGGAAATCCGGGAAAACCACGGCGGATTGCCCGTGCTCGTTCTGACGGGTGAGCTCAATCGTGATGTAGTTAACAAGGTTCAGACGATGCGAGGCGAGTACGTCTGCAAGCCGGCATCGGTGGACAACCTCAATCCGTTCATCCAGCGTGCGCTCGCACAGGAGCGGGTGGATGACGCCGCGATCGGTCAGCGTATCGAGCACCTGGCCCGGCAGCTGAAGCTCACCCGTCGCGAGACCGAGCTTCTGACGCTTTCGGTCGACGGGCTCTCCCGCAAGGAACTCGCCGAAGCCCTCGGTGTCGCCGAGAACACGGTCAAGGCCCAGATTCGGTCGCTATTGAAGAAGAGCGGGGCGCGCAGCCTGGCGACCTTGGCTCAAAAGGTCATCAAGGGGGCGACCCGCGACACTGTGCCGCCCGGCCAACCCACGACCGCAACCGACGGTTAGCGGATCTGGCGCTTAGGACGGCCGACAGCGTGATCGGGTCATGGACATACCGGGTCGGACGGGTAACTGCAGCGCTGGCGTTTCTGGCAGCGCTTGCCGGATGCACTGACAAGGACGCGCTCCGCGAACCGCCCGAAGTCCCCTGGGCCACTAAGCCGGTGGAAGCGCCCGATCCCTACGAGCGCTCACCCTCCCGCTTTGGCATCGTGCCTGTGCATGCCGGGTTCAGCCCGGACCCGAGGATGGTCGGAGGCACGGCCATCGGCGAGGTTTT
>CAXMRM010000072.1:0-6146 GCA_964196015.1 uncultured Myxococcota bacterium
TGGAGGGGCGTGGCCCGAAGAATTTGGAGAGCCCGAGAATGACTAAACGAAGCGAGCGTCGCTTGAAGTGGGCCCTGTCGGTCGGCGTGATCGTTGTCGCGATCGCCGCGGCGCTCATCCTGGTCGCCACGAAAGAAGATCCGCCGCGCGCGGAGAAGCCACTCGAGGGGACCCTGGTCGAGGTCATCCGGATCAGCAGGAGTCAGCACGAGGTTGACCTGCGTGCCAAGGGCACCGTCGTGCCTGCGAAGGAAATCGTGCTGCAGGCAGAGCTCGGCGGGCGTGTCGTCTGGCAGAGCCCGGAGCTCGTCCCCGGCGGTCGCTTCAAAGCAGAGCAGCCGATCGTCCGCATCGACCCTCGCGACTACCGGCTCGCGGTGGAGTCGTATCGCTCCCAGGTGAACAGGGCCAAGCTCGACCTCTCCATCGAAGCGCGTCGAGGCGAGGTCGCCAAGCGCGAGTGGAGTGCTTTCGGTGAGATGGACGTGTCCGACGAGCAGCGAGCCCTCGCCCAGCGCGAGCCGCAGCACGAGGCCAGCAGGCTCGCGCTCAAAGCTGCGCAGAGCGCGCTCAAGAAGGCACAGCTGGATTTGACGCGCGCCACGCTTCGCGCTCCGTTCAACGCCATGGTGGTCAGTGAGAACGTCGACCTCGGCCAGCTGCTCAGCCCGCAAACCTCCGTGGCGCGGCTCGTCGGCACCGATGAATACCACGTGCAGGTCTCAGTCCCCGTGGCTTCTCTGACAACCGTGCGGACCCGCACTGCGGATCGGCCTGGCTCCGAAGCCCAGGTGGTTCAACGAGTCGGACAAGAAACCATCGAGCGGAGCGCAGAGGTGATCCGCAAGCTGCCGGACCTCGATCCGAGTGGCGCAATGGCGCGCCTCTTACTCAGCATCGACAACCCGCTGGGCCAACAGGGCGATCTCCCGTTGCTTCTCGGGTCGTTCGTGGACGCCGCCGTCACCGCACGACCCATCGACGACGCGATCCGCCTTCCTAGGGTGGCTCTGCGCAACGGGCGCAGCGTGTACGTGATGAACGAGCAGAACCTGCTCGAGATCCGCGACGTCCAAATCGCCTGGACCGAACCCGACGCGGTTCTCGTGACGGGCGGCATCGAGCCCAACGAGCGCGTCGTCACCAGCCGAATTGCCACGCCGGTGCCGAACATGCTTCTCCGCACCGCAGTCCAAACAACCCCATGACCGACTCGGACGACTTCGATCCCGACAAAGAGCGCGGTCCGATCGCCTGGATGGCGAAGAACACCGTGGCGTCGAACGTCCTGATGCTCATCCTGATCGTCGGGGGCCTCGTGACTCTGGCTTCCGGCATCAAGCAGGAGGTGTTCCCCGAGGTCGAGCTCGATATCGTCTCGATCGACCTCATCTACCCGGGCGCGAGCCCGGCGGAAGTCGAGCAAGCCGTCGTGCTCGCGGTCGAAGAAGCGGTTCGCGGCATCGACGGAGTCAAGAAGGTCACCTCCTCGGCAACGGAGGGGCGGGCGAGCACTTTCGTCGAGCTGCTGCTCGGCACCGACAAGGACCGGGCCCTGAACGATGTCAAGAGCGCCATCGATCGAATCACCTCGTTTCCCGAGGACGTGGAGCGCCCGACGGTCAGCCTTCTTTCGAACCGGCAGCAGGTCATCTCGCTGGTTCTCTACGGAGATGTCGACGAAGGGACGTTGCGATCGCTGGCGGAAAATAGCCGCCGCGCGCTGCTGCAAGACCCAGACATCACCTACGTCGAGCTCTCGGGGATCCGCCCCCTCGAGATCAGTATCGAAGTCCCGCAGGCCCAACTCCGAAAATACGGATTGACCCTCGACGAAGTCGCGGCTCGCGTGCGGGCGGCGTCCGTGGAGCTCCCCGGCGGAGGCGTGAAGACACAGGGGGGCGAAGTCCTGCTCCGCACGACCGAGCGGCGTGATCGCGGCAACGAGTTTGGCGACATCCTCCTCCTCAGCCAGCCGGATGGCTCCCAGGTGCGCGTTCATGACGTGGCAACCGTCCGCGATGGCTTCCAGGAAATCGACAGGGAGGCGACCTACAACGGCAAACGGGCCGTGATGATCCACGTCTTCCGCGTCGGTACCGAGACCCCTCTCACCGTCTCCGCTGCCGCGAAGGCGCATGTCGAGGAGCTACAGGAGACCTTGCCAGAAGGTCTGTACGCGGCGAGCTGGTTCGACAGAGCGGAGATGTACGGGCAGCGCATGTCGCTGCTCATGAACAACGCGCGCATCGGCCTCGTCCTGGTCCTTCTGACGCTCGGCATGTTTCTCGAAGCCCGTCTGTCATTTTGGGTAACCCTCGGCATCCCCATCTCTTTCGCCGGGTCCCTACTCTTTTTCCCGGTTAGCGAAGTGTCGATCAACATGATCTCGCTCTTTGCGTTCATCATCACGCTCGGCATGGTCGTCGATGACGCGATCGTGGTCGGCGAAGCGATCCACAAGCAGAGAACCGACGGTAAGGGACGCCTTCAGGCCGCCATCGATGGCACGAAAGAAGTCGCGCAACCGGTCATTTTCGCGATTCTGACCAGCTGCGTCGCATTCGCCCCCATGCTCTGGGTGCCCGGACCGATGGGGAAGTTTTTCCGCGTCATACCGATCGTCGTCATCTCGGTCTTGCTGATCTCGCTCATCGAGTCGCTCCTGATCCTTCCCGCTCACCTTTCGCACCCGATGCCCTGGTGGCTGCGAATCGTGCTGTCGCCGTACCTCTGGGTCATGCGCGCGGTGGCCAAGCTGAACATGGCGCACCGGCTGCAGCACCACATCCAGTATACCTACGTTCCGATCTTGGAGAAGGCGTTGCGCTGGCGTTACTTCACCATCGCGGCAGGAGTTGCCCTTCTCATAGTGACGATGGGCTACGTCGCGGGCCGAATTCCGTTCACCTTCCTACCCAAGGTCGAAGGCGATCTGATCGCCGCGCATTTGAAGATGCCCGTCGGCACGCCCGTGTCCGAAACCAAGCGGATCGCAGACCGAATCGCAGGTGTCGCCCAGTCCATCATCGACGCAGAGGACGCACAAACCGACGATCCAACGATCTCACGAGGCCTCTACGAAGAGCTCGGGGCGATAAGCACGGTCGAGGTCGACCCCGAGGGTGCGGTCTCCAACGAGGGGAGTCACTACGCCACAGTGATGATGTATCTCATCGATGCCGGTCGGCGAGACCTCACGACCCAGCAGTTCGTTCAACGATGGCGCGAGGGGATCGGGGAGATCCCCGGCGCAGAGTCACTCACGTTTGCGTACGAAATCGGCGTGCAGCCAGGCAAGCCGGTTGACATTCAGTTGATCCACGACGACGTGCAGACGCTCGAAGCTGCCGCCCAGCGGCTGGCCTCCGAAATCATTTCGTACAGTGGCCTCCGCGACATCGACAGCGGCGTCACCAGAGGCAAAGACCAACTCGACTTCCGCCTGACCGACGCCGCCCTGGCCCAGGGCCTGACCGAGTTCGAGCTCGCCCGCCAGGTTCGCGCCGCGTTCTTCGGCGCGGAGGCCGCCCGCCAACAGCGTGGCCGCGACGAAGTTCGCGTGTACGTCAGGCTGCCACTCGAGGAGAGACGCTCTCTTTACAACGTGGAGGAGCTCATCGTACGCACCCCCTTGGGGGGAGAGATGCCCTTGTCCCAGGCCGCCATCGTCACGCGAGGGCATGCGTACACGATCATCAAGCGGACCGACGGCCGCCGCAACATCAGTGTCACCGCCGACGTGGCTGATGAAAAGGCCAACGCCAACGAGATCAACGCCCAGATCCGCGAGCGCGAGCTCTCACAACTGCTCGCAGACTTCCCCGGGCTCTCGTATAGCCTCGGCGGCGAGCAAGAGCGCCAGTCCGAGACCATGGGCGCGCTCGGGCTCGGGTTCATTCTGGCCCTGATCGTGATGTTCTCGATACTCGCGGTCGTGTTCGGCAGCTACACCCAACCCCTCCTCGTGATGTCTGCCATTCCGTTCGGCATGGTGGGCGCGGTTTGGGGCCACGTGGTGATGGGCTTCTCGCTCAGCCTGATGAGCATGATGGGTCTGATCGCGCTCTCCGGTGTCGTCGTGAACGACTCACTGATTCTCATCGTGTCGATCAACCGAAACCGCGAGGAAGCGATGAGCATGTGGGAGGCGGTCGTCGCAGGTAGCGCGCGACGCTTCCGTCCTATCCTGCTGACCTCACTCACGACGTTCTTCGGCCTAGCGCCGATGATCCTCGAAACCTCGGTCCAGGCTCGCTTCCTGATTCCCATGGCCGTGTCCCTGGGCTTCGGCGTACTGGCAGCCACGCTGATCATGCTGCTCATCGTGCCCTGCTCGTACGTCATCCTCGAAGACGCGCGACGCAACGCTGGGAACGTCTTCGCCCGCCTACGCGGACGGCCTACCGCGCCGCCCCCGCCACCGACGCTCCCGTCCGAAGCGGAACTCGAGCTGCTGGTCGCCGAGTGAGCCCCGCCGAGCCTCAGGAAGCCGCCGAAAAGGTCCAGGTCCCCGTGGTCGCGTGGTTGCGGTTGAGCTCGACGGGCTTTCGCATGAAACCCATCGCGCCGACGGTGGCATGCATCCCTGCCCAGCGGGCAAGACTGCGATACGCAGCGAGCTGTGAGCCGCTCGGCCCGCGCCGGGCGTGGTCCTTGGCGACCTCGAACACCTCGAGGTAACGCTGGACGCAGACCTCTGGATCGGAGCGGTCCTTTGCGTTGCGCGCCGCCTGCTCGGACATCTGGCGGCGAAGCCTCGCCTTGGTCAGCAACAGCTCGACGTGCCAGCCGTACTGGCGGTCCGCATCTTCGCCCTTGGGATCGACCAGGAAGGCGTCCTCACCGTCGGTGACCTGGCCGGCGACCCCCTTCGCGTCGTCCATCGCGACAACCGGGAGGCCGCACCAGAGCGCCTCGCTGACGACCTGACCGTACGTCTCCGAGAGGGACGTGTACACGAAGAGATCGGCGTGGCGGTACCAAGCCGGCATCTGCTGGAGACCCTGCTCGCCGACGAAGTACGTGCGGTGGTCGATGCCGAGCCGCTTGGTGAGTGCCTTGAGCGCCTCGTGCTCGGGACCGTCACCGACGAGCGTGAGCGTGGCGCCCTCGACCCGCGGGTACACGTACTGCGCGAAGATGCGCAGGAGGCGGTCGACCTCCTTCTCACGGGCGTGGCGGCACACGACGAGAAGCCGCGCACCGGGCGCCACATCAGCGGCGAACGGATCGTTCTGACCGGTTTGGTCGAAGATTCGCTTTTCGATGGCACGCGGGATCACGTGAATCGGAACCTCGACGCCGCGCTCCTGCCAGTAGCGCTTGAGGCCCGGGCTCAGACACACCAGCGCGTCACCGGCGTTGTAGGCCTCGGTCGTGTTCGACTCGACCCATGGCATCAGCCGCTCCTCGAAGAGGCGATGGACCGACGAGACATGATTGAGCCCGTCGGGAAGGACGACGTTGTAGACGCTCGGCATGTGGACCGTGTTAACGCAGACGAGCGGCACACCATGCTGTTGGCGGAGCCAGCCACCGGCGTAGAGCAAGCCGCTTGGGCTCTGTGCGAGCAGCATGTCGAAGTGGGCGTCTCTCAGGGCCTCGAGCGACGCCTTGGAGGGCATCGCGAGGTAGAAGCCCGGGTGGTTGCGGAGCGCAATGCTCGGCAGCGAGATGTGCCGCGGGGGGAGCTCGCTCGGCTGGGCGTTCGGATCGCCGGGGCCAACGATCGTGACTTCGTGGCCGCGCTCGGTCATTTCCCGATAGAGGAACTGCGATGCATAGGACGAGCCATTGGCGTACGGAATCCGTACGTAATCGTTTAGAATCGCCAGTCGGCGCAGCCATCGTCGCTCATGCGAATACATCAAGGCCCTCCGTGCGTTTCACCCATAACCCTGTCAACCGTGAATTGGATTCACATTCTGTGAAAAAAGCTGTTGTTCCATGACTACAATGAACCAGACGAATCTCTTTGCGCAGCGTGGTTTTTCCCGGTCTTCGAGCCTTTTCGAGGGGTTTTCCGGAGGCATTCTCCCGCTCCCGCCCCTGTGCTTGCCAGAACCGGGCCAATCTTACAGCTTGGTTCCTGGGAAGGGGAAAATTGTAGTTTCGCCGCCAAATTGGTGGCTTGCGGCTCCCCG
>CAXMRM010000073.1:0-15914 GCA_964196015.1 uncultured Myxococcota bacterium
GGTCGCTTCGAGCGGGTAGACTTCGCCTTGCATGAACTCGTCGGTTCTGCGCAGAAGGTCTTCGAGCTCGGGCGGTGTACTGAAGTCCATCGATAGCCTCCGGATAGGGCTCGGCATGATAAACTCCCGACCTTCTGAAAGCGAGGACGTATGCCGCCGTTGCCCCCGAAAAACGCTGGACCCGTTCGAGATGCGCATCGCTTCGATGAAGCGCGACTCGACGCCTGGATGGCGGAGCACGTCGATGGGTACACGGGCGCGCTTCAGGTTTGTCAGTTCAAAGGCGGGCAATCCAATCCGACCTATTGGCTCGCCGATCGCGAGCGTCAGTACGCGTTGCGCAAGAAGCCGCCTGGCAAGCTCTTGCAGTCCGCGCATGCGGTCGACCGTGAATATAGGGTGATGCGCGCGCTTGCGGATACCGACGTGCCGACAGCGACCATGTACGCGCTCTGCGAAGACGACACTGTCATCGGCACTTCCTTCTTCGTGATGGAATACGTTCAGGGGCGCATATTCTGGAACGTGCAGCTTGCCGAGCTCGAGCCGGACGAGCGGCGCGCGATCTATGACGAGCTCGCCCGGGTGTTGGCGGCGATTCACAGCGTCGATATCGAGGCGGTGGGCCTATCGGACTACGGCCGGCCCGACGCCTACGTCGCACGGCAAGTGAAGCGGTGGACCAAGCAGTACCTCGCTTCTCAGACCGCGGACATAGAGCAAATGAACACTCTGATCGACTGGTTGCCGGCCAATATCCCCGACGACGAGGACACCGCGCTGGTGCACGGAGACTACCGGCTCGACAACTTGATCTTCCATCCCACCGAGCCGCGTGCCCTCGCGGTCATTGACTGGGAGCTTTCGACGCTCGGTCACCCGCTTTCCGACTTGGCGTACAGCTGCATGTTGTACGATGTGATGCTGCCGAAGATTGGCGGCCTGGCAGGCGTCGACTTCGACACGGCCGGCATCCCGACCGAGGATGCGTTTGTCGCGCGATACTGCGAGCTGCTGGGCCGCGACGGCGTGCCCGACCTCAACTACTACAAGGCGTTCTCACTATTCCGCCTCGCTGCCATCGCGCAAGGCGTGTACAAGCGCAGCCTGGACGGCAACGCCAGCTCTATGGAGGCGGGGATGTTTGGAGCAGCGGTCCCGCACTTGGCGGGCATCGCATGTGTGCTAGCAGGAATGGGGCAGAGCGATGATCGAACGAATGGTGTTCTACAAACTGAAGGATGAATACTGCAACGACGCCGCGCGCGCCGAAATCGCAGAGCGAACGCGAGCAGACCTAGGAGCGCTGCAGAACGTGCGCGCCGTCACCGTCGGCGTCCCGGCTGACGCGGCATCCGAAGCGAGCTGGGATATCAGCATCGTCATCCGGTTCGACTCCATGGACGACGTCCAACAATACATGGTCGACCCAGCTCACCGGTCCTACGTGGACGACTACGCAACTCCCCGCGTAGAAGTCCGCAAAGCCTGGAACTTCCGCATCTAAAAAGCAGAGGCGAATCCCCTGGTCGCATCCGGGCGGCGGGTCTGCTAGTTTCGCCGCGCTAAAATGATTCCACGCTACAGCCCAGCTGAATTCCAGGCCCTCTGGTCCCAGAAACGCAAGTACGAGGCCTGGTTCGACGTCGAGATCGCCGCCTGCCGCGCCATGGAAACCGCTGGCGTCGTTCCGGTAGGGACGGCCGACCAGGTAAGCTCGTTTCGCGAGCGACTCGACCCCGACGCGATCGACGAAATCGAGAAAGTGACGCGCCACGATGTGATCGCGTTTCTGACGCACGTCGAAGCGATCGCAGGGGAGCCCGCTCGATGGCTGCACCGAGGCATGACCTCCTCCGACGTGCTCGACTCGGCATTGGCCCTGCAGTTGGTCGACGCGACCGATAAGCTGCTGGTCCGATTGGATGCGGTGCTCGAAGCGCTGCGCAAACGCATCGAGGAACACCGCCGCACCCCTGCGATCGGCCGGTCGCACGCCATTCACGCCGAGCCGGTGACCTTTGGTCTGATCTTGGCAGGGCACTACGCAGAGCTTGCCCGCGGGCGGAAGCGTCTCCTGGTGGCGCGAGAAGAAATCGCGGTCGGCAAGATCGCCGGCGCGGTCGGAACCTACGCGCACCTTACGCCGGCCATCGAGGCCGAGGCGTTGGACTCGCTCGGCTTGCTACCGGAGACCGCGTCCACCCAAGTCGTCGCCCGTGACCGACACGCCGCGTACGTTTCAGCGCTTGGCGTCATCGCCGCCGGTATCGAGCGGTTCTCGACCAACGTCCGTCATTGGCAACGCACCGAGGTAGGTGAAGCCGAAGAGCACTTCAAGAAGGGTCAAAAGGGCTCGAGTGCAATGCCGCACAAGCGAAACCCCGTGCTGACCGAGAACCTCTGCGGTCTCGGCCGTGTGGTGCGCGCGGCCGTCGTTCCTAGCCTCGAGAACGTGGCGCTCTGGCACGAGCGAGACATCAGCCATTCGTCGGTGGAGCGCATGATGCTGCCCGATGCGACCGCAACGCTTGCCTTCATGTTGGACCGCGTCCGTGGGGTGATCTCCGATTTGGTCGTCTACCCCGAGCGGCTGCGGCAGAATCTCGACCAGACCGGCGGGCTCTGGGCGAGCGAGGGCATCCTTCTTGCGCTAGTTGGGCAAGGTCTCGGCCGGCAGGACGCGTACGTGCTCGTCCAGCGCAACGCGATGAAAGCATTCGAAGGGCAGGGCGAGTTCCGCGCGCTCCTTCAAGACGACGCGGAGATTCGCAAGCACCTCTCTGCCGATGAAATCGACCGCGCGTTCGATTTGAACCACGCGCTTGCCCATGTAGACACGATCATCGATCGCGTGCTGGAAGGAGCTTGAGATGACCGTCTCGTCGGAGGCTCTGTACAAGGGGCTCTCGAAAACTCTCGACGGAACCAATTTCGAGTCACTCGGGCACAAGTACGAGGGCAAGGTCCGCGACTGTTACATCACCGACGGTAAGCGTTACATCGTCGTGACCGACCGCATCAGCGCCTTCGACCGCGTCCTCGGCACGCTTCCTTATAAGGGACAGGTGCTCAACGGCCTCGCGGCCTGGTGGTTCGAGGAGACCAAGAGCTTGGTCCCCAATCACGTGATCGACGTGCCGGACCCGAACGTCATGGTCGGCATCGAGTGTGTGCCGCTTCCGGTCGAGATGGTCATTCGCGCCTACATCACGGGGGTTACCTCCACCAGCATTTGGACGCACTACGAGAAGGGCACGCGTGTCTTCTGCGGGCACGAGCTCCCGGACGGCCTGCAGAAGCACCAGAAACTGCCGGATGCGATCCTGACCCCGAGCACCAAAGCGGAAAAAGGCGACCACGACGTGTCGGCGTCGCGCGAAGAGATCTTGGCGATGGGCCGCATTAGCGCGGACGACTTCGACGAGGCGGCCGGCTATGCGATGGCGCTGTTCGCTCATGGGCAGAAGGTTTGCGCAGAGCGCGGCTTGATCCTCGTCGACACGAAGTACGAGTTCGGCAAGACGCCGGACGGCAGGATCGTCGTCATCGACGAAATCCACACGCCCGATTCATCGCGGTTCTGGTACACGAACAGCTACCGAGAGCGATTCGAGGCGGGTGAGGATCCGGAAAGCTTCGACAAAGAGTACGTTCGGCGCTGGCTCGCGAGCAATGGTTACCGGGGCGATGGTCCTGCGCCGACGCTTCCGGACGAGGTGCGTGTCGAGGCGTCCCGCCGGTATATTCAAGCATGCGACGAGATCCGCGGCACGGCGTTCACCCCAGATTTGGCGGACCCACTGCCGCGCATCGCAAAGAACCTAGGGTTGGAGGCATCATGAAAGCGAACATCTTCGTCACACTGAAGCGCGAAGTCTTGGACCCGCAGGGCAACGCAGTCCGCCGCTCGCTCAGCTCTCTCGGCTTCGACGAAGTGAAGTCCGCCCGCATCGGTAAGCTCATCGAGCTCGAGCTCGACGGCAACGACAAAGCTTCCGCCGAGTCCCACATCCAATCCATGTGCGAAAAGCTCCTCGCCAACCCCGTAATCGAAGACTTCCGTTACGAGATAGTCGACTAGGCAGGATGACGATTCTCGGGCTGCCGGATGTTCGGAGCGTGCTTAGCGGGCGGGCGCCTCGGGAGCTTGCGGAGCATGAGAAGTGGGCTGCGGTGGCCGTGCTGCTGCGTGAGGGAGCGTCAGGGCCGGAGGTGTTCTTCATTCGGCGGGCGGAGCATCCGCGCGATCCCTGGTCGGGGCACATGGCGTTTCCGGGCGGCCGGCACGATGCGGGCGACGCGACGCTCCTGCACACGGCGATGCGGGAGACCCGCGAAGAGGTCGGCCTAGACCTGTCTCGCGAAGCCGAGCACATCGGGCAGCTCGATGACCTTCAAGCGATCGCGCGCGGCAAGCCGCAAGAGACCGTGATCCGCCCGTTCGTCTTCGAGGTCCATCTCGAATCACCGATCCAAGTCGATGAGACCGAGGTGGCCGAGGCCCTCTGGACGCCCCTGCTGCCGCTCTACCGAGGCGAGGTCGACACTGTCCGCCCCTATCAATGGCACGGCACCCAGATCGACTTCCCCGCGTACGACATTGGCGGCCGCGTCGTCTGGGGCCTTACCTATCAAATGCTGCGCTCTTTCTTCCGTATTGTGGGGTAGCCACTGTCCGCCGCGGTGCTAGGTTCTGCGCAAGCTATGCCTGAAGCCGATCCCAACCGCCTGGTCCACTGCGTCAAACTCGACCGAGAGCTTCCCGGCCTCGCTAGGGCACCCTTCCCAAACGAGATGGGCCAGCTCGTGTACGAAAAGGTTTCGAAAGAGGCCTGGGACATGTGGCTCCAGGAGAGCGTCCGTTACATCAACACCTACCGGGTCGACCTCTCCTCGCGCGAGGGCGCCGAATTCATGTTGAAACAACTGCGAATTTGGCTCGGCCTCGAAGAGGGTGACCTGGCCGCGACCGCCTGGACGGCTCCAACCGAATAAGCGAGCTCCCCCGCGGCTTGGACGGTTCGGCCTACTGGAAGTTCTGCACCGACCAGAAACCTCCGTCGGCAGTTTCGTGGAAGCCGCACGCGACCATGCTGTACGACGGATTCGTCATATTGATGTAGTGACCGTGCTCCGAGAATGGCTCGCCCGGGCCTTCATCCCACATGGCTTGCAAGCAGCCGGTGATGACGTGCTCGGTCGAACGCCAACCAGGGCATTCGTTTTGAGCCGAACCTCGCGGTGAGCAGATATTGTCGATGAAACCTGCATGGGCGTTCCGCGTGCTGTCGTACTCGGCGTCCTGATCGGCGCAGCCTTCCGCCTCGTTCCAGCGTCGAAGCGGAGGAAGGCACTCACACTCCCAGCGGAGCTGATTGATGCGCGTGACGCAGTCGGCGTAGGGGTCGCCAGTGGTTTGCAGCGGATCTGGCGCGCAATTAGCGACCGGCGCATCGAGCCGCCCGTTGCTGCAGTCCGCGATGAATCGGGGGTCGCCCGAGGTTCCACCGCCCGTTCCTCCAGTGCCTGGAACGTCGAGAAAGTCGCCGCACCCTGCGGCAAGCAAACCAAGTGTCAGCAATGTGGTCTTTGCACCGCCCATACGCGCCCCCTCAGTCGAAGTTCTGAACGCCCCAGACAGTGCCGGAGGTCGTGGTAAAGAAACCGCAGGCGACCTGCGTGTAAGAAGTCGAGGCCATGCTCTCGTAGTGGCCGTTGACCGTGTCAGGGTTTCCATCGTCGGGTCCCTCGCCCCACATCGCTTGGAGGCAGCCCGTGATCACCTGGTCGCTCGACGGCCAGCCCGGGCACTCGTTCTGTGCGCGGCCGCCGCTGCCACAGGGCGTATCGAAGAAGCTCGCGTGCGCACCGTTGACGCTGTCGTATTCCGCGTTGCTGTCGCTGCAGCCCTCGCCGTCGACCCATCGCGTGAGCGGAGGAAGGCACTGACACTCCCAGCGGAACTGATTGATGCGCGCGACGCAGTCCGCGTGCATGTCGCCGGTGCTCGACAGGGGCTCTGGGGCGCAGTTCGGGATTGGTGTCGTGAGCGGTCCGTTTGCGCACGGCCCGCCGGCGCTGCCTCCCGTTCCAGCGTCAGTGCCAGTGCCAGCGTCCGTGCCAGCGCCAGCGTCCGCGCCAGCGTCGGTGCCAGCGTCCAACGTGCGTTCGAGCCCGACGCCGTCGCCGGTGCCGATGACGCCTTCACACCCCCACGTCAGCGCGAGCAGCGCAACAAGCCAAGTACGAGTCCCCATGCTGTCTTCAAGCTAGCAATTCGATCGGTACCGCCCAAACAGGTAAGACATTTGCTTACATCGAGTTGCGCGGCGCGACCTAAGGAAGAAACCGCGCTCGGTCCTCTGCCGGCGGGAGTGGGCAGTGTTCGTATTTCCCGAATACCCGGTATCGGCTGTGGGCGACGATTCCGTAGAAGAAGTCCGTGAGCCATGCCGGCAGGAACCGAAACCACGAGAGCGCCTTGGACGGATATGGCATCTGTTGCATGGCGAGAGTCACTGCCCGCGATCGCAGGAACACCTCGCCCCGTCTCAAGTAGACCACGGTCTCGATCTCGCTCGGGAAGTCGGGGTGGAGCCTGCGGGCTAGCGCGGCTGTCTCGCCCTGCAATGGAGCAAAATGAAACACGCGGCCTTCGTCGACGCGCAGCATGCACTTGACGATGCCGTTACACATCGCGCACACGCCATCGTAGAACAGCACGTGGGGCGGGAGCTCGTTCATCGAGGCTCTAGTAGCAGAAGTCCGGCCTTTGGCGGATCCGCGAGCCTTTCTCCCAATACTGCAGCGCCTCCTGACGAATTGCAGGTGGGACGGGGGGTTACGCTCGCAAGCGAGCAGGGCTAGGATTGTTCGGCTATCGACAACGGCTGAAGGGCGAGGTCTGTCTATGTCCGGTTCCTGGGAGAAAACGGCGTGCATTCTGTGTGAGTGCAACTGCGGTCTTGAAGTGCAGCTGGGCGGGGAGGGCAATAGACACTTCACCCGAATCCGCGGCGACAAGGCGCACCCCGCATCGAAGGGCTACGCCTGCGAGAAGCCCCACCGGCTGGACTACTATCAGAACGGACCTGATCGAATCACATCGCCGCTTCGACGCAAAGCGGACGGGACCTTTGAAGAGATCGACTGGGACACCGCGATTAGCGAGGTTGCCGAGCGCCTTGCGGCGGTTCGTGACGAGTACGGCGGCGAAACGATTTTCTACTATGGTGGCGGCGGCCAGGGTAACCACCTTCCGGGTGCCTACTCGACGGCGACCCGCCGAGTGCTCGGCTCGCGCTATCGCTCGAGTGCTTTGGCCCAGGAGAAGACCGGCGAGTTCTGGGTTGCCGGGCGCATGATGGGCACGGTCACGCGCGCCGACTTCGAACACTGCGAAGTCGGTCTCTTCATTGGCAAGAACCCCTGGCAGTCTCACGGTATTCCCCGCGCGCGCGTGACGCTCAAGGAGATCGCAAAGGACCCGACGCGATCCCTGATCGTCATCGACCCGCGCCGAACGGAAACCGCAGCGCTCGCAGACATCCATCTGCAGGTGAAGCCGGGGACCGACGCATGGCTTCTCGCCGCTCTCGGAGGGGTTCTGGTTCAAGAAGACCTGGTGAACCACGAGTGGCTTCGCGAGCATGCCGACGGCGCCGAAGATGCGCTGGTCGCGTTCCGCGAGATCCCCGTCGCGGAGTACAGCGCGATTTCGGGTATCTCCGAGGAGTTGGTGCGCCAGACCGCGCGCCGGATCGCCGAGGCCGACAGTGTGGCGATCTTCGAGGACCTCGGCATTCAAATGAACCGCTACTCGACCCTCAACAGCTACCTCAACAAGCTGCTTTGGGTGCTCACGGGTAACTTCGGGAAGCGCGGTACGCAATACGTTCCCGCGCCGATCGTGAGCGTCGCCGGCAAGCTCGACAAGTTGGCCGCCGGGGCCGAAGCCAAGCGTAGTCCTGTCGCGGGCGAGCGCATCATCTCCGGGCTGACGCCCTGCAATTCGATTGCCGAGGAGATCCTCACCGATCATCCCAAGCGCTACCGGGCGATGATCGTCGAAAGCGGCAACCCCGCGCATTCGGTGGCCGACAGCCAACGCATGCGCGAAGCGCTGAGCTCTCTCGACACGCTCGTCGTCATCGACATCGCGATGACCGAAACCGCGCGGCTGGCGGACTATATCCTTCCCACACCGACGCAGTACGAAAAGGCCGAGGCGACCTTTTTCAACTTCGAGTTTCCGGAGAACTACTTTCACGTTCGGCACCCTGTCTTCGAGGCGCCGGAGGGGGTGTTGCCGGAGGCGGAGATTCATGCCCGGCTCTGCGAAGCGCTTGGCGCGTATACGGACGAGGACCTTGCGCCCTTGCACGCGGCTGCCGCCCAAGGCCGCGGCGCGTTCATTCCTGTGTTCTTCGGAACCGTTCTCAGCAATCCGAAGCTCGCGCCGCTGGCCCCGGTCATCCTCTATCGAACCCTGGGTCCACAGCTCCCGCCCGGCCTCCAATCCGCGGCCGTGGTCTGGGGGCTCGCGCACCAATTTGCGGTCGCATATCCGGATTCGCTGCGCCGCGCGGGATTCGAGGGTAGCGGGTTCGAGCCGCCCGAGAAGCTCTTTGATGCGATCATCGCAAACCCCTCGGGCCTGGTGTTCGCGGTCGACGACTACGATGAGAGTTGGACTCGGGTGAAAACCCCAGGCGGCAAGATCCAGGCTTCCATCCCCGAGCTGCTCGAGGAGCTCGCGAGCTTACGTGAGGCAAGCCCCGGCACGGGTGACCGCGCCTTCCCATTCGTTTTGTCGGCTGGCGAACGGCGCTCATTTACCGCCAACACCATCCTGCGAGATCCGGAGTGGCGAAGGAAGGATCCGGAAGGGTCGCTGCGCATCAATCCCGAGGACGCCACGCAACTCGGCATTGCTGACGGCGATCGCGTTCGACTGAGTACCAAGCGCGGGTCGGTCGACGTGGCTATCGAAGTGTCGGGCATGATGCAGCCCGGTCACGTGTCGCTCCCGAACGGGCTCGGTCTCGACCACACGTCTAGCAGCGGCGCCCGCGTTCAAACCGGCGTCGCGCCGAACGAGTTGACCGCCAGCGAGGACCGGGATTGGCTTGCGGGAACTCCCTGGCACAAGCATGTTGCGGCGCGAATCGAAACGCTCGGCTAGCTCAGAGCTGATCTTTCGCGGCCTGCAAGAGCCGGCGCGCTTCGGTCGCGACCTCTTCGATCGGGGCGTCGGGCACGAGCTCGAACATGGCCTTGGGATCAGCGAACGAAACCAGCGCCCCGCCGTCCGACTCCTGCACGACCACGTTGCACGGCAAGAGCAAGCCGATCATCGAGTCGCCTTGCAGCGCCTTGTGCGCGAGTTTCGGATTGCATGCACCGAGGATCACATAAGGCCGGAAGTCGACGTCGATTTTCTTCTTCAGTGTCTCCTTCACGTCGATCTTGGTGAGCACGCCAAAGCCGTTTGCTTTGAGCGCCTCGGTCACCTTTTCGAGGGCTTCGTCCACCGAAACGCCGTCGAGCTGTTTGGAAAACGCATAGCTTGGATCGCTCATCGAAAATCTCCTGGGCTCGAGGGTGACTCAATCGACTCCGACGCGCTAGACTCCGTCGCGTGTACAAGACCCTCACTGCGCAGACGATTCACTACTTTGCGCGGCCGCAGCAGCGCGTCCTTCGCGAACCGCTGAACATCGCGGCGGCATGGAAGGGGAGCGAGCTCGCGCAACGTGGAGACTGGCGCGAGACGCTCACCGACGCAGACGTGGCCGAGCTCGATCAGGCGGTCGCTGCGGCCAGGGGCACGGGGAAGTCGATGGGTGCTCTCACGAAGGAAGACTTCCCGCTGCCCACGCTCTCGAAGAAGATCGACCGTTGGAGACGAGAGGTCCACTCTGGGCGCGGATTTCAGGTGCTCAGAGGCGTGCCCGTTGCGCGTTGGTCACAGAGCGATGCGGAGCTCTTCTTTTGGTGCTTCGGGCAACACTTGGGGGTCCCTGGCGCTCAGAACCCACAGGCCGACCTGCTCGGGCACGTGCGGGACACCGGGGAAAGCCCCGACGAGGTGCGCCACTATCGCACGCGCGTGAACATCAACTTCCACTGCGACGCGGCCGATGTGGTCGGGCTGCTGTGTCTCCACAAAGCCAAACGTGGCGGCCAAAGCCGGATCGCCAGCTCGGTGTCGGTCTATAACGAACTCCTGCGCCGGCGGCCCGACTTGGTCGACCGTTTGTACGAGCCTTTCATGATGGACACCAAGGGGGAGGGTGGCGTGCAGTATCTGCCGGTGTGCCCCTGCCGTTTCGACGCCGGGCGCCTGCGCACCTTCTATCACACCGATTACTTCCGTTCGGCCGTCGGTTTCGACGGCGAGTCGATGCTGTCGGCCGAGGACTGCGGGCTCCTCGACCTCTATAACGAGATCGCCAACTCCTCGGACATGTACTTCGACATGGACCTCGAGCCCGGTGACGTGCAGCTCGTGTCGAACCACACCGTGCTTCACGCGCGCACCGACTACGAAGACTATCCGGAGCCCGAGCGCAAGCGTCACCTAGCGCGGCTCTGGGTCTCGCTTCCCTCACGGGCACCCCTTGCGACCCGCATCCGCACGCAGCGCAGCCGCCTGCGGATGGTCGCGACCGCCGTCGGCTTCAAGGTGGGGCATGCGATCCGACGCGCCGCGAACTGACCTAGGGTACCCGGCCGGCGATCACGTAGTGATAGGGAAGCGATTCCTGGACCAGCTCCACTGCAAAGCCAGCTACTTCGAGCTCGCGCATGACCGTATCGTATGTGAGCCTCATCTGAGGCGGAGGCCCCTCCGGGCTGTCGATCGTGAAGTCGACGATCAGCAGCAGACCCCCGGGCCGCAGGGCTGCCAGGAGCTTTTCGGCGTAGTCCACACGCTCGGAGATGTGGTGCCAGGTATTGGCGACGAGGATCCGATCGACCGAGCGCGGCGACAGCGCAGGGTCGTCCGGGGCGACCATTTCGGGCCGCGCGTTTCGCAGCCCTTCCCGCTCGATTCGGGAGGACATCCAATTGATCGACGAGCGGCTGGTGTCGAGAGCGAGCACGCGGCCTTCGCGGCCGACCGCCTCAGACAGATGCTGAAGGAAGTAGCCGGTTCCGGCCCCGAGGTCGACGACGGTCATGCCGGCCCGGCACTCGAGGAGCTCGATGACCTCTTTGGGCCTCTGCCACTCGTCTCGTTCCGGCTCATCGAGCTGATCGGAGTAGGTTTGCAGCTCGGGACAGCCGCGCTCGGAGCCGCTCGAGCGCTCGTGGGTCGGCGCCGGGGCGGGCGTGGCAGGCGCATTTTGAGACGATCTCGCGTTGCAACCCGCGGACAGGGCTGTCACAAGCGCGAATAGGGAAACTGCTCTAAGGGTCATGCGGAACACTCCATTTGAAGTCTTTACAATTAGCGACATCTTTGACCTCGGCAAATGACTTCGCATATTTAGGCCACGAAAAACTGCGCTTCTTAACCCTGTTACAGGTACGAGAAAAATTGCGCGTAACCATCCTGGGACTATGCTGGCGTTTGCGCTCTCTGAGTCCAGAGGGGAAGGAAAAGGAGCTCCATGAAGCGATATCTCAATTCACTTCTCACCGTTGCGGTGTGCCTCACCCTTTCTGCGACCATGTCGATTGGCTGCAAGAAGGACGTCGAGGAGCCGGAACCCGAAGACACGACTGGCTCCGAAATTCCTGAGCCGGAACCTGAAGTCGACGTCGAGCCGGTCGAGCAGTCGTGCGTCGTCGAGACCGTGTATTTCGCGTTCGATTCAGCCGAGCTCGATAGCAGCTCGCGCGCTGCCCTTCAGGAAGCCGTGGAGTGCTACCGTGGGCAGGACTCGGGCGTGTCACTCCTTCTCGCTGGTGCGGCTGATCCGCGCGGTACCGAGGAGTACAACATCGCGCTCGGAGAGCGCCGTGCTCAGGCTGTTCGCAGCTACCTCACCTCGCTCGGCCTGGACGGAAGCCGCGTCTCCACCACCTCCGTGGGTGAGGAGATGGCGACCGGTACCGACGAAGCCGGCTGGGCTCGTGACCGCAACGTGAGCGGCTCCGAGAACTGACGCGTTGGGGGGTGCGCTCGTGGGGGGTAGCCATTGATGCTTTCGATCTTCCTTCAGACGAGCGCACCGCAACAACTCAATCCCTGGGCACTCGTGGTCGGCGCTTCGCCGGTCGTGCAGTTCGTCCTGGTGATCCTCGTCTTCATGATGGTGATGTGTCTGTACATCATCGGGGCGAAGTGGATCCGCTTGAAGCAGGTCACTGACCAGAGTCGGGGGTTCCTTCAGCTTTTCTGGTCCGAGGAGAGGACTCGCACTTGGAACGCCAAGGTGATGAACGACATCCACGGCCAGTCCGCGAATTACGACCGATCGCCGATCGCGACGGTGTTTCGCGCGGGGTATCGTGAGCTCGCACGAATCGCGCGAACCGGGCGTCCGACGAAAGCCGACGTCGAGAATGTCGAGCGCGCGATTCTGCGGGCGCAAAGCGCGGAGCTGACCCGGCTCGAAAACAAGGTGTCGTTCTTGGCGACTACCGCTTCGACCGCGCCTTTCATCGGGCTGTTCGGCACGGTCTGGGGCATCATGAACTCATTCATCGCGATCCATGGTGAAAAGAGCGCCGGGCTCGACGTCGTTGCGCCGGGCATTGCCGAAGCGCTCATCGCGACGGCGATGGGACTTGCAGCCGCTATTCCCGCGGTGATGGCCTACAACTACTTCGTCCGGCGCATTCGCGTCGTCGACAGCGAGACGGCTGCGTTTGCGAGTGACTACCTGAATATCATTCGCCGCCACTTGTTGGTGGAGTAGTCGATGGGGTTTTCGAGCGGCAGCGGAGGCGGGGGGAGCCCGCTCAGCGAAATCAACGTCACACCACTTGTCGACGTCATGCTGGTGTTGCTGATCATCGTCATGAGTGCCGCTCCGATGCTGACGACGGGCGTCAACGTCGAGCTTCCGAAAGCGGACGCGCCGCGAATGAACATCGATCAAGAGCACCCGCTGATCACCGTGCAGCGCGACCAGCGGATCTTTCTCTTCGATGAAGAGGTTTCGCTCGACGTCCTGAGGCAGCGCCTCGTGACCGACGAGCGGATTCGCAATGTCGACGAGGTGTTCGTGCAAGCGGACGAGCAGGTTCCATACGGCGTGGTGGCGCAGGTTCTCGCGCTCGTGCGCCAGGCTGGCATTGGAAAGATGGGGCTGGTTACCGACCCGGTCACGCGAGAGCCGAGATAGGAGATGGCGGAGGCGGGCGACTGGCGGGCACTCTCTCTTCTGGAGACGGAGCAGCCGACGCTGACGGAGATCGCGGGGGGAGTCGGCTTCACGCTGGCAGCCCTCGTTTTGATTCCCGTGCTCGCTTTGCTGAGCGGGTTCTTTTTCGGCGGGCTGCAGTCGGTCTTCGGGGTGGGCGTCGATGATCTGCCGCCTGCGCCAATCGAAGTGATCGAAACGCGGTTCGTGCGCCTTGGCAAGCGGAAGGAACCCCGGAAATTGCCCAGCAAAGAGATCCCCGAAGCGCAACAAACCGCGCCGGTGCCCCAAGCCCCGGACTCCGAGCCGATGGCCGCGGTGCCGACTGGCAAAAAGGAAGAGGGTCTCGCGAAGCCCAAGAAGAGGCGCAATGAGCGCGACGAGGATTTGCTCTCACAGCTTGGTGAGCGGGCGGGCGCGATTTCCGATCTGACGAAGGGGCCCGAGCTCGAGGGTGACCCGGAGGGGATCGCCGAAGGCACCAAAGCAAGCGGGGACGAGTTGGAGATCTACCTGGGAAAGCTGTACTCGTACTTTCGTAGAGGTTGGCAAGTGCCCACGCTGATCACGGACGACGAACTGCAGAAACTCACCTGCGTGATCGAGCTCTCGATCACGAAAGACGGGCGTGTCGGCGACTATGAAGTAGAGCGCCCGAGCGGGAATGAAGCATTCGATGAATCCGTTCGTCGGAGGATGAATCAAGCACAGGGAGCGGATCTTCCGTCGCCGCCGGAGGCGGTAGCGAATCGCATTTTGGAGGAAACGATCTCTCTGCGTTTCTTTGGGCGACACGCCCGTTGAGGTTGCACATGACTTTGATTGAACTTCGAGATGGATGGCTTCGAGGCGCGCTGATAGCGGGTCTTGCGCTCGGCCTTCTGGTTTTCTCCGCGCTGCGGGCCGTAGGACAGGAGGACGCGCCGCCTTTGCCGGAGGAAAAAATCGTCGTCGACATCGATGCTCCCGACGAAGAGGTATTCCGAATCGGGATTCCCAATTTGCTCGGCGAGCCGAATCAACGCGCCGCGAACGGCGGAGCTGTCCTGCAGAATGACTTCCGGCTGATGCCCGGTTTTCGCACCATCGGCCCGAAGTCGGTCCGACACGACTACGTTGGTTTGGGCCTCGGGGTCGATGTCGGCGCGTGGGCCATGCTGGGCGCCAATGGCGTCATCAAGGGTCAGGTGTTCGGGAACGACGCCGCATTGAGCGTCGAGCTTCGGTTCTATCAGTCGAGCGGAGGTGCCGTCCCTGCGCTTCGTCGTACCTACCGCGGGCCGGCAACTGAGCTTCGCAAGTGGATGCACGCCTTCGCCAACGAAGTGATCGGGGTCGTGACCGGGACCTACGGGCCGTTTGGGACCGATGTTGTTTTCGCCCGTAAGCACGGACCTGGCCACAAGAGCGTCTACGCCGCCGCGATGGACGGCTACGGGGTTCGAAAGGTGTCGAGCGGCCAGGGTGTGTCGATGCTTCCCACTTTTGGAAAAGGCTCGATTTGGTACACGCGCATGACCAAGCAAGGGACGTTCATCACGAACACGCGCGTCGGTGGTAAGCGAGTCATCGGCGGCAAGGGCATCACGATGGCGCCTGCGATCTGCGGCGAGCGTATGTACTTCTCGTCGTCGCGGTCCGGGAACTACGATATCTACAGCTCGGGCCTCGATGGCAAGGGCTTGCGGCGCCTGACTCGCAGTCGCGGGATCGATGTGAGTCCGACCTGCGGACCGGGCGGCAAGCTCGCGTTCGTGTCGGACCGTCACGGGAGCCCGCAGGTCTTCACCATGAAGAACGACGGGACGAACGTGCAGCGCGTGACGTTTCGCGGGAGCCACAATCAAACGCCGGTTTGGTGCCAGGATCCGAAGCAGCCGTTCATCGCGTTCAGCGGGCGCGACGGCAACTTCGACATCTTCACCGTCAACCTGGAGACCCAGGAGTACCAGCGGCTCACACAAGGCCAGGGCGACAACAAGGATCCGGCTTTCTCGCCCGACTGCCGTTTGATCGCCTTTTCGTCGAATCGCCGTGGCTCACCGGGGGTCTATCTCTCCGGGCCAGACGGTCTGGACCAGAATCAGGTGATCGCTGGCGCAGCTGAGACGGTTCGCTGGGCGCGCTGAGCCGCACAAGCCGCTTGGCTTGGCGGTGACGGGCCCCTATCCTGCGGCGCAATGTCGGTTTGGAAGTGAGGGTGCCTCGCGACGTTCGTGCTCTTCGCTTTGCTGCTCCCCGCCCTGTGGGTCGTGCTCGGGGATGGCGACCTGCAGATCGATGGGGAGATCTCGCCTACTCCGCTCGACCGCGGCATCTTGAGCGCGCGCGACGAAGCGCAGCGCGCGATCGCGGACAGCCCCGAGACGCGCGTACTCTTTGGCGACCTTCACGTGCACTCGACGCTCTCGGTCGACGCGTTTCAATTTGGCCTCCCCTTGATGGGTGGGGAGGGCGTGCATCCGCCCGCGGACGCATGTGACTTCGCGCGCTTCTGCTCCCAGCTCGATTTCTACTCGCTCACCGATCACGCCGAGGCGCTGACGCCCCGCACGTGGCAGATGGTCAAGGACTCGGTGCGTCAGTGCAACG
>CAXMRM010000074.1:0-11810 GCA_964196015.1 uncultured Myxococcota bacterium
AGTGCTCAACGGATCAAATGCAATCATCGACTCAACCACCATCCTTCGCCAACCGGATGCCGCTGAACTGCCAGCGCGCTCCCGATGGGAAAAAATTCCGATAAGTTCTGCGTGTGTGTCCCGCGGAGGTCGCGCAGCTGCCTCCTCTCAGCACTTGCTGGTTGCACATGAACTTCCCGTTGTACTCCCCAAGCGCGCCGCCCGCAGGTCGATAGCCCGGATACGCCGCGTAGCTGGAGCTCGTCCACTGCCATGCGGCTCCGTACAAGCTTGGAGCCACGGGATGGCTCGACGGCGGGCGGCCGCACAAGGGCGCAGGCTCCGGATCGGCGGTCGCGACCTCCCATTCCTGCTCCGTGGGCAAGCGCGCGCCGGCCCAGCGCGCGTACGCGTCCGCTTCGTAGTAGCTCACGTGAATCACCGGCTCAGCGCTCCGCACCCGGTCACGACCGTGGAGCGTGAACGCGGTCCGACCTTCGGGGTCGTCGCGCCAATACAAAGGGGCGCGCCAGTCGTGTACCTGCACGGCATGCCAGCCTTCGCTGAGCCACAGCTCCGGACGCTGGTAGCCGCCATCTTCGATGAAGGCCTGGTACTCCCCGTTGGTGATGAGGCGTTGGGCGATCTGAAACGGGTGAATGAGCACATCGTGAACCGGGCCCTCGTTGTCGAAGTGAAACCCTGCCCGGTCGCACCCGATGCCGACGACACCCCGCACGAAGTCGGCCCATCGCAAGTCAGGCGACGAGGCCGCATCGTCGGATCGAGTTTGCCCGTCGAGGTATGCCGGGTCGAGAGGGTTGCGCGAGAGCAAATGCTTGATGTCCGTGACGAGCAGCTCCTGGTGCTGCTGTTCGTGATGAAGTCCTACCTCGATACGCGCCGCGAGATCGGCCTCGAGGTCGGTGTGCAACAACTCGAGGACCGCAGCATCTACGCGTTCGCGATAGGCGGTGATCTCGTCGTGTCCCGGCCTCGTGAGAAGTCGCCGCGACGGGCGGTCGTACTGGTCCCCGACCGCGTTGTAGTAACTGTTGAACAACACGGCGTACAGTTCCGGTGAGAGCCGCGCGACGCCAGCCGGGCCCAACACGAAGGTTTCGAAGAACCAAGTCGTATGCGCGCGATGCCACTTGGTGGGGCTCGCGTCGGGCATGCTCTGAACGGCTTGATCTTCCGCGGACAGGGGCGCAGCAAGCGTCTCCGTGTACGCGCGAACCCGCTGGAAATCACCCGCAAGAGTGTCTAACGACATTCGGCCATTCATAGGTACCGCCTTGAACGGGTCAAGAGCGCCGTTGTTACCAGAAATTCCGAGGTCCGTCACCGGTTGACGAGGTCAGCGCCGATGGGGACCGCCATCACCTCGGTGCGCTGCAGGTCGACGATCTGCGTTCCGTCGTAAAAATGCTGCTCGAAATAGACGTGGACAGCCTCGATCTTCGAATCTCCGGAGTAGTTGTCAGCCGGGAAAGTCGTCTGGAAATGGTACGGTACGGATAGCCAGCTCGGTAGAAATTCCTTCCGATCGCGTCGCATCGCCGCTGTGACGTAGCGCTGAATGAACCTCCCAAAATCGTACCTGCGGTCCGACTGAAAGAAGTTGATCGCGTAGCGCTCGTAGATCCCGGGTAGATGCTCGACGCCGAGGCGTTGAAGCGCCTCGAACACCGGATAGCGATGGGTCGTCCCGTACGTCCCGGAGAGCACAGGTTGCGGCAGGATGTAATAGAATCGACTCTGAACGAACATGACGTCGTAGGGCTCGAAGTACCGCGGGTCGAGGCTGTACCTCTCGCCTGACTCGGTTTCGACCTCGTAAGAAAAGAACTGCGCGTGACGCGTGTCCCACCAAGCGAACAGGATTCCCGTCGTCTTGAAGTGAGTCATTGCGAAGGCAAACGTGAGCGCGGCGAGCGCAAGCGCGCGCAGATTGCCCGCCGAGACGAGGGGCATGCCCCACTTCCAGAGCGATCCGACGTACCAGATCATCGCGATATCCACGATGATCCACTTCCAGAAGAAGATGCCGGAGCTCGCAAGGATGCCGACGTGCAGGAGTGCGCAGGCACCGAGAAACAGCCGGGCAACACGTCGGTCGAGCAACATCATTGCCGCACCGATCTCGGCAACTAGGGTGTATCCGTTGTTGAACAAGTCGATCTTGCTCAGGAAGCCTGCGATGTCGACGACTTGCGGGACGCTGAGCTGCCCCAGCCAGTTCCCATTCTGGTAAGCGGACACGAAGATGTTGGACGTGGGGTTGTCGAGGAGCCAGGTCGAGAGCTCTGGCCCGATGGCCAGCTTCGACAGCCCGGCATGAACGTAAGTCGACCCCGCCACGAAGACGGCGAGGATGATGGGAAGTCGGTGGTCGGTCCGAACGAAGATCCGGAGATAGACGAACCACACGAACGCGAACAACAGATGTGTGGGCATCCGTTTGTCCGGCCAGTTCCACATTGCTTCGGGCAACGGGTGATGGATCTGCAGGGCGAAGGCCATCATCGTGACGACGAAGGGAAACAGGAAGCCTGGATGAGCTCGGATGAGGAGCAGTAGGACCACCAGCACGACGCGATCGAGGAGAAACGACTGGTCGTAGTAGTAGTTGTAGCCGGAGAAAATGAAGGTGACGCCCATCACCGCGGCCACGATCCAAATGAAGTTGCGCATCTTCATCGAGACGTCGATCAGGTCCCAGGAGATCCGCTTGCGGAACACGAACAGCGGAAGCACACCGAGCAGAAGCATCAGGAGCGTCGGTTGGTGCTGAAGCATCCCGAGCACGATCGACCCACCCTCGTAAGCAGAGCGGGGTAGAAGACAGAGCTCGAAGAAGAGCTTGCGCCACGTCAGCGCATACAAAGCTGCGCAAATGAGCACTTGAATGATGACCACGACTTCCCCTGCGAGAGAGTCTACTAGGCAGGTTCGATCGCGCGCGAATTCGCGCGGAACGCCAACACCGAACGCGACTTCTGCGGCTGGACCGCACATCGGACGCGGTATTTGCGAACGCGTGCACCGTTGAGATACGATTTCGCGTCATGGGGGGCGACCGCTGGTTCTCGATCACCTTCTGGGTGTGCTGCGCGCTCTTGGCCGTCCCGCTGTGGACCGTCGAGTACCTTCCCATGACCGATCTGCCGCAACACGCGGCGCAGATCGCGATCTGGACGCGATGGTCCGATCCCGACTTCGGCTACCAACAGATCTACCTGCAGAACTGGTTTACGCCGTACCTCTTCGGCTACTTGTTTGCGTTCGTTCTGACGCCGTTCATGTCCGTGAACGCCGCGCTTACCACGGTCATCACCGTGGCGTTGATCGGGATCCCGCTGGCGACTCGTTTCGTGATTCGCGAGGTAGGCGGCAACAGGTGGTGGGTCTTCTCGGTGTTCCCGAGCGTTTTCTGTTTCTCGTTCGACTGGGGTTTCCTCAACTTTCTCGTCGGGGTCCCGCTGGCCTTGCTCCTCTTGACGGCCGCGCTGCGCTACGCAGAGAAACCAACGCGGCGATCCGGCGTTCTGCTCACGGCGGGATTCGCCGGCCTGTTCTTCGTGCACGTACTGCTCTTCATCTACGTGGCTCTCATCCTCGGACTCACTATCCTGGCCAAGCGCGAAGACTGGAAACCAGGACTGGTGTCGTTGGCGCCGATCATCGTTCTTCTTCCGCTGGTTCTGATCTGGCTCTACGTGACTCGGAGTACCGAGTCCCTGACGCACCGGGCGATGCTTTGGGAGCTCCCCGGACTCATGCCGCGGCTCGTTCGCCTGTTCTCCGAAGTCGCAGGGGAGAACCCTGCGCTCTGGACGCTCTTCGTCGGCATCTTCGCGTTTGCACTGCCGTTGTTTCTTGGTGCAAGGCCCTCTCGCAATCCAGCACGGTGGATCCCGTTCGCCGCGACGGTCGCAATCTTCCTGCTGGTCCCCCACGAGTTCTTGGGCACCGCGTTTCTATACTCGCGATACGCGGTGTTCGCGATTCCGACGTGGCTCTATGCGATGGAGCGAAAGAGTCCGGCCCCCCAAAGTAACATTCGTCTCTTCCTCGGCCCCGCGGTTGCCGTTACCTGCACGATGATGACTACCCTCCAGTTCTGGTCGTACGAGCCGGAGGTCGCGGGGCTGAAACAGGTCATCGACCAACTCCCTGTGAACGCACGCATTCTTTCCATCCCGGTTCGTCCGAACAGCAGGTACATGCGGACGCCGGTCTTTCTACACACCCCCGTATGGTATCAGGCCGAGAAAGGAGGCGTCGTCGACTTTTCTTTCGCGATCAACTTCCCGCTTCTCTTTCGCTACCGACCCGAGACCGAACCGAGGATCCCGCGTATGTTCGTATGGGACCCGAGGATGCTGAAGTGGGAAGAGCACCGTGGCTCCAGCTACGACTACTTCATCGTGCGAGACGTCGGAAGAGAGCCCTCGCCGATCTTGACGAGCATCCACGCGCCGGTTGAGTTCGTCGGACGATCCGGCATGTGGCAACTGTTCCGGCGGAACTAGCGAGCCAGACGCTTTCGTGCCGATGCGAGCGCGCGAGTGGCCCAGGGGGGCAGTTGTCGGACCACCGCCTTCCGCGCCCGGTAAAGCGCTGGAGAGAGGTCCGGAACGGGGGTGCCAACGGGTACGCGTGTACTCCGAACTGCTTCGGGAAGCGTGTGGGCGATGCTCGTTCGGACGTAGAGCACGGGGTTGTATCGATGCCATGGCGTGACTTCCGGCCGAGGCAACACCTGGGGGCGAACGAAATCGTATGCCTCGTATCCCTCGTCCTCGAAGAACTTCTGCCAGTATTCGTACGGCTGCTCGTTGATGTGGTTCTCCCCACCCTGCCCCGGCGGCGCCGCACCGAAGAACACGACATCCGAGTGGCGACAGAGATCCGACACGAAGCCCCTCGCACGCGAAGCCGGAAGATGCTCGGCCACCTCCAGGCTCTGCGCGAGGTCGAACTTGCGCCCGAGATCAACCGGCCGCACGAGATCACCCGCGATGAAAGACTCTGGAGGGATCACGAGGTCCTTGCCGGCCACGTAGTCGCCATCGATTCCGACGATGTCGGTCGCGCCCGTCTGCTTCCAGCGGGCGAGCCAGATACCGCAACCAGAGCCCAGATCGAGAACGCTCGAGGGACGCAACGCGTCGTACAGCAGCGGGACCACGACCTCCGCGGACCGCGCCGAGATCTGATTGGTATAGTAGAAAAACTTCTCGTCGTAGCTGTACATCATCTCAGACCGGTTTCAGGCGCGCGCTGGGATACCTCTTGCCTCCCGCCAGAGCTCGAAGCTCAGGAGCGTCCACAGCACTTTCCGATGGTTTCTCTCATTGCGTCGGTGCTCGTCAACCAATCGGCGAACCCGAGCCGCGTCGAAGTAGCCTGCAGAAGAGAGACGCCGCTCCCCCAACAGATCGTCGACCAGGGGGTTAAGAGGCCCTTTGAGCCAAGCGGCTACGGGAATCCCGAACCCCTTCTTGGGGCGGTCGATGACCGCCGACGGAATGCGCTCCCGCATGGCCCGCTTG
Organism: uncultured Myxococcota bacterium; assembly: GCA_964196015.1. GTDB lineage: Bacteria > Myxococcota_A > Polyangia > Polyangiales > Houyiibacteriaceae > SG8-38. The sequence continues at coordinate 5,541 of CAXMRM010000074.1, forward strand.
AGAATCGCCTTGCCTTTGCTTGGCTGCTCGAGCTTCAGGCTCGGGGGCAAGCTCGCGATGTACTCGACGAGCGCCCTATCGAGGAACGGGGAGCGCGCCTCGAGGGAGACCGCCATGCTCGCGCGATCCACTTTGTGCAGAATGTCCTCGGCAAGGTAGGAGCGACAGTACTGGTACGACAAACGCTGCAGATGCGCCTGGGTCTCCGGGACTTCGTAGAGGCCGCCAACGAAGTCGAGCACGGCGGCCGTCGGGTGAGCGGCGCGCAAGTCTGGGTGCAGCGGATCGTCGTCCGATCCGGGGATGACGCTGCCCAACCACAAAGGGTGACGCCACGCCGACGGCGCGTCCGCGGCCCGCAAGAACGAGTTGAGCTTGAAATCTAGACTGAAGTTCTTGGTGCTCACCGGCAACGCGCGCCCAAATCCACGGAACGCCTGCCGCGCGACGCCGGGCAACCGCGAATAGAGGCGCGCGGACGCGTCTGCGAAGAATGTGGGATAGCCCAGGAGAAGCTCGTCGGCACCGTCACCGCCGAGTGCGACCGTCACCTGTTCCCTTGCGAACGCGCTCAACAAATACGTCGGAAGCAAGCTGGCATCGCCAAACGGCTCGTCGAGCACCGAAGCGACCTGCGGAAGCACGTCCTGCATGGCGTCAGCGGTGAAAATCCGCTCGTGATGCTCGGTGCCGAGGTGGTCGGCCACCATCCGCGCCATCGAGGACTCGTCGTAGCTCTGCTCCTCGAAGCCGATCGAGAACGTCTTCACGTTGGCCGCGGATCGCTGCCTCACGACGGACGCCGCGACCGAGCTCGAGTCGAGGCCTCCGGAAAGGAAGACCCCAAGTGGCACGTCGGCCATCAAGCGGCGCGAGACCGCACGGTCGAACAGCTCGGTAAATCGCTCGACAGCATGCTCCGGACGAGGCGCATCGACGAACGGGATGTCCCAGTAGCAGCTTTGGGTCGGTTCGCCTGCCTCGAAGCTGAGCCACGTCCCCGGCGCGAGCTTTCGGACTCCCTCGACTATCGAGAGGTCGCCAGGAAGGTACTCGAACGTGAGGTACGCGGCGAGACCGGCTTCATCCACAGCGAGATCGACGCCCGGGTGCGCCAAGACACCCTTCAACTCGGACGCGAACACCAACGTGCCGTCCGGTAAAAAGGCATAGAAGAGCGGCTTCTGGCCCATTCGGTCGCGCGCCAAGACGGTGCGTCGCGTGCGCGCGTCCCAGATAGCGAACGCGAACATGCCGTCGATGCGGTCGAGGAGCTCGGTCGCTCCCCACTCGAGGTATCCATGAACGAGAACCTCGGTGTCACAGTGCGACCGAAACGCGCGCCCTTTGGTCTCGAGCTCGCGACGCAAAGCTGCGTGGTTGTAGATCTCGCCGTTGTAGGTGACCCAAACCGTCTCGTCTCTGTCGGACATCGGTTGCACGCCGCCTTCGAGATCGATGACCTTGAGGCGGCGATGACCTAGTGCGACGCCGGGGGCTTCGAAGAAACCGTCCGCGTCGGGTCCACGGTGAGCGATCGCCTCGGTCATCGCGCGGATCGTGTAGGGCGAGATGGGCGGCGCGTCGGGTGAGCCCGCCTGCGGGGTGACGATGCCTGCGATTCCGCACATCCGGCTATGGCCTCGGGGGAGGACGCACGCTCGGCACGTCCCCGGACCGCACCTCGGACGCCAGCACGTAGGTCCTGCGATGGCCTTGCCCGTGATAGATGCGAACCACGAGCTCGGCGAGCAAACCGATGCACAGGAGCACCACGCCGTTGGTGACAAAAAACGTCGCCAACATCATCACGGTCATCTTGTGGGGCCATGCGTTCCAGATCAGCCACTCGAGAATCGAGCCGAGAGCCAAGATGGCGCCAATCCCAATGAGACTGATTCCGATCCCGCCGAAAAGGTAGGCGGGTTTCGTGGTGTAGCCGCTCAGGAACTTCACCGTCATCAAGTCGAGCAGGACCTTGAACGTGCGCCCAATGCCGTATTTGCTCGTGCCGAAGCGGCGTGCACGATGATTGACGACGATCTCGGCTAGGCGCCCTCCTCTCCACGACGCATAGATGGGAATGAAACGGTGCATCTCCCCGTAGAGCTGTTCGCCCTTGAGCGCCGTCGCGCGGTATGCCTTCAAGGTGCATCCGTAGTCATTCAACGCGACCCCAGTCCACGCGCTGATGAGCTTGTTTGCGACCTTCGAAGGCACGCGGCGGCTCCACAAACGGTCCTGTCGGTTCTTCCGCCAGCCGCTGACGACGTCGTATCCTTCTTCAATCTTCGCGAGGAGCCTCGGAATGTCTTCCGGATCGTTTTGGAGGTCGGCGTCCATCGGGACGAGCACGTCCCCGGTGGCGTGATCGATGCCGGCCAGTATCGCAGCGGTTTGACCGAAATTCCGAGCAAAGCGAACGAAACGAACGCTCGGGTCCTGCCTCGCGATTCCCGAGATCACGGCCGCGCTCCGATCGGTGCTGCCATCGTCGACGATGACGAGCTCGGCGTCCCACGGCCCGCGATCGAGAACGGCCACCAGCTCGGTGTACAGCTCGGGGATGCTCTCCTCCTCGTTGTACACCGGGACGATGACGCTGACTTTCATGGTGGCTAGGCTCCGAGGCTGTCGTAGTACTCCCGAGCGTCCTCAGCAGTTCTTCGAAGCCCCTCTTGGGTGTTTACCAGTGGTTCGTATTCCAAGTCACGTCTTGCCTTGCCGATCGAAAAGTAGCTATCGACCAGGCAGAGATTGGTGTCGACGATACTCACTGGAGGCTTCGGTTTGCCAAAAACCTGGAATACGCGTTCGCTCGCGGTCGCCATCGCACGCGCGACCAGGCCCGGAATTCGGACGGCCTTGGTATTTAGCCCCATGTTCCGCACGAGGGTCTGAGTGAAGGCCCCCGTGTTGATCGGGTCGCCGTCGGTGACGAAGTACGCCTGCCCGCAGACCTGCGAACCATCGACCAACCGCTCCGCGGCGCGCAGCTGGGCGTCTACCAAATTGTCGATGTACGTGTAGTCCATCAGCGATTCACCATCACCGAAGACGACCATCGGAAACCCGTCCTTGATGGCCTTCACGATCGGACCGATGAAGGTCTTCCGCTCACCCGGCCCATAGATGCCGCCGGGACGGACGGCGCAGGTCAAGAGCCCGGACTGGCCGTTCGCAGCAAGAACCAGTCGCTCGGCGGCGACCTTCGTCGAGGAGTAGAGATCGGTGGCCTCGCTGTAGGGGCCGGTCTCATCGGCGCCCGCCATCTGCTGACCGAAAGCCGTGATGATCGAGCTGGTGTGAACCAGTCGCTTGACGCCCGACTCCTGCGCAACCCGGAGCACCACGGCTGTGCCCTCGACGTTCACGCCACGTACCAAGCCCGCGAGCGCCGGCGGCGCGTACTTGACCGTTTCGATCAACGCGGCGGTGTGGAACACGGTATCGACGCCTTCGAACGCGGCGCGAAGGTCCTGCTCGCTGCGCACGTCGCCTCGAAACCATCGGAGGTTCGGATCCTCCAACGGCGCCGGCGCTTGATCGAACCCATGAACGAGGCAGCCGCGTGCGAGCAGCGCGCGAACCAAATTGCTCCCCACGAACCCCGCACTTCCCGTTACCAAGCAGCACAAGCCATCCAGCGATCTCATCGTAGCCATCACACCCTCACTAGTGGGTCACTCGCGAAAGCCGGCACCTTGGCAAACCAGGCTCGGGTCAGCAAACAGGCGAGCTCACGCGGGCAGCGTGGCCCCGGAGTACAGGAGCCGAAGGGCAGCGTCCTTCCAGCCACACGTCACGGCCGAGCAGACCTCGAAGCGCGCCTTGCTGATCAGCCACTCACCCGCCACGCGTCTGTACTCGTCGTCGTAATAGCCGCCGACCACGCTGATGGTTCGCGCCTCGGTGTTCAGGAGGTGATACACCAGACCCCATCGCGCGCTTGCCTCGTCGGTTGAGTGTACTTCGATGCTCGGCGGGCCGCCGTGATGCATTTCGACGATGTGCGACTGGCACGCGACGTCCTTGAAGACTTCGTACAGCCCGTCCCGGTGGTGCACCAAGCCGACCGGACCGTCGTAGTGGATTTCGACGGGACCCTCCGCAAAGCAGTCTCGAACGCCCTCGACGTCTTTTTGGTCGCAGCAGTACCAGTAGCGGGCTTTGAGATTCTTGATCGCTTCGATCGCCTCGAGGCGTGCAATCCGAGCTTCCAGGTCGTTCGATGGGGTTTGGCTCATGGGCCTAGCCCTATCTGACCAACCCGGGGGGACGCAAGGGGCGCCGCTACGGGCGAGGACCGAGCACGCGGAAGAGGGGACCTTCAGGGGTGACCTCGAAATCGCGGATCAGTCGCCGCTCGGGAAAGTACGCGTACACCGGCCGACCCGATTGCAGCGCCGATTGGATGAGACCCGGGTTGAGGGGAATCACGATTTCTACGTCGGGTCGCTTCCCCAACACCTTCTGCGCGTACATTCCGAAGACCGCGTCGCGCTTCCACTCGGGTGGCGTTGTGAAGTTCAAAATGATGGCGTTCTCGGGAAGGGTGCTCTCGACCGCCGCGATGAACTTCTCGGTCTCCCGGAATCCACTCATGTCGACGTCCCGATAGTTGCCGAGCGCCAGTGATCCGGCGAACACGACCAGGGCCGCTCGCACGAGGTTCCGCATGGCGGGCGCCCTGACTGTCGTCACGAATCGCCCAATCGCGTCGATCAGGCTTTGTGCCCCGGCCCCGACGAAGCAGCAAAGAAGAAGGGTAGTCGGGAGAAAGAACACCTCGACGTCGTGTACCCGGTATCGGAAGAAGAACGCGATGTTTCCGGCGGCCATGAGCATGAACGCCATCCACTCGAGGGGGCGCCGCCGCCAAAACCAGATCAAGCCGAGGATCGAGAGAACGATGCCGGCGATGTGAAGCTGGTCGCGGAAGGCCTCCGCGATCACCATGGCACGATCGCTGAGATCGAGGTCGTTTAGGAACCAGCCCTTGTATGTTCCCCCGGTGACCATCCACTGGAATCGCTCGAAGTTGGACGGATCTCCGAAATTGAGCGCCGGTTTTTGTGCGGCGCGGATGGGGAGATAGAGAAACACCAGGCTCCCCAGGAGCGCCATTGCGCCAGCCGCGAGGCATCGTCGGAGCCGGCCCCCGAGCTCCGCGCCCACGAAGAGTCGTCGGAGCTCGCTCGGGCGGTCCACCGGCGTGTCGTACGACCACACCAGGAACGCGAGTCCGAGGCCCAGCGTCGCGATCGAAAGGTGGATGCCGAGCCCCAACCCTGCGACGTAGGCGGCAAGCAAGGTGAGACCGAAGCGAGCCTCCTGGCGAGAGCGGAGCAACAAGTAGATGACGAGGGCGATCACCGCTAGAGCGGGGCAGTAGACCTCGGCCACGACGGCATTCGCCCAGAACAATTTGCCGCCACCCAGTGTCGCTGCGCCGACGCCGGAGGGAATGCGATCGAGACCGAGCCGGCGGCACACGAGGTAGGTGAGCGCCACGGCGACGGCCGCAAACGTCGCGCTCATGGCGTTTAGCGCTACGGCTGACTCGACCGGCAACCAGGTGAACACATGCCCAACGACCGTGTAGAGCGGGTAGCCGGGCGGGTGAGGAATGCCGAGCGTCACCGCTGCCGTCACGTACTCGGCGCTGTCGTACCAAAAAACCGCGCGACACAAGGTGAGCAGATAGAGGGCGAAAAACACGCTGCCTAGCGCGATCGCAACGAGGCCGTCCAGCGTGTTCGCGTGCCGCGCGTTACCCATGAGCGAACGCATTCTAGCGTCTCCGGTGGGAGTAGCGCAGTTAGTGGCAGCGACCGCGGGTCGCGCCTCCGCGCTACCCAGGAGCTGGTGGGGCCAGCGTGTCACGGCCCTCCGGCACGCCAAGGACTGCTCGAAGGACATGCTGTTCGACCTGGCGCTCGAGCCTGATCGGCGTTGGGATTCGGAGAAGGATGTTCACTGTGTTCTTGTCGACAACCTGGTACGTGACGCGCGGATCGACGATGGGCGGGTTCAGGCCGTGGCGCCGATAGCGAGATGCGATGGGGCGGCGCACATCGTCGAGAAAATCCGCGCATGCTTCCTGCGCGGCGGTGAGAGCCTTGCTCTCAATCGCTGCGAGATCATCGCTTCGATCGACCGGGATGGTCATCAAGTGCAGCATGTATTCGCCGGCGAGGCTTTCGTTGAGCACCGGCTCTGTCATGAACAGACTATTGGGGATGCTGATCGTGCGCCCCGTACGCTGAT
>CAXMRM010000075.1:0-9025 GCA_964196015.1 uncultured Myxococcota bacterium
CGCCAGCGAGTTGACTACGTCGGCGACGCCCACGGCCTGAATCCCGGAGGCGTTATAGGGCGCCCCGCCAGAGCTCAAGTCCGTGGCGCTATCCACGCAGCCCATGATGGTGAGGGACGAGTACGGTGTCGGAAAGGCGTCGGCGTTCACCTTTTCAATCGCGTCTAGACACTCCTTGAGATATGCAAGCTTCTCCCCGGTCTGCTTTTCAAACAGGCCAAAGAGCACGTCCATTGACTCGATGCCAGAAAGCCACGGACGCTTCTTCTCATTTGATTTCTTCAGTTGCTTTCCGCCGCCGAGCACCAGCTCAAGATTGATCGCGAGGTTGAAGAGGGCTGCGTCAGATGAGGTGAAGCTCTCCTTGGAAAGGGCTGGCTCCACACAACCGACGGTGGCGTAGTTCCAGACTTTCTGCGGCCGCACTCCCCTTCTCACCATCGCCGGCATGATGACGTCGTCGTTGTAGAGCGCCGGTGAGCCACCACCGTTGGCAATCACGGAAACGACCCGGCGAACGTAGTCTGGCTTCGAATTCTCACTGATGCGGGCATGCCAGTTGGGCTGCCGGGTCTTGAAGCAGTCCATCACATCGAGAAAGGCAAACGTGAGCTCATTGCTCGCGTCGTTTCCATCCTCATCGATGCCGCCAACCGTCAGTGCCTGACCACTGGGCAATCCGGAGAAAAGCTTGGTCGCGCGACTCGAAAAAAGCGGGATCACTTCGGAGAGCTTGAGACAAAAGGCAGCCAGTAGGTCGCGTATCTCAGCAGGGTTGAAATCACCCCGTGCCTTCTCTTTCAGGTAAAGCGGATACAGATATTGATCCATGCGCCCGAGACTGATGCCCTGGTCGAGCGACTCCGTCTGAACGAGCAACTGAAAGAACCAGATGGTCTGAAGCGCTTCGTGGAAACTGTTAGCCGGTTTGCGAGGGCAACTTTCCAGCAGGACAACCAAATCAGCCCTCCCCTGATTTTCGGCTTCGACCCGATACCGGTCGGCAAACATCTCGATTGCGCCAAGCGCCACCAGGCTCGCATCGAGAAAATCCCTCTGCGCTTCGGTCAAGCTTCCGTGGGTCTGCCGGGCGATCACCCGCTCTCGCAAGCCCTCCGTTCCGAGCTCGATGATCGACTCGTAATCCGGAAGAAAGTGGGCGATCCCTCCGGCCTCGTTGACCGTGAACCAGGTGCCACTCAGTTGCTCTTTGGCAAATCGAATACGGCGCGACCATGGAAAGGACCGCATTACGACATTGCGATTCAACCAGTAGGGAATCACCGAACGCAACAGCGTCCAGCGCGCCTTTGGATCGATAGCGAGCGGGTTGACTGCCCGCTTTTCAAAGCGGAACAGATCCTCGAGCATCGCCACCCCTGCTTTCTCGATCTGGCAGATGGCGCCGATGCGGTGCTCCGTGTGGGTGCCTACGATGAGCTCGTTGTCGTAGATACGAATGGTGCGCTGTCTCAGGTGGTAGGCGAGGCTGTGCGCGTTGAGCTCCGGCGCGGTCGAGTAGCGTTGCGCCTCGTTCTTGTAGAAGTCGGTGTAGTGAATGGCGCGCTCGGCGCCGACGCCCGGCACCGCACGGCTGTGGTCAGCAGCCAGCTGCTGGATTCGCTCGGAAGGGACCCAGCAGGGACTCGAAGGACTCTGCTCTGACGACCGTGCCCGCAAGCCCATCGTTTCCTGGTCCATAAGGTACTGATCATGGGGTACGCGATACACCGTACTGGTTCAAGTCTGTTCCCGTCGCGGGATCGCGAGATCGAGAAGCCGCTAGTCGACGAAAAAAATGCGCCCTGCCGTTTCGAGGCGCAGTTCTTACGCCCAAGCTTCCTGACCATCGCAAAATTGCACCATCGAACCGCTGGCATGGTTCTCGCATGGACAAGGAGCGGGGTGGTTGACGCCAAGCTGCCTCTGGGGGGTGACGATGCCGAGTCGCGACCAGCAGCCGAAATCTCTCGAGATTCGATTTCGCCAAACATTGTTCGGCGGGGATGCGGCCACGTGGAGGGCAACCGTCTTTTGTCCCGGGCAAGGTCGCTCACTCGACCTGACCGACTGCGTGAGTTGCAACGAGTTCGTGGAGATGTCTCTCGATCCAGGAGAGCAAAGCGGTGTTTTGAAATGCCACCCTAGCGAGGCCCCCATTCCAAAGAGTTCGCCCCAAGACGCGGTCGAAGGAGGCTCCGCGAGCTCTGCGAATAGAAAGTTGGCCATGTTGGCCGACAGCACCCCGATCTCGAAATTGATGAGCGGCAAGGTGTGCTGCGTAAGCGAAGACGTCAGTGTCCAAGCCCTCGCGGCTTTGCTGATCGAGAGCGGGCTCAGCGGTGCGCCCGTCGTCGACGGAGGCGGAAGACCCGTCGGGGTCGTCTCCCAGGCCGATCTCGTCCGACATCATTACGAAAGCGGGACGGGCTCCGACCAACCGACGACGACCGTCGCCGATATCATGACGGGCGTCTCGTTCACACTCGGCGAGGGCGCATTGGTCTCGCAGGCAGCGGCGCTGATGTCACTCGAGCGCGTCCACCGCATCCCGGTGGTGGACCCAATGGGCCGGGTCGTCGGCATCCTATCGGCACTCGACGTGCTGTACTGGCTGGCGTGCGAAACGGGCTATGTGGCCCAAGTCGTCCGTTCATTCCTGGACAAACGCTAGGAAGAGTCCCCCACGCTGTGCCGCAATGACGTGACCGTGGAATTTGTGACCTGTCGTTCCTCAGAACGTTGTCGGTCGCGAGATGTGAGTCGCGATGATCGCGAAGGCGACCAAGCGGACAGAACTCGGACCCTTACGTGCGTTGCCGACGGCTCGACGTGCGCGAGTCGCTTTGCGGCATCCGCCATAGCCCTGCGGGGTGCGCGTAGCTCACGCTCACGCCCGACGTCGTATGGGACCGAAACGTTCGCTCAGGCTGCGCGTCTCATGATCCTACACAAGTCGAAACGGCGTTTGATTTCGATCGGTTAGGAGGGGTTGTTGCTGCACTCGCAGCCTTGTGATCTACCTAAGCGTATGGGGGAAGAGAAACGACTGGTGCACAGCGAGTACGCGGGGGCGGCGTTCGGTGATCAAAGATTGAATTCGAGGCTGCAGAAGATTGCCGGGACGCTGGAGGCGAATCCGCATGTGGGTTTTCCAAACGCGATGACCGAGGCGGAGCTCGAAGCGTTCTATCGCTTTCTGAGCAACGACCGAGTGGAGCCGGAGCGCATCTTGGCGCCGCACGTGCAGGCGACGCTCGGTCGGTGGAAAGGACAAGACACGGTGTTGTGCGTGCAGCCGGTTTTGCCATGCCGGCGGTCAGTCGTTACCTTGAAATCGTGTTTTTGGGGGTTTCGAGAGTCGTCCCGGTCGCGGTGCTGCTCGTCTTGATGGGGGTCGCGGTCCCATCGGTCGCTTTGGCCGAGCTGTTCCTCGCTGGGCCGAGCGATGACGTGGAGGCGATGATCAATGCGCTGCAGCCGGGCGACGAGCTCGTGGTGTCGGGCGGCACGTACACGTTGACCGAGCGATTCTCGTTCTCCATCGCAGGAACGGAAAGCGCTCCCATCGTGATTCGCGCGGCCGACGGTGAAACGCCAGTCCTTCACCGTCCCAATGCCAACCAGAACATCGTCGATATCGACGACGCGGAGCACGTCACGATTCGCGGCATGGAATTCTCGGGTGGCTCCGCGGGCATTCGAATTAGCGGCGCACGTTTTCTGACTATCGAAGATTGCGAAGTGCACGACACCGGCGATGTGGCAATCAGGGCCAACGATTCGGGTGTCACCTACGAATCGCTTCGGATCCTTCGCAACCACATTCACCACACCAACAACACCGGGGAGGGAATGTACCTCGGCTGCAACAACGCCGGCTGCGAGGTCGTCTCCAGTCTCATCGAAGGAAACTACATTCACCATACGAACCAGCCTTCGGTCAGCCAGGGCGATGGCATCGAGCTCAAAGAAGGAAGCTTCGGCAACGTCATCCGCGACAACGTGATTCACGACACGAACTACCCGTGCATTCTCACCTACGCTTCGAACGGCGCGCCGAACATCATCGAACGAAACGTGATGTGGAACTGCGGCGACCACGGCATTCAGTCGGCCGCCGACGCGGTGATCCGCAACAACATCATCCTGGGCGCGAGCGCGGACGGGATTGCAATGCAGCCGCACCAGTCGGGAAGCCCGTCGGAGCTTCTGATCGTGCACAACACGGTGCTCAATGCCGGCGGCAACGCCGTGAGCCTTCGCGGCATCTCCGGATCCGTCCTCATCGCCAACAATGCTCTGTACGCGCTGGACGGATGGGCGTTCTTCGTCAACGGCGGCACGTCCGGCCTCGCGTTCGAAGGAAACGCGGGGATGGGCGGGGTTTTCGAAGGTTCGCTCACGATGCTCGTAGGGGATGTGAACGTCGACTTCGTTGGTGCGAGCTTCAGCGGTGCGCCGCCGATGGATGTCTTTCCGGCACAGGGAAGCGCGTTGGAGGCAGCCGGAAGCGCCGCGCACGTGGTGGCCGACGACTTCAATGGAACGGCTCGCGAGGGCGTTCCCGACGTCGGCGCCTATTCGTTCTCCGCCGACGGCAACCCGGGCTGGCTCTTGACGGAATCGTTCAAGACCTGGACGCCGAGTGGCGGGACCGGAGGTGGGGGCGGGTCCGGCGGAGGATCGGGGGGAGCTCCTCGGAGCGCCCCCCCGCCGTCTAGCAGCTCCTCCGGATGCAGTGTTGATTCGTCAAGCGACAGCACGGTGCAGCTGATGACTTGGCTGATTGGCTCGTTGCTGTGGCTCGGGCGTATGCGACGAACTCCATGGTTCGGTCCTAGCTGAACTCGGGTATCCTCCCCCGATGGAACGAGCGCGCGAACGCGCTGCATCGATTGCGATTCTGACGTCGATCCCGATGGTTGGGCAGCTGATCGCTGGACGTGCCGTCCGCGATGCGCTGTTTCTGACGGAATACGAGGCCGTGTATCTACCTCGGGTCATGTTGGCCGCAGCGGCGCTTTCTCTGGGAGCCGCGATCTCGGTCGGCCACCTGATGCCCCGGTTGGGGCCACGCGCGACTGCCGTTGGCCTCGCGCTGGTCAATAGCGCGATCTTCGTGCTCGAAGCGGCTCTGCTCGATGTAGCGCCGAGGGCCGTCGCCGTGGTCGCGTACGTTCACGTGAGCACAATGGGCGCCCTCGTGATCAGCGCATTCTCCTCTATCGTAAACGAACGATTCGACCCGCTCTACGCGAAGACGGTCGTCGCACAAGTCGGCACCGGCGCGACCCTGGGTGGCGTGTTGGGAGGAGTGCTGGCGTTCGCTCTCTCCGATTCCGCCGAGCTTTCAACCGCGCTCTACGGCCTCGGCGGGATCGGTGTGCTCGTCGCACTAGGTGCTTGGAATATCGGCAAGTCCGCGCAACCTCAGCGGTCCTCCAATGACGAGGGGACCCGGTTTGGAACTCAAACGATCCAAAAGGACCCGTATTTGCGCAAGGTCGCGGTGACCGTCGTGCTTCTCGGCGCGGTCGGCGTCTTCGTGGACTACGCCATGAAAGCGGAGGCTGATGCCCGGTTTGCAGATTCCGCCGGGCTTCTTTCGTTTTTCGCAGTCTTCTACATGGTCACCTCGCTGCTGACGTTCCTGATGCAGGCGGGGTTCGCCAAGCCGCTGCTCCAAAAGATTGGTCTTGGCGGCACGATGGTGGTTCTTCCCTTGGCCGTCGCACTCAGCGCCACCTTCGGCGCGGTCTGGACGAGCCTCTGGACGGCAGCCCTTTCGCGCGGAACGCAAACGGTCATGTCGAGCTCGCTCTTTCGTTCGGGGTACGAGCTCCTTTACACACCAGTGCCTCCGATGAAGAAGCGTGCGACGAAGGCGCTCATCGACATCGCCTGCAATCGAATTGGGTACGCGATCGGCAGCATCCTCGTCATGGGGGCGGTCGCTCTTGCCGCAACGACCGACGCTGCCACATCGTGGGTATTGTGGCTCGCCGTGATCGCGGCGTTGATGTCCACATGGATGGTCCGGCAGCTGCATGAAGGATACGTGCAAGAGCTTGCGACGAGCTTGCGGTCGGGCGCCGTCGTGCTCCAGTCCGACGACATCGTCGACGCCACGACACTTCACACACTCGCAAAAACCGGAGGAGCCCTCAACCGAAGGGATCTGTTGGAAAGCATCGAGGAGCTGGAGCGTCGCAAAGACGCCGACCGTAGCGCGGCGAATAGTGACGTCTGGATCGATCAACTCTCCGGTCTGGTATCGGATGACCCAGATCGCGTTCTGAACGTCTTGTTCGACGAGTCCTTGAGCCCGCACTTCGCTTCCCATGTCATCGACCTACTCGGAACCGACCTCTATGCGCGACCCGCCTATGGCGCGCTGGAGCGAATGACCACGCGGATCGTTGGGCAATTGGTCGACGCAATGCTCGCCAGCGACAGTCCAGTGACGGTCCGACGCCGGATTCCGCGCCTGCTACGCAAGGTCGAGGACCCGCGTGCGGCGCGGGGCCTCCTCGAGGGCCTCAGAGACGAGGAGTTCGATGTTCGTTATCGCTGCGGGCACGCGCTCGCCGACCTGCAGCGAGCAAACCGAGATCTCGATGTGCCTGAGCACGTGATCATGGAGGTGGTCGCGCGGGAGCTCGCAGCGGATTCAAAGCAGCGGCCGCATCGGAGCCTCCGGGACGAAGTCGCTCCAGAGATTCGAGGCGAAATTCATGCGCTTCTGGAGGCCCGCGAAGATCGCAACTTGGAGCACGTGTTCACACTGCTGAGCCTGGCGCTCGACCGTGACGCGATCATTCTTTCCCTGCGCGCTCTCTCGAGTCAGGACGAGAACTTACGTGGCACCGCCCTCGAATATCTGTACAACGTCTTGCCCGAACCAGTTCGTGCGCCCCTTTGGCCGAGGCTAACGGAGCGCTCCGAGCGCCTGGGGGTTCGGTCGACCTCGAGCTCTCCAGAGGAGCTGCTCCAATCGATGCAATCACTCATGCTCGATCGCGGGCATCGACGGAAGTGAGCTGGAGCTCCACCGTCAGCATGCCTTCGGCCTCGGGCGGAGGCGTCTTTCGTACGGGCGCGCCGTACACCTCCCACCAGCGTCGCGCGTCCTCGGGGGTCCACGGAGGGATGCTGGCGCAATCGGATAGCCGTCGTTCGAGCTCGAATGCGCTCTGCGGCCGGTCCGACGGGTCCTTTGCCAGGCAACCCAAGACCAGTTGCTCGAGGTCCGGCGCAATCGGTTTGCCCAGCCTCGACGACAAAGGCTCCGGGGTGCTGTGCAGATGATGGCTGCACACCTCCACAATGCTTTTTCCCGTAAACACATGTGTGCCCGTCAGTAGGTAATACGCGACGGCGCCAAGCGCGTAGAGATCGGCGCGAGCATCGATTGCGTCCGGCGCGGTAATCGACTCGGGCGCCATGTACTGCGGAGTTCCGGACAGGTTCGCCTCATTGGTCACTTGGATGCCACCTTCCTGCAGAACCTGCTTGACGAGACCGAAGTCCAGCACCTTGACGAAATCACCAGCCCCGCCGTGCGGGTGTAACAGGTGCACCATGATGTTGCCGGGCTTCACGTCGCGGTGAACCAGGCCGATGCCATGCGCCTCGACCAAGGCCGCTGCGCTTTGTCGCATCAAGTCGATGACACGCCCTTGGTGTTGCGCGCCTGATCGTGAGACGAGGTCCGACAGAGTCAGCCCATCGATGTACTCCATCGCATAGTAGAAGATTCCATCCGACGTGTGGCCATAGTCGAAAATCGTGATCGTGTTCGGATGCTTGAGGCTCGCGGTGAGCTGCACCTCTTGCTCGAATCGCCGCAGGTTGTCCGCGCCGGCTTTGTCGGGAGGAAGAAGCTTCACCGCGGTTGGCCTTCGCAGAAATGCGTGGCTCGCTCGATAAACGGCGCCCATGCCTCCCTCGCCGATTTTTTCTTCGAGTCGGTACTGCCCGAGCTGCTCGGCATCATGGACTCTGCGGCGAAGCCCATAGATGACCACCGAAGCGCCCGTGCTGAGCGCGGTCGTGAGGACCCACCAGATCGCGATCTCCGTCGTGATGGCGGCGGCTAGGCGCCGAGCGGTTTGATCGGTGAGCTCGGGGTAGACCACGGACCACTCGATGCCGAAGTAGCTGCCGGTCGCCCACGATCCGCGCTTCTGCAGGTCCAAGCCCAGGGAGCCATAATAAACACAGGCCAGGAGCACCGCTCCGACGATTAGGCCCAGAGTCAGGGTCCACCGACCAGTGCATGGAACGAACACCGCCCGCGCAATAATTACGTTTGAAAGCGCAAGCAACATGATGAAGTCAGGTCGCGCCTCGAACGGGATGTAGGTGCCCATCACGCCCGTGGCGAACACGCCCAAGCTGAGCGCCGTACCCTCGACCACCCGGATGAAACGAGCACTGCGCTTCCCCCGCCGGAGCAAGAACCAGGGCACGACGAAGAACCCGACGGCAGACAGATGCCACCACAACGAAGGGTCCCGAAACCCCTCTCGTTGATTCATGACGAGCAGCATCACAACTCGGTAGAGCCAAAAGAAGAGGTATAAGCCTCCGATGACCAGCCCGAATAGCGCGACGCGGCGTTGGAGGAACGAGCGATCCTCCTCACTCGCCGAAAGACCCCTGGCGCTCGGGAGATGCATACGGGTTGTTAGTACCATGGACCCTATTGGGGTACGGGCGCCGATCGACATTCCAAAAGAAAAGGCCCGCCCAAAGGGCGGACCTTCTCAGGTGTGAAGGAGGTCGGTCGATCTTCTGGGGGAGGCTTGATGGCCGCCCGAAGCTAGTCTTGTCCTTGGTCGACGAAGGGGTGCAACTGGTTGCGAAAGACGTTCAGGGGCGAGCGGAAGGTCTATGGATTGGCGACGCCCACGGCCTCGGGGGCGAGCCCTGGCGCGTAGACGAAGGTGCCAAAGGCGATATCCCAGAGGGTGATGGCCGACGCGAAGTTGCCCGCCTCTTCAATGACGGTGCTGTGGTG
>CAXMRM010000076.1:0-3299 GCA_964196015.1 uncultured Myxococcota bacterium
GGCCGCCTCCCCATCGTCAGCGTGAAGTCTTTGGTAATGATGTATCCGCGAGACACCGTGGGCAGGTTGCTGGTGAGTTCCATGAAGGCGCCGGCGACCGCGCTTTCGTAGTACTTCCCCTTCACCCAGACCGTGATGTAGCGGTCCTTCAGCTTCCACACCTTGTACATGAAGGGGAAGTAGTTGAAGCGGTCCGTGTGGTTCATCGCGTAGATGACCGGCCCGTTGGGGATGTTCTGCAGTCCCTCGAGCTGAATGTCGATGCCGGGGAAGAAGTTGTAGTTCGGAGCGAGGACCGTATGGCCGAATAACACTTGGCCGATCGGCCGCTTCATCAGCCGGATACGCTTGAGTCGTGGGAGATCGAGCATCGGAGGGATACGATGTGCTCAAAAGCTGGAGGCTTGTCAATTTGGAAGCTGTAGCCGCTGGGCGACGCGGGTGGCGAGCGCCATGATGGTGACCTGAGGGTTCACGCCGACTGCCGTCGGGAAAAGGCTTGCATCCGCGACGTAGCAACCGGGCAGGTCCCAAAGCTCTCCGTTGAGGTTCACGACAGAGTGACGCGGGTGGCTGCCCATTCGGCAGGTGCCCATCAGATGCACGGTGAACAGCTCGATCGTGCTTCGCGATTGTTGGCTGCGCTCGATTTGTGCGAGGTCGTCGACACTGTTCGCGATGTGGAAGTTACTGAAAGGTAGGATCACTTTCTCGGCGCCCATCTCGAAGTGAAGGGTGGCGAGGTGGCGGACGCCTCGCAGGAAGCGCTCGTGGTCGTAGCGAGTGATGGTGTATTTCGCCATCGGCGCGCCGAAGCTTCGCGTCACGGTGCCCGCATGGGAATCCTCGACGAGCACACCGGTCATCGCCATGGCGTTGTATCGCTTCATGAGATCGAGCGCTTCTTCGCCAAGGAAAGGAATCTGTGTGGCGGCCGCGCCCGGCGGGACCGCGTTTTCTGCCAAGAGAATTCCTTCATCGTGGAACTCGCGGATTTGGCCGCCCTGGCTCACTCCCTGCCATGCACAGATGTCGTGCGGGTAGATCGCCAGCACTTTGGTGTTCGGGTGGCAGAGAAAGTTCTTGCCGAGCTGCCGGCTCGGGCGACCTAGGCGGTGACCGAGAAGCAGAAAGGGTGTCTGCACCGCGCCGCAGGCGACGACGACGGCCTTAGCCCGGACGCGAACGTCGATGTCCTCTTCCCGAGTCCGTGGGTTGATTGCCTTCCCGAGCACGCCCACGCACCGGCCGCCTTCGATCCAAAGGCGTTGGGCGCGGACTTCGGTCAGACAACGTGCACCGCTCGACAATGCGCGCGGCATGTAACTCAGCAGGGTCGACTGCTTGGCGCCGGTTGGGCAACCCGTGAGGCATTGGTTCGAGCCGACACAGCGATCCTGTGCCCGGCGATTGTGCTGGTATCGCCAACCAAGCCGGCGTGAGCCTTCTTCGAGCAAGCGACTGTCTTCGCCGATCGAGGAAGGGTGTTGCGGCTTGGCGTGGATGCGCTTCTCGACGCGGTCGAAGAGGGGCTCCATTGCCTTCATGCCGAGATCGGGTTGCCCGGTGATGCGTTCCCACTCCATGAGAACGTTTTCGGGGGTTCGCCAGGCCATTCCGCCGTTGACCACCGTGCCGCCACCAACGCAACGGCCTTCGGCATACGGGATAGGAGGCCTGCCCATGATGATCGTGCCGCCCGCGTCTCGATAGAGCCGCGGGATCGACTCGGTGAGATACGGATTGAAGCTAGAGGTTGGGTGGTAACCGCCTTCTTCGAGGAAGAGCACCTCATGCCCGGCCTCCGCCAGCTCGGCTCCGACGACCGCGCCGCCGGCGCCCGTGCCGATGACGACGACTTCGGCGTCGTGCTGCTCCCCGTTTCGGTAGTCGCGATGGGAGAGGATCGTCATGGCGCGCGGACCGGGAGGTGATGGATCTCTTCGTCGGCGCCTGGTTCCTGACCCTCGACCCACTTGCGTCGCAGCTCGATCCGTTCGGCGACGAATGGGGTAGGGGCGTAGTCGAGCTCGCGATGGACGTAGTCCTGATCGAAGTACGACGACATGAAGAGCCCAATCGGCCCAACCATCAGCAGCCGCACCGGCAACCAGCGGCTTCGCGTAGCGCCGACCAAGTGACGGCGCGCGGCGTCAGTGGGAAGAGCGGTGAGCGGGCGTAGCCCCTGCAGTCGCCAAACTGGCGACCAGTTGAGTAGGCGCATCCCCAACAGGAAGATCATCGCGGACGACCGTGGCATGTACTGAAGCGAGACGAGCGCATGCCGGGTCACGTCCTGCAGGGTCGTTTCGGTGCGAGGGCTCGGCGGAACGATCGCGTCGGCGAGCCTGAGCAAGACCCGACGCATCCGGGCGCCCACCTTCATGGGGGCCGCGAGCGTCCATCCATCGTCGGGGTGTCGCTGGAGCACCGGATTGAGCAACATGATGCGTTCCGGCTGACTTTTCCACGGGGGGTGCTACAAAAAGCAGAGCGCCGTAGGTATCAAGAAGGATGCCTCCTAAAGTGGCGAGGCGGTCCGACAGGACCTACGTTGCGGCGAAGGCAAGAAGGAGATTGAGTGGCGAGACGCAGCCCGAGAGGTAGGAAAAAGAAGTTCGAGCGCAATTTCGAGCAGGACGACAAGCGCGATGACCACATCAAGCTGAACGGCGTGGTGAGTCAGGTCTACGCAGGTGGTCAGTTCGAGGTGACGACCGAGGCCGGTGCCGCGGTGCGTGCGCAGCTTTGCGGGCGGATGCGCAAGTTCAGGATCCGCGTGATCCTCGGCGACCGTGTGACGGTGGCGCTGTCTCCGTACGACCTCACGCACGGCATGATCGTGTTTCGCGACAAGTAGCTCTCACTGTGTACGAAGGAGCGTTCCGCATCCTCAGAGCACTCGGCGACGGTCGGTCACTTTCGCGGGATGACGTCGTTCACGCCGCGGGCGAAGCGTCGTCGGTCGTTCGCGACGTCATAGAACGCTATCCGAAGTGGTTCGAAGACGACGAACGCCGTATCCGTTGCTCGGACCGCGGGCTGGCAGCGTTGGCGCGCGAGCTCGTGGCTCGAAACGCGGGCGAGGCAGGCGCCGAGTCTTGGCGCGCGGCATACGAAGCGATGGCCGCAGAGCGCAGCGCGCCCAAGCGCGCGCTCGACCAGGTCTACGTGACGACCGACACGGCTGTGCGTCGCGCAGAGCTCTTGCTCGATGCCGGCGAGCACCAACGCGGGCTCGTGTTCTTGGGTGACGACGATTTGACCAGCGCCGCGGTGCAACTCGCGGGCGCGGGTCG
>CAXMRM010000077.1:0-6005 GCA_964196015.1 uncultured Myxococcota bacterium
TGGGGCCTCGCCTCGGAGTATCACGTCGAACGTAAGCTCCGCGAAGGCACGGTTTACGTGTTCAACAATCTGCTGATGAACTTAATCGCCGATCGGGCGCTCGGGCTTCCGAAGAAGTAACCGCGGCGCTCAGGCCGGCTGGCCATCAGGTTGATACGCGCACAGCGGATCTTCGCCGAGCGGATCGCCCGTCATCGCGTACGCGCGCGCTCGCGAGCCGCCGCAGGCGAACTTGAACTCACAGCGGCCGCAGCGGCCCTTGTAATTGGCCGGGTCCTGGATCTCGTGAAGCGCTTCGGACTCGCGGTAGATCTCGTGCAAGGGTCGGTCTTTTACGTTCCCGAGCAGTGGGTAGGGCAAGAATCCAGCCGGATACACCTCGCCGAGATGCGAGACGAAGATCACACCGTTTCCGTCACGGATGCCGAACGCCATCTGCCGGGCACGCGCTTGAATGTCCTTGAGCGGCATGCCCTCGGCGAGCTTTTGCTGGATCCAGTAGCGACGATAGTGCGGCGCCTCCGTCGTGCCGACGCGGAATGGAGCTTTTTCGGAGATCGAGTAGACCCACGCCAGCAGCTTCTCCACCTCGTCCGCGCTCGGCGTGCTGAGCTCGGTCCCGCGGCCGACCGGAACCAGCAAGAAAAGGCTCCATCGGCGAACCGGAGGTGCGGCATTGTCGCGCAGCAGCTCGTACATCGCCTGTACGTGCGGAAGCGTTTGCGCCGTGATCGTCGTGTTGACCTGCACCGGAATCTCGAACTCGCGCGCCCATTGCAGCGCGCGCATCGAGTAGTCGAACGTGCCTGGGACGTTGCGAAACGCGTCGTGAGTCTCGGCGGTCGGCCCATCGAGGCTGACGCCCATCGCGCTGATCCCGAGCTCGTGGAATCGATCGACGGTCTCGCGCTGAAGCAGCGGCGTCGTGCTCGGCGTGATCGACACGTGGATCGGCAGCGACCGCCCGTACTCGATCAGCTCGGCGATGTCCGGCCGCTTGAGCGGGTCGCCTCCCGTCAGCACGAGCATGCTGCCGAGCTCTTGGCAGCTGCGCATCAGAGCCTTGCCCTCCTCGGTGCTGAGCTCGCCCGGGTCGCGATGCGGGATCGCGCTCGCACGGCAATGCTGGCACGCGAGGTCGCATGAGATGGTCGTCTCCCAGTACACGTTGCGCGGCTGTCGACGGTAGATGAACCCTGGGTACTTGGTTCCGACGGTTTGAAGCTCCATCAGCTGTGCTCTTTCTCGCGAACGACGCCGCCGAGGCGATCGGCCCAGTTTTCCGGGTAGCCCTCGTAGTACCCGGTCCACTGCCGGCCGGTCACTTCGCGATAAACGAGGGCGTAGGCTGCACGCGAGATAGACGGCAAGCCGATGACCGGCAAGTAGAGCCAGCCGAGCATCCGTGATTGCCTGGTGTGCCCGAGCTCGTGGGCGCGGTTTCGGACGTCTAAGTCGTGCCAGCGGCTGTTTGCACGGCTCCAAAACACGACGTGCCCGAGCGAGATGCCCGTTCCCTTGGACTCGACGACCAGCCGGCCCTTCTCGACCTCGATATGGACGATGCGCTTGCGGGCAGCCTCCCCACACAGCATCGCCGCCCCGAGCGCGGTCTGCGGCGCTTCCCAAACGAGCGACAAGCCTCGGCGAAGCAACGACATCGCCGCAAGGTTAGCACCGTTGCGCCACGCCACTACTCGAAGAGCGCGAGGTACTCACCGTACCCCTCTTTCGCCAGATCTTCTTTGGGGATGAACCGCAGTGACGCGCTGTTGATGCAGTAGCGGACCCCTGCCGGCGCGGGCCCATCCTCGAAGACGTGGCCGAGATGGCTGTCGCCGTGTTTGCTTCGGACCTCGGTCCGCTTTGCCATGAGCTTATGGTCGACGTGCTGCGTGATGTTTTCTTTGTCGAGCGGTTTGCTGAAGCTCGGCCAGCCGGTACCGCTGTCGTACTTGTCCGTTGAGCTGAAAAGGGGCTCGCCGGTGACGACGTCGACGTAGATACCCTCCTTCTTGCTGTCCCAGTACACGTTGCGGAACGCCGGCTCCGTGCCTTCTTCCTGCGTGACCGCGTACTGCAACGGCGTCAGCTCCTCGCGCAGCTCGGCCTCGGAGGGCTTGTCGTATTCCTTGCTCTTGTCGGACATTGGTTTCTTCCCGGCGGCTTTGGGTTTTTCGGGTACTTCGAGCGGCTTGCCGCCCCACATGGCTTCGAGAAAGCCCTCCCGGCCGGACCCGGCGCGGTAGCGCTTGTAGTTCGCTGGGTTCTTTTTGTAGTAGTCCTGGTGGTAGGCCTCGGCTGCGTAGAACGGATCGGCCGATCGAATCTGCGTCACGATAGGGGCCTTGAAAATAGCACCCTTTTCGAGCTTGCGTTTGGACGCTTCAGCCAGCTCATGTTGTTTGCGGTCGTGCGTGAAAATCGCGGTGCGGTACTGCTTGCCGCGGTCGGCGAACTGACCTCCGTCGTCGGTCGCGTCGATTTGTCGCCAGAACACTTTCAACAGGTACTCGTAGGAGATGACGGTCGGGTTGTACTTCACCTGGACCGCCTCGACATGCCCGGTCCGACCCGAGCTCACCTCTTCGTACGACGGCGCCGTCTCCTTGCCGCCCGTGTAGCCCGAGGTGACGCTCAGCACGCCTTCGAGCTTCTCGAATGGCGGCTCCATGCACCAAAAACATCCGCCAGCGAAAGTCGCTTTCGCGAGCCGGCCGTCCTTCACCGGCGCCTCCGCACGCGTCGAGGTCACTCCGATGGCCGCCAAAATGGCAAGCACCAGAATCGGAACCCCCAAGATAATCGTACGCCCACTCTTCATCACTCCACCCTCATCTAAGGCCCGCCCCCCTTAACGCCACCAACGCCCCAGATGTTTCCAAAAAAGGGTCAGACCTCTTTTTGAAAGGGTTAACCCCAGGAGATACGGTGGGGGTGGCGGCGCGGTTATGGCTTCTCGATGAAGAGCGTCTGTGTCGGGTAGGCGAATTCGATGCCTTCGTCGGCGAACTTCCGATAGATGGCGAGGTTGATCGCCTGCTGGATGTCCATGTGCAGGGCGTAGTCCGAACTATGCACATAGTAGACTGTCTCGAAGTTGAGCGCGGAGTCGCCGTAGGACGCGAAGTGCGATCGGTCGAAGCGCACCTGGTCCTGTGCCTCTACGGCTTCGCGGATGAACCCGGGGAGCCGCTCGAGCTTGTCGGCCGGGGTTTGATACGTCACGCCTAGTGAAACGACGACGCGCCGTTCCTTCATCCGCCCGAAGTTGCGAACGCGGCTGCCGAGCAGGTCGGCGTTCGAAAACACGAGCTGCTCGCCCGAGATGCTTCGGATGCGAGTCGTCTTGATGCCAATGTTCTCAACCGACCCGGCCATGTCACCCACGACCACGAAATCGCCGAGCACGAAGGGCTTGTCGAGGACGATCGAGAGCGATGCGAAGAGGTCGCTCAGGATGTTCTGCACAGCGAGCGCGATCGCGATGCCGCCGATGCCGAGGCCGGCGACGAGCGCGGTCACATCGACCCCGAGGTTGTCGAGGATCAGGAGTAGGATCGTGGCCCAAAGCGCCAGTCGGCCGAGGAGGCTGAGCGCGTTCATGGTCATCAGGTTCGCGCCGTCTGCTTCGGACTTTCGGTAGTTCTGGAGCCAGATCTGCAGGGCGGCGCTGAGCCAAATCCCAGCTTGGATCAGCGTTGCGACGATCGTGACCCTCCAAAGGACCGAGCCAATATCGCCGGGCAGGGACAGCCAAACCGAGCCCGCGAAGATCGAGACGATCAGCAGGTAGGTGAGCTTGGTCTTGCGCAGCGCTCCGATCACTACGTCGTCGAGAATCGTGCTCGTTCTTTTGGCGAGCTTCTGGATGCGAACGATCAAGACCTGCTCGACGAGTCGCAGCGCGATCAGGGTACCAACCGCGACCCCGAGGGCGATCAGCCAGGTTTGGAGTTCATTTCCGTAGAACGTATCGGTGAGCTCAAACACCTTGACCTTTTGCGATGCGTTCGCGGACAAAGCAACCCTCCAAGTGGTCGTTCACCAAGCCCATCGCTTGCATGAAGGCGTAAGCGGTCGTCGGCCCCACGAACGACCAGCCCCGACTCTTGAGCTCCTTGCTCAGCACCGTCGACGAGGGGGTCTTGCCGAGCTTCATCAGGGCCGCATGCGACATCCTTCGTGGTCGCTCGCTCTTGGGCGGCACGCGTTCCCAGAAAAACGCTGCAAGCGAGCCAAACTCCTCTTCGAGCTCGATCGCGCGCTTCGCGTTGTTGATCGTCGATTCGATCTTGCCGCGGTGCCGGACGATCCCCGCGTCCTTGAGCATCCGCTCGACGCTGCGCTGATTGAAGCGCGCGACCCGGTGGTAGTCGAATCCGGCGAACGCCTTCCGAAAGTTCTCGCGCTTTCGTAAGATAGTCAGCCAGCTCAACCCCGACTGAAACCCTTCGAGGCAGACCTTTTCGAAGAGGCGCACGTCGTCATGCACTGGCCAGCCCCACTCCTCATCGTGATAGGTCGCGTAGTCAGGCGCGCTTGTGCACCACCCACAGCGCGCCAGCTCGTCGTCCCCTCGGACGATCCCTTTGGGTAGCCTCGGCACAGGGGCGAAGCTACCATCTCTTGAAGCGCCTCGCGGCGCTCTTCGGGCGGGTTCTCGTCCACGATGGGGTTCGAAGCCGCGGATCAGCCTCCTTAGCGAGGTTCGAGGATCGCCGGGTACTTCGTGAGGCCGCGGGTGAACGAAGACGAGACGTACTCGACGTCTTTGCCTTCGGGAATGCGAATGCGCTTGACCCGCTGGGTCATCTCCTCGAGCGAGAGGCGGATCTCCATGCGAGCGAGCGATGCACCCAGGCAGAAGTGGGGGCCGAGGCCGAACGAGAGATGCTTACTCTCCTTCGAGAAATCGCGGAAGATATTGAAGGTGTGCGGGTCCTTGAAGTGCCGCGGGTCGCGGTTGGCGGCCGGATAAGTGAGGCCGACCATCTGACCCTCCTTGATGACCTTGCCGTGAAGCTCGTAATCGCGGGCCGCCGTCCGGTACATGTTGATGAACGGGCACACCCAGCGAATGATCTCTTCGACCGCGTTCGGAATCAGCGACGGATCCTCGAAAAGCGCATCGTACTGCTTTTGGTCGTTCGAAAGCCGCTCGAGCCCGCCCGCGATCGCGCTGCGCGTCGTCTCGGCGCCACCCGTGTTGAGCAATATGTGTTCGAACAGGAGCTGCGATTCATCGAGCTTCTCGCCGTTGATTTCGGCGTTGATCCAGATGGTGAGGATGTCCTGGCCCGTGCAGCCAGCTGCCAAGCGATCCTGGTACATCTCTTCATGGTGCTCGCAGAAATGCTCAAACGCATCGTTGACCTCGTCGGTCACGTAGTCGGGGCCGCAGCCTCCTGTGATGGCCTGACCGATCCACGTCTGGACCGCGGCGCGCTTTTCTTCGGGGATGTCCAGCATGTCGGCGATCAGTCGCATCGGGAGAGACGCAGCGAGATCTGCGACGATCTCGACCTCGTCCTTCGCCAGCATCTGGTCGACGAGCTCTTTGACGATCACGCGCACGCGCTCTTCCATCTTGCGCATCTGGCGTGGCGTGAAGGCGGAGGACACCAGCGCGCGCTGCTTGTTGTGCTGCTCTCCGTCTTGATAGATCATACCCGGGTCGCCAGGGATGTTGGGTCGCACACCCTCGCTGCTGACGAAGCTCTCCGTGTCGCGCTCGATCGCGACGATGTCGTCGTAACGGAAAACCTCCCACAGCTCGTTCTTCTCATCGAAGTAAAGCGGCTCGTTTTCGAGGAAGTAGTCGTACATCTCGTACGGGTTTTCGTGCGACGAAGGGGCGCAAAAATCGACCTTCTGAAACTTCACGGGGCACTTGTTTTCCACGGGATCCTCCGTATACCCGGCGGACCAGATATAACTTTACTACATGTAAACTAAAGCTAGTTTAGAACAAGCTCTACTTCGGTCAAGCCCAATGTTCGCGG
>CAXMRM010000078.1:0-5383 GCA_964196015.1 uncultured Myxococcota bacterium
TCTCCAGAAAGCACGCGGCTAGCCGCTTCGCCGAACCGAATCAGCCCCGCGGTCATGAGTGAATTGGCAGCCAGCGCTCCGCCCGAGGGATTCACCCGAACGCCATCGCCGAGCCCCATCGCCTCTCGCAAGATGATCTCCTGATGTGCGAACGGGGCATGAAGCTCGGCCACGTCGACCTTGCCTTTGCCAACGCCCGCATTCTTCGCCGCCAGCTTCGCGGACGGTGAGCTCGTGAGATCCCGCTGGCCAAGCGCATGCGGCTCGGTTCGATGGTCGATGCCGCGAATCCAAGCGGGCCGTTTCACGAGCTTCTTCGCCGTATCGCCAGCCGCGAGCACGATCGCAGCGGCCGAGTCGGACAAGGGAGGGCAGAAGCTCTTGCGCAACGGCGAGCTGATGTACGGCTCTCGGAGTATCTCATCGACGCCGAAGTCGCCCTTGATGTGCGCGTTCGGATTGTCGATCGCGTTCTTTCGATTGCGGGCAACCACCTCTGCGAAATCGCGCTCGGTTGCCTTGCGCGCGTCGATCATGGCCTGCGCCTGGAGCGCGGCGGCGCTGATCGAGTCGAGCCCCAGAGGCTGCACGTAATAGGGGTCGTTCTGCAGGTTCAAAATGTCGGGCACCGGGCCGAGCGAGCTCTTTCCAAACGCAAACACCAACGCGATGTCGATATCGCCGTGCATGAGCCGTACCCAAGCCTCGTAGAGCGCAAACGCTCCATCCATTTCGACATGTGATTCACGAATCGGCGGCCAGGCCTTGAGACCGTCGACCGCGGCCACGAACGAAAACGGACGCCCCGGCAAGTAGTCGGTGCTGCCCGAGCATGTGAAGCCGATGTCATCCTGCGTCAGACCGACCTGCTTCATCGCGTCCGATGTGACCGGCTGGACGAGCTCGGGTTCGTCGGCGGCCTCGATCGCCTTCACGGACGGAAGCTGGGAAAAGGAAACAATCGCGACATCGCGCACTAGAGATGCTCCTTGTAGCTATCGAACGGAGCATCTGGCTCGCCCGTGGGCTCGAAGTAAAGAATGTTCTCGAGCGAAGTCTCCCATTCGTCCTGGGGTTTCCACTTCGCCTTCACACGCATGCCCATCCGAATCTCGTCGTGCGGGACACCGCTGACCAGGTGATAGATAGGTATGTCCGCGCCGTCGAGCACGATCGCGCCGAAGCAATACGGCGGCGTGAGCTTCTGGCCTTCGAACGGAATACGAATGATCGTAAACGTGGTGAGTACTCCCACGTCGGCTACTTCGACGTACTCGCTCGTCGGGTTGCCCGTCATGGGGTCGGCCGCGCGGGGCGGCACGTACACTTTACCGAACTCCGGGTCCCGGCCACCAATGAGCTTGCCCTCCTGCAGGCCGCGCAGATACGCGGTGTTGTGTTTGCCAGGGTTCGCGTCGTACTCGATGTATACCGGACCAGGCATGAAAGGGGAGATCGGCTCGAAGCAGGCGATGTCGCGAATCGTGCCGTTCTTCTCATCGGCCCAACGCAGACGCACCCGCATCCCCGTCTTCATGCGCTTGGCCTTCTCCGCGTCGACGACATGCACCATGGCATTGTCGGTGCCGTCGATTCGAATGAGTGCCCAAGCGAATGGACGATCGAACGGGTGGCCTTTACGGGGCTCTTGCACCCATGACCAAGATTTCACCGTGCCTGACGGACGCAATCGGACGAACTCGCCGGTGGTGGGTTCGCCGGCCTCGTCGTATTCGAGAGGCGGGCAAAGCACACGACCGTCGACCGTCTTGACGCCTTCGAGCACTTCGTAGCGAAGGCTTTCCAGGAAACGGCCGACTACAGGCCCTGTGCTTCGGGTGTACGTGTATTGGAGCACGTACGGAGCCGAAAGGATCTCGCTCATGGTGTTTTCCGCGTGGTTGTGAGTGATTAGCCCTGAGGGAAGAACTTCTGCATCTTCTGGGCGAGGCCGATGTTGCCCTTCACCTTGAGCTTGCGCGTGAGGAACGCCTTGCGGCCATCGAGGTCGCCGTTCGCCATCTCGATGAACTGTGCAGCGTCCATCATGATGTTCAGCGTCGGCCCTTCGACCGAGCCGGCCTCGACGCCCTTGAACTGACCGTCTTCGATGGTGATGGTCCACTCGCCGCCACCGTCGCCGCTCAGGCTGTACTGCATCCTGGCGTTCACGCCCTTGGCCTGGTAGGGCACGACGCGATCGGCAAGGGTGTCGAAATACTCTGCTGTGTTGGCTACTTTGGCCATGTACACCTCCCAGTTCCGGGGATAAAAGGGTGATAAAGAAGTGAAACGTGTTCTATTTTACCCGGGCATCCCCGTCAAGCCGGCATATGGCTCGAGACGCAAAAACGCCTTAGAAAATGCGATCGGGGCGCTCGACTACGGCGCGGGCGGCGCGATGGAACCGACCACGTGCAGCCCAGCCACGCATTCATCACCGACGCGGCGGGCCCAAAGGACTCGCGCGCGCTTGAAGATCACGCGCCCGGTGTGGGTCGTGATACGCAAGTCGCATAGAGTCCCGGTCGAGAGCCAGCCGTCGAGCGAAAGCTGAATGCCGGTCGCGCTCACGTCGAGAGCGGCCGCGTGCGCGCGAATCGGAGCGAGGATTTCGATGTGCGCGTCGGAAGCCCGACGACCGGCATGGCGCCGTTCGCCTGCTGGCACCGCGGGGCGAACCTCCGAGTGCTTGCGCATGGGAGGCCGTGGCTTCGAACCCTGCCTTGGCAGCTTGGAGCTCATAGGACCTAGACTCCCATGATGCCGCCCCTCACGAAGGATGTCGACTAAGTCGCTAATTCGTGTGCGGCACGTCACGCGCCACACCGTAATCGACGCTCAGGCCGAGGTTTCAGTCCCCGAAAAAGGACTCAGCCGAGACGCTCGATGATGGTGACGTTCGCCTGGCCACCACCCTCGCACATCGTCTGCAGACCGTAGCGGCCACCGGTGCGCTCGAGCTCGTGCAGGAGCGTCGTCATGAGCTTGGCGCCCGTTGCGCCGAGCGGGTGGCCAAGGGCGATCGCCCCACCGTTGACGTTCACCTTCGCGAGGTCGACCTCGAGCTCCTTCGCCCACGCGCACACGACAGGCGCAAACGCCTCGTTGATCTCGACGAGGTCGATCTCGTCGAGGCTCATGCCCGATTTCTTCATTGCGTACTGCGTCGCGGGAATCGGAGCGGAGAGCATGCGGATCGGGTCCTCCCCGCGAACGCTCAAGTGGTGGATGCGCGCTCGGGGGGTGAGGTTGTGCTCCTTGAGCGCCCTCTCGGAGACGATGAGGAGCGCGGCAGCGCCGTCGGAAATCTGACTGGCCACCGCAGCCGTAAGCCTGCCGCCCTCCATGAGAATCGGCAGAGCGGCCATCTTCTCGAGAGTGGTATCTGCGCGCGGGCCTTCGTCGGCCGTTACATCGCCAAAGGGAATGATCTCGCGATCGAAGCGGCCTTCTTTCTGGGCCTGAAGCGCGCGACGATGGCTTTCGAGCGCGAACTTCTCGAGCTCCTTGCGGGAGAGGTCCCAATCCTTGGCGATCATCTCGGCGCCGTAGAACTGATTGACCGGCTTGTCGCCGTAGCGTTCGGTCCAGCCGACCGAGCCCGAGAACGGATCGTCGAGGCCGAACTCTTTGCCGGCGATCATCGAGGCGCCGATTGGGATCATGCTCATATTCTGAACACCCCCGGCGACCACAACGTCCTGCGTGCCACTCATCACGCCCTGTGCAGCGAAATGAACAGCCTGCTGCGAGGAACCGCACTGGCGGTCGATGGTCACGCCCGGAACGTGCTCCGGATACCCGGCAGCCAACCAACAGGTGCGGGCAATGTCGCCTGCCTGAGTCGCGACCGAGTCCACGCAGCCAAAGACGACGTCCTCCACAACGCCGGGGTCGATCCCCGCACGCTCGATGAGCCCCTTGATGGCGTGCGCGCCGAGGTCGGCGGAGTGCACTTTGCTCAACCCGCCCTTTTTCCTGCCGATGGGCGTGCGAACTGCTTCAACGATATATGCTTCGGGCATCTGAACCTCGCTATTTGGTATCTCTAGGGGGAGCGGCTGTCGCCGGCAAGCTGCCACCCCGAAAGCTCAAAGGATGTGACGACCTACGCGCTCGCGGTGAAAGGCGGCATCCCCATGGGCCGCGGCGAGAGCCCATGTGCGTTTCATCCACATATGCAGGTCGCATTCGATCGTATAGCCGATCGCGCCGTGGACTTGCAGCGCCTCCTTAGCCACGAATCTTGCAGCCTGGCCTGCATAGATCTTGGCAAGGGAGACGTCGATGTCCGCGTCTCGAGCCGCGGTCGCCATCGACCAGCCGGCACGATAGACCATCGGCCGCGCGAACTCCTGCTCGATGAGCGCGTTGGCGAGCCTATGCTTGATCGCTTGTTGCGCGCCGATGGGCTTGCCGAACTGCTCCCGGTCTTTCGCGTATTGGACCGCCATGTCGAGCATGCGGCGTGAAAGCCCGACCAACTGAGCTGCCGTGCCCAGCGCGGCGCGTTCACGGCCGAGCGCAAACAGCGCTGCAGTGTCCACGCTTTCGCGCATTCTGAATTTCCCGCCGGCTTCGAACGACACGCGACCGAGCTCGCGGCTGCGGTCGACCGATTGCTCCTCGCTTACGGAAGCCTCGGCAAGCGGCACGCAATACGCCGCCCCACCCCGCTCCGCGATCAACAGGTCAGCGGTCGCCGCGTGCGGAACGAGCACCTGATCTTCGAACGACACGACGAGGCGCGCCGCGCCTGCTACCGCGGGACCGAGCCAACGCTCTTTTTGCGCGTCGGTGCCGGCCGCTTCGAGGAGCGGAATCCCGACCGCCACGGTGTCCACGATCGGACCGGGCAATGCGGCGTAGCCGGTCTCCTCCAAAGGTAGCACCAGGTCGAGCGCGCTCATCGCCATGCCGCCGGCCTCTTCGGAAGCGGTCATGCCTATCACGCCGGTCTCTGCGAGCGTGTTCCAGACCGCACGAACGCCTTCGGGGCGCCCTTCCCACGATGCGCGAACGACCTCGGGCGCGCACTCGCGCTGCAAGACCTCACGCACCGTGTCGCGAAGCATTTTTTGATCATCGGTGAAGGCAAAACGCATGAGCTTGGCTACTTCCGCGGAAGGCCGAGGACGCGCTCGGCGATGATGTTGCGTTGGATCTCGTTGGTGCCCGCGTAGATCGGGCCGGCGAGCGCGAACTGAAAGCCCTTCATCCAGTGGCCCCCGTCGACCGCACCGTCCGCCCCCTCATCGAGCTCGAGCAGGTCGCCGATGATCGCGAGGGCGGTTTCATGCGTCCGCACGTCCATCTCCGACCAAAACACTTTGTTCATGCTGGAGTCCGGCCCGATCGACTCGCCCTCCATCATGCGCGT
>CAXMRM010000079.1:0-5043 GCA_964196015.1 uncultured Myxococcota bacterium
CTCGGAGAACGATGCGGACCGGATCTTTCACAACGAGGCAAAGGAGGAGTTCGCTCTTCACGACCTAATCGTCGTGGGCGTCGTGAACGAGGCCGAGCCGGAGGGGGTCTTCAACCCCGCGTCGCTTGCCCGCATTCACGAGCTCAATGAGCGCCTGAAGTCGATTGACGGCGTCATTGCGCGTGACGTCCTGGGGCCCTCGACAATGGACAACATCGAGCAAGCCGGGCCCGGGACTATCCGCTTCGAGTGGTTGATGGAGCAGCCCCCGGAGACTCCGGAGGAGGCGATTGCGATCAAGGAGGCTGCGCTTCGGCTGCCGATGCTGCGCGGCACGGTGGTCTCGGAGGATGGAGAGAGCGTCGCCTTATACGTACCGATCGAGAGCAAGGATCAGAGCCATCGTATCTCCGAAGAGATTCAAGCGATCATCGATGGCTTTGGCGCCAATACTGACGAGTTCTACATCACCGGGCTTCCAGTCGCAGAAGACACGTTTGGCGTCGAGATGTTCAAGCAGATGGCGATTTCAGCGCCGCTCGCCGCGCTCGTGATCCTGCTTTTGATGTGGTGGTTCTTCCGATCCTTCGCTTTGGTCCTTTCACCGATGATCGTCGCGATCACCACGGTCATCATCACGATGGGGGCGCTAATCGCTAGCGGGTTCACCGTGCACATCATGAGCTCGATGATCCCGATATTCCTGATGCCCATAGCCGTCGTCGACTCGGTTCACATCCTCTCGGAGTTCGTCGATATCTACCCCAGGCATGGAGATCGCAAAGCTGCGGTCAGAGAAGTCGTTGGCCACTTGTTCGCGCCGATGCTCTACACCTCGCTGACCTCGGCGGCAGGCTTCCTTTCGTTGACGATGACACCGATTCCTCCCGTGCGTGTGTTTGGCGTGTTTGTTGCGCTCGGCATTGGCCTGGCGTTCGTCCTCACGATGCTCTTCGTTCCGGCCTACATCGCCGCGCTTCCTGAGAAGCGGCTTGCCGCGCTCCTCTCGAGCAAGCGTGACGCGGAGGACGTCGGCTTTCTGGGGCGCATGGTTGAAGCCGCTGGCGCGAAGAGCCTTCGTTACGCCAAGCCGATTCTAGTCCTGACGGTCGTGGTCATCGCGATCAGCGGCTACGGAATCACCCGGATCAACATCAACGACAACCCCGTTCGATGGTTCGAGCCCGGCCACAAGATTCGCGTCGCCGATGCTGTGCTCAACCGCGAACTCGCGGGCACCTACCCGGCGTTCCTAATCATGAAGCAGGACGTCGATGCCGAGCGTGAAATCGTAACGGCGGGTGACGAGGCCGTCGAGGGGGCGAGCGATGAGATCGGATCGCGCTGGCAAGCCCTCAAAGCCGACGCCCAGACCGCGAGCGCGGAAGGAGCCACGAATGTCTCCGACGCCCTGATCGAAGCGACTTCGGATCTGGTGTTCGACACGAGCGGCGAAGAGTCGGCTCGCTGGCAGAGCGTTCAGACGGCGCTCGAAGAAGCGCAGACTCGCAGCAAGACTTTCCAGAACCCCGAGCACCTCGCCTACATCGAGCGGCTCCAACGCGAAGCCGAAGCGCTGCCTCTGGTCGGCAAGACGAGCTCGATCGCCGATGTCGTGAAGACGGTCTACCGCGAGCTCGTCAGCGGTGAGGAGAAGGATTACCGCATTCCGGACACCACCGAAGGTGTCGCCCAAACGCTCCTTCAGTTCCAGTCGTCTCACCGTCCGAACGACTTGTGGCACTTGGTGAGCCCTGACTATCGCGAGAGCGCGGTCTGGATGCAGCTCAAGAGCGGCGACAACCAGGACATGATGGCAGTCAAGACCGAGCTCGACGCGTTCCTGGCTGAAAACCCGCCACCCGAGGGCCTCCGCGCCCAATGGGCCGGTCTCACCTACCTCAACACCGTTTGGCAGGACGAGATGGTGGGCGGGATGCTCCGGAGCTTGATGGGCGCATTCGTCATCGTGTTCTTGATGATGGTGATTCTGTTCCGCTCGCCGATCTACGGTGCGCTGGCCATGGTGCCCCTCACGATCACAATCATGTTCACCTACGGGCTGATCGGCCTCGTCGGCAAGGACTACGACATGCCTGTGGCGGTGCTCTCGTCGCTGACGCTTGGCCTCTCCGTCGACTTCGCGATTCACTTCCTCGAGCGCAGTCGCGCCATCCAAGCTGGGACCGGTGACTGGCAGGAGACGATGACGCTCATGTTCAAAGAGCCCGGTAGAGCGATCACCCGCAACGCGATCGTCGTCGCCGTCGGCTTCCTTCCGCTGTTGGCGGCACCGCTGGTTCCCTACAACACCGTGGGCTTCTTGATGGCCGCCATCATGGCCGTCTCGAGCATCGTCACTGTGATTCTGCTGCCCGCAATCATGATGCAGATCCCAAACTGGCTTTCCCCCAACAAGGAGAAAACGACATGAGGACCCTTACCAAAACCTGGTTGGCGGCCGTAGCTGCCGCGATTCTTCTCTCGACCCCCACGACGCCTGCGGAGGCCGGGGACCTGAAGGATGCGAGCGAGATCGTAAATCGCACCGACGCCGCGCAGTACTACGCGGCCAAGGACGGGCGAGCGCTCGTTCGGATGAAGATCGTCGACGCAAAGGGCCGCTCGCAGCGCCGACAGTTTGCGGTGCTTCGGCGAGACAAGAAAGATGGAGGCGACCAGAACTACCTCGTCGTTTTCGACCAGCCTGCCGACGTCCGGGGCACGACGTTCTTGGTGAAGAAGCATGCCAGCAAGGACGACGACCGCTGGCTGTACCTGCCGGGCCTCGATCTCGTGAAGCGAATCGCGGCGAGCGACGAGCGCACGAGCTTCGTCGGGACGCACTTCTTCTACGAGGACATCTCGGGGCGGCAACCGGCCGAGGACAAGCATCAACTTCTCGAAACGACCGACACCGAGTACGTCGTGAAGAGCACGCCGAAGAGCACGAGCGGCGTCGAGTTTGCGCACTACACGTTGCGAATCAACAAGCAGACCTTCTTGCCGAGCAAGATCGAATACGTGAACGCGCAGGGGAAGATCTACCGGCGCATCGAAACTGTCAAGGTGGACACCGTCCAGGGCATTGCGACCATCACACGTCTCAAGGTGAGTGATCTGGACTCGGGTGGATACACGCTCAGCGACGTCAGCAACGTCGAGTACGACATGGGGATCCCGGACGACATCTTCGTCGAGACCTCACTTCGTAACCCGCCCCAGAAGTGGCTCCGCTGATGAGGTGCCTCGCGGTGGTCGCGCTCGTATTCGCAGCCCTCGCGGTGGCCTCCGGGGCGTTTGCCCAAAGTGAAATCTCTGAGACGCCAGAGGAAGTCGCGGGCGACGTCGAACCATCGGACGACGCCGGCGAAGATGACTGGGGCGAGTTCGACGAGTGGCAAGAGGAAGAAGGCGACAGCTCCGGCGGCAAAGCCTCTGCCTTCCAGTTTGGCGGCTTCGTCGAAGGACTCACGGGCGCCCGTGTCGTTCGAAGCAGCGCTAGCGCCAACGAATTCACCGCCGGCGAGGCCCGTTTTCGGCTCAATCTCGATGCGACCCACGAGATCGCAAGCGCGCGCTTCCGCGGGGACGTGTACGCAGATGCCGTGACAGAGCGGGTATGGTTCGACATCAGGGATGCGTCGATCTTCGTCCGCGGCGGCAACTGGTTCAACATGAGGGTTGGCCGCCATGTGCTCACCTGGGGCACCGGCGACTTCCTGTTCTTGAACGACCTCTTCCCGAAGGACTTCAACTCCTTCTTCATCGGCCGCGCCGACGAATACCTCAAAGCGCCCTCCAACTCTGCGATCGTGACCTTCAACATCAAGAAGGTCGGCCTCGACCTGGTTTGGACTCCGATCTTCGAGCCGGATCGTTTCATCGACGGGGAGCGCTTGTCGTTTTTCAACCCGCTTGCCAATGGGATCGGAGGTGTTGGCGAGATCATCGGCGATCGATCTCCGCTCACGCCCGTTGATCCCTTGCTCCCGGAAAAGCGACTGCGAAACGGAACCGTGCACGGTCGCCTTTACGGCACTGCGGGCGCGTACGAGCTCGCTGCTTATGGCTATGTCGGGTACTGGCGTCAGCCGACCGCGCTCGACCTCACCGCGATGCAAGCCACGTATGCGCGCCTGGCTACTTATGGCGCCAGCGTGCGTGGCCCGTTGCTCGGTGGCCTCTTCAACGTCGAGGCCGCCTTCTACGACTCGTTCGAAGATAGAGACGGCACCGATCCCACCATCCCGAACTCCCAGTTTCGCGGCCTGGTCGGCTACGAGCGGGAGCTCTTTCCGAAATTCCAGATGGGCCTGCAGTACTACCTCGAGTACACGTTCAAGTACGACGAGCTAGTCAACAACTCGCTCTGGCCCGACTACGAGCAAGACGAGTTCCGTCATCTTCTGACGCTGCGGCTTACACAACTGCTGCTGCTCGACAACTTAGAGTTGTCGCTCTTCACGTTTTTCTCGCCGGACGAGCTCGACACGTACATCCGGCCGCGCGTCACCTACAAAATCATCGAACCCCTGGCGATCATCGTCGGCGCAAACCTCATGTTCGGTCGCTACGACTACACCTTCTTCGGCCAGCTCAAAGAGAACACGAACGTGTACGCGAGACTTCGCTATTCGTTCTGAAAATCCAAAAAGAAAAGGAATACAGTCATGAATGTCGATAGGTTAGTCTTTCGAGTTGCAGGAATCATGGTCACCGCCGGCGTGGTGCTCGCCTATGCACACCACATCGCTTGGCTCGCCCTCCCGGCATTTGTCGGGCTGAATATGCTTCAGGCTTCGTTTACCGGCTTCTGTCCCCTCGCGAGCATCGCGAAACGTTTCGGCGTGAAGCGCGGCAACGCGTTCTGATGGTGTGACTTCGCGCAGTTGCTAGTTTCGGCCGTCTGCGTGGCAGTCTAGGCAGAAATTCGGAGGCGCCGCGCCGCTCGGATAGTCACGCTCCCCGCTGTGTTTCGCATCCATCTCGGCTCGCGAGTGGTCGCCGTCGTGGCAACCGACACAGTCGGTGTCCTCGCCA
>CAXMRM010000080.1:0-7098 GCA_964196015.1 uncultured Myxococcota bacterium
GTACGATCTCGAGGACGCGCGGGGCTACGGATGGTCGACTGAATCCTCGTTCGATTGGGCCACGCTAAGCGCAAACAAGAACCGCGAGATCGCGCGTCTCAACGGCATCTACGAGAGCCTACTCGAGCGAGCAGGAGTGGACCTGCTCAAAGGTCGCGCACGGCTGCTGGACCCGCATACAATCGAGATCGCCGGGATGCAGCGATCGGCAGAGAGAATTCTGATCGCAACCGGCGGCAGAGCCACCGTGCCGGACATTCCCGGAAGCGAACACGCGCTGACCTCCAATGCCGTGTTCTCCCTCGAAGCGTTGCCAAAGCGAATGATGGTGGTTGGAGCCGGTTACATCGCGCTCGAGCTCGGCTCGGTACTGTCTGCTCTCGGGGTGGAGGTCACCCTCGTTCATCGAGGCGAAGAGATCTTGCGCGGGTTCGACCGCGATCTCCGATGCCACCTTCACGACGAACTCGAGGCCAAGGGTATGCGGATCGTTCTCGACACGCGCGTGGAGGAGCTTCGTAAAACTGGCTCCGGATTCGGAGCCCAGTTGGGCAACGGTGACGTCCTCAAAACCGATTTTCCCGTGTTTGCGATTGGGCGCGAGCCCAACATTGAAGGGCTGGGACTCGAAGGCATCGGTGTCGAGCTCAGTCAGCGGGGGGCAATCGTCGTCGACGACGACTTCACGAGCTCGGTGCCATCCATCCATGCCGTCGGCGACGTCACCAGTCACGTTCAGCTCACTCCTGTTGCCGTCGCCGAGGGGATGCACTTCGCGCATCATTTCTACGGCCGTGGCGAGCACCGCGTTGATTACATGAGCATCCCGACCGCAGTGTTCTGCCAACCCGAGCTCGCCACCGTGGGTCTCACCGAGGAGGAAGCCTGGCACCGCTGCCAGGACGTTCGTGTCTACAAGTCAGTCTTCACGCCCCTGAAGCTCGCGCTAAGCGAACGAAAAGAACACACCATCGTGAAGCTGGTGGTGGACGCTTCGAACGACCGGGTGATCGGCTGCCACATGGCCGGCCACGGGGCCGCGGAGGTCATCCAGGGGCTCGCAGTGGCCATGAAAGCGGGCGCCACGAAAGCCCAGTTCGACGCAACCATCGGGATTCACCCGACCTCCGCCGAGGAATTCGTCACGCTACGATGATTCCCGAGCTTTACAGTCAAGAATAATCCGTGCAGTCGACGACAAAATAGGCTGTATTTTAGGGGCCTCAGCGTTTAGAGTAGCCTTTCGAGGCTGGACGCGTTGCAAATCCGCACCAGACTTGTCAAGTTACTCCGAACCATCATGGAAGCCGTCCGCGTAGCCTCAGTCGATTCCGACCTCGATCAAGAGAATCGAGCCCTCGGAGCCTCGACCCCCGAAGAGCTCATCGAATGGGCCTCGAACCGGTATGGCGGCAAGCTGATCGCGTCGACCAGCTTCGGCGCAACCTCCGCGGTGGTGCTCCACCTCGTACACAAGGTTGCTCCACGCACGCCGATCGTCTGCGTGGACACGGGCTATCTCTTCGCCGAGACCTACCAATTCGCCGAGGACCTGATCAAGCGCTTGGAGCTCGATGTCCGATTCTATTCTGCGCAGATGTCTCCCGCTCGCCAGGAAGCACTGTACGGGAGGCTCTGGGAGCAAGGAGAAGAGGGCGTGAAACGCTACCTCCAGATCAACAAGGTCGAGCCGATGCAAAGGGCGATCCGCGAACTCGACGCCGAGGCCTGGATCGCGGGCTTGCGTGCCGAGCAGACCGAGCATCGTGCGGGGCTGCGTCGCATCGATCGCCAAAACGGCAGCGTCAAGATCCACCCAATCCTGCGCTGGACCACGGAACAGATGACGGCCTACATGGAGCGCTACGACTTGCCCTACCATCCGATGCTCGAACAGGGGTACCGCTCGATTGGTGACCACCATTCCACGATTCCAACGACCGCCGACATGGATCCGCGCGATGGTCGCATCCTGGGCAAAACACGGGAGTGCGGGCTGCATCTTCCACTGACCGAAGAGCAAAACCAGAGCCTCAAGTCGAGCGGCTTGTAAGAAGCTGGCCCATTGCTCCGCTTTGCGTAACCTCAATTGGAGGTAGCAAAGGGTGACTTTAGTTCGGCTCGTGCTTAGCGATCTGCATCTCGGGACAGGGACCCGGCGCGGACAACTCAACCCGCTCGAGGATTTCATCCACGACGATCGCTTCGTCGAGCTTCTAACGTACTACGAGCAGCTCGTCGGTCCTGACGGCAGCATCGAGCTAATCCTGAACGGCGACATCTTCGACCTCTTGAAAGTGAAGATCGCCGGTCGATGGCCGACGGAAGTGACGGAAGAAATCGCGATCGCCAAGCTACAGCAGTGCCTCGACGGACACCCGAAGTTCGTGCTGGGGATCCGCGAGTTCCTGCAGAAGCCGACGAACCGTGTGACATATCTTCCCGGCAACCACGATCTCGAGCTCTGGTTCTCCGGTGTTCAGAATCTCTTCCTCCGATACGTGGCGCCGGGCGAAGCTGCCGAGCGCGTGCACTTCGTTACCTCGTCCGACACGTACTACCTTCCCGAAGGCATCCAGATCCGTCACGGCCATCAGTTCGAGCGCATTCACCGAGTCGACTACTCCCAGATCACGCGCACGCGCCGAGATGGAACCGAAGTATTGGCGTTGCCCTGGGGCAGCTTGTGGATTCTCGAGGTGATGAATCCGCTCAAAGAGACTCGGAGCCATGTCGATCGCATCCAGCCTCTGGGGCGATTCCTCTGGTCGTCAGCGTTCTTGGATCCACGCTTCGTCTTCAAGTTCCTGTGGCGCTCGACGGTCTACTTCCTCCGCCATCGGGTCTTCGCGATCCAAGCCTGGCGCGAGCGCATCATGAATTTCCCACGACTGATTCGCGAAGAGGTCTTGGAAATCACGAGCGGTGGCTACGACGAACGAGCGATTCGCGCGCTCAACAAGATTCGTGGCGCCCACACGCTGATCGTCGGCCACAGCCATGGCCCACGTTTCCTACAGCTCCCCAACGATCGTATCTTGGTGAACACGGGGACGTGGGTGAAGATGATTAATTTGAACCTGCAGTACCTCGGCCAAGGCAGCGGCCTGACGTACGCCGTGATCGGCTACGACGACAACGGGAAGCCGGAGACGACGCTGATGAGATGGCAGGGGGCGCACGAACCCTGCGAAGCGATTCCGTACGCGGATTGAGCCCACTGCTACACCGGAAGACCGCTCGCGACGGGCGTGCTCGCCATCGGGGCCCGCTCGGCCGTCCCCGTGCGTCAGCACAGGTCTAGCCTCCCGCCCAATCGCTGTTCTGGCCCGCAGATTGCAGAGATCTCCAGGGCAGCCGTGACGCTTTGCGGTTTTGCCTGGAGATAATCTCAGTGATTACAGCTAATTACACAGCATCACAAAGTTCGGACGACTTGTCATCTCGTGACATAATGTCAGCATTAGTTGCCAGAGAGTCCACCATGGCCGATTCAAGCGAAATCTCAGTTCTCGTCGTCGACGACGAGGCACCCAACATCGACTCCCTTCGACGGATCTTCGAGCGCGAGGGGTTCGCCGTGCTCACCGCAACGAGCGGGCAGAAGGCGCTCGACGTGTGCCGTCACCAACCGGTGCACGTGGTGGTCAGTGACTTGATGATGCCGGGCATGAACGGCATCGAACTCGTCAAGGCGCTCAAAACCGTCGTCCCGGACGCTGAGGTCGTGTTGATGACCGCGTTTGGCAGTGTCGAGAAAGCGGTCGAAGCGATGCGAGCAGGCGCCTACGACTTCGTCGAGAAACCGCTGAAGCGGTTGCAGATGGTCAAGACCGTCCGCAAGGCAGCGGAGCGTCACCAGCTCGTCGTCGAAAACAAGGGCCTTCGGCAACAGCTCTCGCGGCTGAGCGACCGAAGCATCGTCGGCTCCGCGGCGTCGCTTCGGAGCGCGCTCGAGATCGCGACGCAAGCAGCCCCGTCGTCGGCAAACGTGTTGATCCTCGGAGAGAGCGGGACGGGCAAGGAGCTGCTTGCGCGTTTCATTCACGAGCGCAGTGGCAGGAGCAGCTTCGTCGGCGTCAACCTCTCCGCCCTCCCCGAAACGATTGTGGAGTCGGAGCTTTTTGGCCACGAAAGAGGGGCATTTACCGGTGCTGTGGCACGACGCGACGGCCGTATCGGAGAGGCCGAAGGCGGCACGTTGTTCCTTGATGAAATCGGCGAGCTATCCGCGGCTGTGCAAGTGAAGCTCCTCCGAGTTCTTCAAGAAGGGGAGTATCAGCCCGTTGGCGGCCAAACTAAGAAGGCCGACTTCCGGTTGATCGCCGCGACGAATCGTGACCTCTATGCCGCCGTGGAAAGTGGAGAGTTTCGCGAGGATCTCTACTACCGGCTCAACGTGATTGCGCTCACGAGTCCGCCGCTGCGCGCGCGACGCGAGGACATCCCGTTGCTGACGGAGCGCTTCGTCGAGACGTACTGCGCGAAGAACAAGAAAGAGCCTTTGGCGGTCGAGCGCGACGCAATTCAGCAGCTCATCGCGTACGATTGGCCGGGCAACGTCCGAGAGCTTCAGAACGTGATCGAACGTGCGGTGGTTCTAAACAAGAGTGGAGTCATCAAGCTTGCCGATCTACCCGGCCCCGTGGCTCACGCAGAACCTCAGGTCGACGCATTCACCTTCCCGGTCGGGACACCGCTGAGCGAGGTCGAGCGACGTGTGATCCACGGCACGCTGCAACACACGTCGGGGGACAAACAACTCGCCGCGCAACTCCTCGGAATTTCAGCGGGTACGATCTATCGCAAGCTCGGCTCCGAGAAGGGCGACGAGACCGCCTGAACGGCCGAGCCCCTGCGGGTGTCATTTTGTCAATTGGGGCGGCTCAAGCCCGCCACGTTGTCCAGGCGGACAGACCCTAATCGCGCTCGTTTGCGCGAAATCATTACTGTTTTCTCCTTAGTAATTCGGCACGGGGGTTGCTCTAGTAGGGCGTGGTGGCAACTCCGCGCGAAAGACGATTCTCGGCTGCGATCATCCTCGCAACGCTCGCCCTCAGCGCTTTCTTCCTGGCGCAGGGAACGACCAGCGTGCTGGCGTCGGAATTGCTCGCATCGGATTCCGCCGAGCCGCATGCCACCGGCAGGCCGGTTGCCGCACCGACGCCGGCCTTCCTGCGCAGGCGGGACCCCGCCATCCTCCTACGGAGGAACATCTTCGATTCGGCACGCGGCGACCTGACCGCTGAGCCGCTTCCCGAGGTGTCGCTAGGTACCGATGGTGAGCCCATCGAGGACTGGGATCCCAGTCAGGCCCCTCGGACGTGTACGGGCAAGTTGCGGCTCGTTGGCTCCGTGATGAGCCCCGGCTACCCAGAATGGTCCTTTGCCGCAATCGCGGGGGTCAGCGACGGGAAGACCTTGCTGTACCGCGAGGGCTCGAGCGTAGACGGCTCTCGCGTGTTGGCGGTCTACCCCTCGAGCGTCGTGGTCGGCGGTTCAAGCGGTGCGTGCCAACTATTGATGTTCGACGAAGAAGACGAAGTCGTGGCTAGTGTGCGGCCACTGGCCAAGAAGGCCAAGCCCGGACCCGCTGATGCGCGCAAGGCGGGGCTCAGTGACGAAGAGCTCGACGACGGCATCGAAAAGATCAGCGACACGAAGTTCAGCATCCAGCGGAGCTTGGTCGACAAAGTCCTGGCGAATCAAGGAAGCCTGATGAAGTCGGCACGTGTCATTCCGCACGACGAGGACGGCCGCGTCGTCGGGGTCAAGCTGTATGGAATTCGCCGCACTAGCTTGCTCGGCCGCCTCGGGGTTCGAAACGGCGACATGCTCCGTACGATCAACGGGTTCGACATGACGAGCCCCGACACCGCGCTCGAAGCATATTCGCGTCTGCGAAGCGCAGACAAGCTCACACTCGCGGTCAAGCGGCAGAATAAAGAACTAACCATCGAGTACAACGTTGAATGAGGCGCCACCTAGGGAATGCAGGCGGGGATGAATCGTGACTTCTAGAAAACAACTCATTTGCTTGGTGGTTGGCTCGCTACTGCTGAGCACGGGACACGACGCGATAGCGCAACAAGGCGAAGCCAAACCGGAAACACCACCCACGCGGCTTCCCAGCGCACCGGTGCCCCTGCGGTCCGCGCCGAAAGCAGCCCCGGAGGGCGAGGCCAGCGCAGAAGAACCCGAGGAGCTCGAAAACGAGCTGCCACAATTCGAGACCGGGGTCGAGTTCAAGCCGATGTCGCCGCGGACGCGGGTGACGTTCAATCTCGAGGAAGCGGAGCTCCCCGACTTGGTTCGGCTGATCTCCAACATGACCGGACGCCGCTTCATCCTGCCGACGAAGCTTCGCGCGATCAAAGCTACGGTGTTCGCCCCGACCAAGGTGACGGTCGCGGAGGCATACCAGGCGTTCCTGTCCGTCTTGGAGGTCAACGGATTCACGGTCGTGCCGGCGGGTCGATACCTTAAGATCGTTGAAACAAACCAAGTCGAGCGCCAGACGCTTCCCTTGTACGAGGATGGAAGCAACGTTCCGGCCTCGGACCGTTTCGTCACGCGCCTCCACCATTTGGGCCACACGTCCGCCGAAGACGTCACTAACTTGCTCGTGCGCTTCCTGTCCAGGACGGGAAACATCACCTCGTACGCCCCGACGAACATGTTGATCATCACGGACACCGGCACGCAGATCCGACGCATGCTCCGTCTGATCGCGGCGATCGACCTTCCGCGCAGCGGCACGCAAACGTGGATTGAGCCCATTCACCATGCAAATGCGTCAGAGCTCGGCGCGAGGTTGTTGGAGATTTTTGCGGTCAGCGTTGCACACGGCTCACCTAGCGCAGCCGTTAGGCCGAAGGCGCCAAGGACCGCCAAGGCCGCACCGGCGTTGGTGGGTGCCGTAGCGGCGGAGCCGACCATACGGAACATCATTGCGGACGAGCGTACGAACTCGTTGATCATCATCGCAACGGAGCGCTCCTACATGCGCATCCTCGAAATGATCCGTCAGCTCGACGTGGCGCTTGAAGGCGAGGGGCGGATTCACGTCCACTACGTGCAGCATGGGGCAGCCACGGA
>CAXMRM010000081.1:0-6049 GCA_964196015.1 uncultured Myxococcota bacterium
AGAGAGCCAAACGCCTCGACCAACTTGAAACCGCAACTGCCCGTTGCGACCCTTGTCCAAGAGCGCGGGCATGAATCGATTGTCACCCGGACCGAAGATCACATGAGGCCGGAGCGCACAGGTCGCGACGCCGCCCTTCCCGTTCTCCGCGAGGACGAGCTTCTCCGCTGCGATCTTACTGTCCGCATACGGCGCTTGGGAGACCGATGAATACGGCAGGCTCTCGTCGCCGTTCTCGATATCCTTGCCCTCGTAGACGACGCTGCCTGAGCTGATGTAGACGAAACGCTGGACTCCCTGCCGCCGCGCGGCCTCGAGCATGTTCTCGGTCCCGCCTAGATTGACCGCCCAAACCACATCCTGCTTGTTCTGCTTGGTGTGAACGATCGAAGCGTTGTGAATGATCGTGTCGACGCCGCGGCAAGCTTCGGTGACCTCTGCTTTGTCGGTGATGTCGATGCGCCGATAGTCGACGCTTTCGACGGGACAGTCGGGCGCCACATCGAGAACGATGACCTCGTCGCCACGGGCCTTGAGCGCGCGTGCTATCGCTGCGCCAACGAAGCCGCAGCCCCCTGTGACTAAACTGACCGTCATGAATTACTCCACTGTGCCAAAAATGATGTCCGGCAACGGCGTGATGGACGCATAGTTGCCGGAAAGCATGCTGTGATGATGCCGGTCGTGCTTCGCCGCAAGCACGCCCAAAGTCTTGAAGGGGAAGTGCGGCACATCGATGCCGGCATGATTGAGGATGTTGAACGCGGTGTAGGTCGCGAAGAGCACGCCCAGGGTGTAGATGTGCACGCCACCGACGAGCGCCGCTGACCCGAAGAACAAGCCGAGCCCGAGGATGGTCTCAACTGGATGCAGCAAGAGACTGTCGATGACCCGCGGATTCCTGGAGGCGTGGTGAACCGCGTGCACACCGCGGAGGATCTTCCACTCGTGAAAAGGATAACGGTGTATGAAGTAGTAGCCGAAGTCGTAGAT
Organism: uncultured Myxococcota bacterium; assembly: GCA_964196015.1. Taxonomy (GTDB): domain Bacteria; phylum Myxococcota_A; class Polyangia; order Polyangiales; family Houyiibacteriaceae; genus SG8-38. The sequence continues at coordinate 994 of CAXMRM010000081.1, forward strand.
CAGGATGACCGTCGCCGCCTCGAGCAGGTAACGCCAAGCCGGGGCGGCGTGGTCGTAGTAGAGGTAGTCGCCGAGGCCGTACATCACGGAGAAGATGAGTGTGATGGAAACCGTCGTGTTCAAAGCGACTCTCCAATAGAGCTCGCGGTCGCTCGTCGACCGGTGCGGGTCGTCGCTGATCAAGTACTGCTGCGCCTTCGTCGAGCGATAGGCGTAGAGCAGAATGCCGAGCGCTAGCCCGGCCGACGCGTAGCTTGCAAGGATGACGAACAAGACCTTCATATCGATTCCTGAGAGCTCATTTTACCACCTAGTGCACCAATCTGAGAACAAGCGTCCCTGCGACCATGAATGCGAACGCGGCGACGGCCGCCAGCTGGGATACGCGCTTGCTGTACGAGGACTTCACGGCGGACGCCGTGCGAAAGGAGGTCGAGTCGCTGTCGAGCTCGAGCGGCTCGCTGCTGGCGGGAACGCTTTGGCAAAGGAGCGCCACGCCGCGCACGATGTCCCGCTCGGAGAGCGCTTCGTGCGTCCGCATGTGCACCCTGCCGGTCTTCACGTGGGCCATGCACGAGCCGCAGTAACCTGACTCGCACGAGTGTGCTGGCTGCAAGCCTGCGACCTGCGCGCACTGCAGTAGGGTCTTGCCCGTCAGGTACGGAACCGTGCGGGAACGGCCGCCGAGCCAGAGGCTGAAGGTGTCGGGCGCTTCGAGTGATTCAACGTCGACTGCATCGGCCTCGACGCGGTCGGGATCCGCGGGAGAAACGAAACGCTCAATGTAGATGAGCTCTTCATGCACCCCGGCCTCGGCGAGGGTGCTCTCGATGAGCTCCATGAACGGCTCTGGGCCGCAGATGTAGAACTCGGAGATGTCGGTGTCACGGAGGAGGGCGCGGACCTCGGGCGGCCTGAGGTAGCCGCTCTCCGCATCGAAGTGGTGGTGAACGAGCAGCCGATCCAAATGCTCGGTGGCAAGCCGATCGAGCTCCTCGCCATAGATCACCGAGTCCCTGTCTTGGTTGGCGTAGAGCACCGTGACCGATCGTTTCGTGGTGGCGAGCGCACTCTTCAGCAAGGCGATGATCGGCGTGATCCCGCTTCCGCCCGCAAAGAGGAACAGGGGCGCGCTCGACCGGGTCTCCGGATCGAGGACGAAGCGGCCCTCCGGCACACTCGCCATGATCGAAGCACCAACCTTCAGGTTGTCGTTCAACCAGTTGGAAATCCGCCCGCCTGCGACTCTTTTCACCCCAATTTTCAGCGGTTCCCCGAAGTCAGCACAGCTCGACAGCGAGTAGCAGCGGGTGATCTTGGAGTCCTCCCAGGGAAGCTCGAACGTGAGATGCTGACCTGCCTTGTATTGATATTTCTCCTGGATCTCCGCCGGGATGGATAACTCGAACGAGCTGCACTCCGCCGTCTCGGGAATCACTGCCGAGACCCTGAGCTCGTGAAACTGAACGCTCATAATGTATCCTCCAAACCAGCCGCTGCGAGCGCGAACGCGAGATGCTCGGTCTTGCAGTAGCTCCGAAGCAGGTGCCGGAGTGCGGCGTCGGCGATGCGGTCCGGGTCTTCTTTGCAGCCGCCATCCATCCACAGCGCCAGTCTCACCTGTTGCGCGGCGATCACCATCCTCGACATGAGCTCCGGATCGTCATCGATGAGATATCCGTCTTCGACGCCTCGTCGAAACAGATCTGCGAAAAGGTCCAAGCCGGTGCCTAGCGCTTCGACCTGCTCGGGACTGCGCAGGAGCCCGATCGTCGACCAGGCCGTAACCTCCTTGAGCTGCATCTTGGTGAAGTCCCGATGCTCCATGAAGAAGGCGAGCTGCATGCGAGTCCCGGCAATGAGCGTATCGAGCGACGACATGTCCTTTCGGACGATGCCCTGGGCCAGGCTCATGACCTCGCTCAAGCGCCGACGGTGGACCGCACGGTAGATTTCCCACTTGGACTGCAGGACGCTGTAAAGCGTAGTCAGCGAAACGCCTGCCTCGGCGGCGATCCGCTGCACCTTGGTCGCCTCGTAGCCCTCCTCGCCGAACACCCGCTCCGCCGCATCGAGGATGGCCTCGCGGTAGAGCTCGCGCTTCTTACCCCGCAGAGATTGCTGGGCTTTTGCGAATGAGGCCGTCGTTGACACGTTAGGGTCGGAATGATAGAGGCGGAAATCAGAATGTCAATTCCGATTTCGCTAGGGCAGCAATCCGAGCCTGCCGAGCAAGCCACGCATATCCCCTGCGTCGACCCTGCAACACGGGAACCGTTGGGTGAGGTGCGCATCGACTCTCCCGAGGATGTCGATGCCGTAGTCGCGCGTGCGAAGGTCGCGCAGAACACGTGGCGCAAGACCTCGTTCGAGGAGCGCCGCAAAGTGTTGCGCAAGCTGCTCGCGTACACGGTCGAGAACAAGGATGAGATCTGTCTCGCAGTGCAGCGCGACTCGGGCAAGACGCGTGAGAACGCACTGATGGGAGAGATCTGGCCGACCTGCGAGAAGTTTCGGTGGACGATCAACAATGGGGAGAAGCATCTTCGCCCAGAGCGAGTGTCTTCCGGCTTGTTGGTGCACAAGAAGGCACGGCTCGAGTATCACCCACTCGGTGTCCTTGCCGCGATCATTCCTTGGAACTATCCGTTTCAGAACATCGTCAATCCCTTGATCCCCGCGCTGATGGCCGGCAACGCGATCGTGCTCAAGCCGTCCGAGTGGGTTGCATGGTCGAGCGCGAAGTTCATCGACGCGCTCCGTAAGGTCATCGAACAAGCCGGACACGATCCTAACCTCGTCCAAGCTGTGCAGGGATATGGCCCGACCGGCGCCGCGCTCGCGCGCTCGGCGGTCGATACAATTCTTTTCATCGGCTCGGTCAACAACGGGCGGCGCGTCATCGAAGCCAGTGCCGAGCGAGTCATCCCAGTGGTCATGGAGCTTGGCGGCAAGGACGCGTTCATCGTTTGTGACGACGCAGACTTGGAACAGGCGGTTCACTCCTCGCTCGCCGGTTGCTACATCAATTGCGGGCAAAACTGCGTCGCTTCGGAGCGAATCCTCGTCTACGACGCCATCTACGACGCCTTCGAGAAGCGCGCCGCAGAGCTGGTTCGCGAGTTTCGTCAGGGCAGCAGCCGCGAGGGAGTCGTCGATGTCGGCGCGATCGTCACCCCGCTCCAACTCGACATCATCGCGAAGGCAGTCAACGGCGCGGTGGCGCAAGGCGCTCGAGTCGTCACCGGCGGCAAGCGAACGCTTAGCGACAAAGGCGACTACTTCGAGCCCACCATCTTGGCCGATGTCACACCCGATATGGACATCGCACAGGAAGAGGTCTTCGGGCCGGTGATGCTTCTCATGCGAGTGCGTGACGACGCGAACGCAGTCGAGATCGCGAATGGTGTGTCCTACGGTCTGTCGTCGTCGGTCTTCTCCAAGAGCCACGCACGCGCCCGGAAGATCGCCACGGAGCTCGAAGCCGGCATGAGCTCCATCAACGAGTTCGGCGGCGTCACGTACATGGCGCAAGACTTGACCTTCGGCGGCGTCAAGGCATCGGGCTACGGGCGCATGAATGGACGCGAGGGCCTGCGCTCGATGTGCAACATCAAAGCCGTGGTTGACGACCGCTTGCCAATCCACCAGCCCAGCCGCGTCTTCCCAGTGGCCGAGAAAGACTATGGCGTCTTCAGCGGCGTGATCGAGCTCATCTACGGGAGGGGCCTCGCGCAACGATGGCGCGGCTTCTTGAAACTGTTCACCCGAAAACAGTGATGGACGAATACGATTATATCGTGGTCGGCGGGGGCTCGGCTGGATGCATCGTAGCCGCGGAGCTGGCGAACGATCCGAACAACCGCGTGCTCCTGCTCGAGAGCGGGCCAGCTGCGGAAGAGCATCCAGAGACCTTGGTCGCCAAGGGCTACAAAGAGGCATTCATCAACGACGCCGTGATGGGGGAACGCTTCTCCGTACCGCAAGTGCATTCCGCCAAGCACCGTATCTTCGCGGGCACGGGGACCGTGATGGGAGGCAGCGGTTCGGTGAACGGCATGGTCTACACGCGGGGTTCGCGGGAGGACTATGCGGAGTGGCCGCAGGGGTGGCATTGGGACGAGGTCCAAGACGACTTCAAAGCGATCGAGAAGGCGTTGCGGCCCCACCGACGCCCACCGACAGAGTGGACCGAGGCGTGCATTGCCTCCGCACGGGAGCACGGCTTCTCCCGAAAAGAAGACCTGAACGACGGCAACATGAGCAACGTCATCGGCTACGAGTGGATGTCGTACGAAGGCGAGGACCGGCGAAGCTCGTACGTGGCGTTCATCAAAGACGCGGGCGGGCGCGCGAACCTCAAGGTGCTCACCGGCGCGCGCGCTCACCGTGTCGTGTTTACCACCGAAAAGCGCGCGAGAGCCGTCGAGTTCGAGCATGACGGCGCGCTCAAACGAGCCGCGGCCGCCCGAGAGATCATCCTGTGCGCCGGCGCGCTCGAAACCCCCAAGCTTCTGATGCTTTCGGGTGTAGGCCCGGGTGAGCACCTTCGAGCGTTCGACATCCCCGTTGTCGCCGACCGGCCCGCCATCGGGAACGGGCTTCACGATCACCCGAACGTGCCGGTGTTTTTCAAAGCCAAAAAGGACATCGACTGCTTCTACCCGCAGCTCTACAGCTTCTTCCGAACGAACGAGGGCAGCGACCTTCCGGCCTCGCAGAGCGACACTTGCTACGTGTACTGGCCCGCCCCGTCGGCGATGCGGCAGATGGTGCAGCGCATGCTCCCGCCCATGGTCGTCCCGCACGCGGTGTATGGCCCGCGATCGCGGCAGATGGTGCGCAGCATGGTAGGCGCAGCCTTCAAGGTCGGCGCGTTGCAGCGATTCACCGACCACATGTTCGGCATCATCTTGATCCTCGGAAAGCCAAAGAGCCGCGGCACTCTTCGTTTGCAGTCGACCAACGTGACCCGCCAAGCTCTGATCGACCCGGCTTATTACTCGGATCCAGAAGATATGGAAACGATGGTAAGAGGCGTTCGGATCGCCCGGGC
>CAXMRM010000082.1:0-5681 GCA_964196015.1 uncultured Myxococcota bacterium
GAGCGCGATATCCGCCGAGGGTCTCAATCGGCAAGCCTTCGGCGTTCACCGACGAAATGGTGCCAATGTACGTATCGCCCTCTTTTCCTTCGATGACCGCTTTGCAGAGCCGGTTCGAAGGTCGCGCCGCAACAGGCTCGGTGATCTCCCAGCGATCGATGCGCACCGGAAGGCACTGGTCGGGAACGACGCAAAGCTGCAGGCTTTGCAGGAGCGCGTCCCGGAAGTACGGGTCACCCAAGAGCCAACTCTCCTGCTCGCCCGTGAAGCCTTGAGTTGCGGAAAAGCGACAGCACTTGGCGTCGAGCGCGTAGACCTCGTCGATGCGCTGAAAACGAGGCCCCTGAAAGAGGACCGACCCGTAAAGATGTTCCTTCGGTTGGATGGGTAGCGCACTAGTTGGGATTTCGCCGGTTCGTTCACGCGGCATCGTTGCAGCACCAAGCTCGAAGCGAGCCGAAAAATGGGCTTGCTCGAAGCCGGTCTGTTTGGAGCGAATCTCCGCGTGCACACGTTGCGCGACTCCGCTCCCGGGTTCCGTTTCTTCGACGCGGGCTTGGATCTCGATCAGCAAGCCGCGGTCCGGGTGCACGATCAGCGGCCGGTTGAGCTCCACGTCCTCGACCGTGAGAGGGAACGGGAGCTCCGCTCGACCCGTGACATATGCGACCGCTTCCGCCATCGCTTCGAGGCCGAAGACGGCCGGCAAGAGGTGGGAGCCCTCATAAACGTGATCGCGAACGTATGGGTCTCGCTCGAGATCGAGCGTGGTCCGGCAAACCAGCTCGTGACCTGGTTCGAGGGTCAGGATCTGATCGACGAAGCGGTGTGCGCGCGGCAGGTCGGGCATCATGGGCCGCCACGTATCCACGCTACCCAGGCTCCCCGTCACGATGACTTCCCGCGCTCCCGGGTCGTGGGTGACCAGCTCGACGAAATGCGCGACGCCTTCCTCCACGGGGATGGCGTCGATGCCGAGCTTGCCGAGGCGCTCGATGCTGCCGAGCTTGGCACCCATGCCCACCTCATCCCAAATGCTGTAGGCGAGCGAGACCGCCTCGACCGACGGATGCCGAGCGGCGAACCGGCCGAGGCTCCGGTCGAGACTCTGATTGGCGAAAGCGTACCAGGCGTTGTGCGGCATCCCGACGACGCCGATGACCGAGGTCAGCGCGACGAACAGCTTGGGCGGCACATCATCGAGGGCGTCGAAGAGGTGCAGCGCGCCCGACAGCTTAGGGGCGATCTCATCGATGACCTCGGAGACGTCCGGTTCTTCGACGCGTCGTGGGTGGTTGAGGCCCGCTCCGTGAACGACGACATCGACCGAGCCGAAGTCGTTGCGTACGGCCGCGACAAGGCGTTCCACGTCCTCCCGCGCAGCCAAATTGCATTGCCTGTAATCGCTGCGAAGACCCTCGGCTTCGAACTTCGAAAGCGTCTCGCGGATCTCGTCTGCCCCAGGTCCGTGGGCCTCCGCGTCGGGCGCTCGGGAGCTTCCCACCAAGACCATCGTCGCCCGAGTCTCTCGCGCCAACGCCAGGGCGCACTGGGCGGTGATTCCTTTTGCTCCACCGGTGACCAGCACGATGTCATCAGGTCCAATCGAAGTCGCGCGAGGCGCATAGGACGCTCGGTGTTGAAGTCGCGGGGTACCTACGAAGCGTCGCCCATCGGAGTCGTACCGCGCTGACACGAAAGGCTGCTCGTCGGTGAGTTCTTGAAGGAGCGCGTCGGCGATGCGTGCACCTTGCCCGTCGGCGCAGGCGAACTCGAGCGATCGCACCCGAAGCTTACGGCGCTCGAGATGGACCGTGGCTGCAAACGCATCGGCGGACCAGTCGTAGTGGGCGTTTCGTTCGGCCTTGCCAGCGCGGGCCCGAATCCAGGCGACGCACGACGGACGACCGCTCTTGGCGCCGGTCGAAGGCAACTCGCGGGCGGCGAGGGTGAGCAACTCGACCACCTGACTCAACTCCTCGACGGCGCTCGACGCGCTCGTGTCGGGGTATACGACCAAAAGATGGTCGCATGGCGTCGCCGCGTCCGAGCCGTTCGCCGTCTCGCGAGCGTGAACATTGACGCCCTTGTCCCTGAGCTCCTGCACCAGGTCCACGACAAACGCATCGTTCGCATCCGGGGCCAATACCAAGGTGCGACCTTCCGTGAGGATATCGACATCCGAGTTCCGAGGCAGGAGCTCCTCGTCCCAATTGAGTGCAAAGCTCGCCACCCAGGGATTGTCGGCCTCGTCGAGCCGTTCCGCGCTTGCAGCCCCGCCGGTCGACTCGCCGTCTCCCCGTGCCGCGTTTGCCTCGAGCAGCTCCAAGCGCTCGATCAGCTGCCCGAGCGTCATATCGGCAAACTGAGCGGCATCAAACGCCTCGGAAATCCCGAGCCGGTCCGCAGCGTCTGATACCAGGTCGACCGTCTTGATCGAGTCGAGATGCAGGTCGTCCACCAGTTGAAGTTCGTCCGTGAGAGTCTCGACCGGGAATCCGGTCTGTTTGTGGAGCACGTCCAGAACCACCGCCTTCGCGTTGGCCTGCGGGGAAACACCCGCCGCGCCCGCTCGGCCGTTGTCTTGTAATCCCCGTGCCGAGTCGGGGGAGAGCGCGCGAATGTGGCTCACCGGATCGCGCGAGCGTTCCGCCTGAGCTTGATGTAGCTCCTGGGTGTCGACAGACGTCATGACGTCGGCGTCGAGCACGGGCTTCTCGCAGGGGTTCACAAAGAACGAGAGCTCCGCCGCGGACTTGAATCGACGAATGAGTCGCTGGTCCGAGAGCTTGGCGAGGTCGATCTCGGCCCCCAGGATGTGGAGGTAGCCAAGAGCGATGTTGAGGTCCTGATCGCGGCGGGCCTTCCCTTCGAGCGGCAAGCAGAGCGTCCCCCCGACCCCTGTGGTCTCGTTGGTCAATCCCGACAGAACGGCGCCCGGGCCGACTTCGAGCAGCACGTCGCAATCGGCGCTCGCCAGCGCTGCCACCGAGCGGAAATTCACCGGCTGAACGACTTGCTCGCTGAAATGCTCGCTCAGGTTGATCGGCCCCTCCAAGGAACCGCCGGTCATCGTGCTGTACAGCCTCGCCTTGCTTGGCGTGGCCGCACCTTGGACTTGTGGGAGGTCGCGTAGCTGCGTGACGGTTTCGCTGAAATGAGCAGAGTGGAACGCGGCGGAAACCGGGAGCTCGCGCGCGCGTATTCCGCGCTCCTTGGCGAGCGCGATCGCCGCCGTGACGGCTTCGACGTCGCCAGAGACGACCGTCTGCGTCGGGCTGTTGACATTGGCGATCACAACGTAGCCGTCGACCCAGTCGATGAGCTGTCGCGCCTCACTCGGCGGACACGACAAGCTCGCCATCGACCCTTCAACGGAGACTTCGCCCATCAGCTTTCCGCGCAAGGCCGCGAGTTGAAGCACGGACTTCTGGTCGAGGGCTCCCGCTGCATGGAAAGCGGTCAGCTCACCGAGGCTATGACCTCCGACCGCTGAGGGACTCAACCCCAGCCGGTGCGTGAACTCGAGCCAGAGCAAGCTCGCCAAGCAGATTGCGGGCTGCGCGACCTCGGTCTGCGTGAGGGCTCGCATCCAACGCTTCTGTTGCTCGCCGCCCAGATCTTGGTCGGTGTCGTGATAGATCAGGCCACTCACCGGACCGACGCCGACTTCCTCAAGCCAGCCGTCTGCCTTTGCAACCAGGTCTCGCGCCCAATCGAAGCGCTCGACGAGCGTGCGCGCCATGTTCACGCGCTGCGAGCCCTGCCCGGGGAAAAGGAAACCGACTTTGGGCTGCTTCGCTCCCGTAGACAGCGCTACGCGTCGATCTGGCACGACAAAGGAAGCGCGATCGCTTCCGTCCGATTTCTGAATCGCACTGATTAGCGTTGCCAAGCGCTCCTCGAGATCTTTCGGGCTGTTGGCCACGATCGCGGCACGAGCGGTTCCTGTGCCGCCAAGCTTGCTCGCAAGCTCCGCCGCCAGGTCCGGCATCTCGCCGATGCTCATGCCGGCGACGACCTCCGAGAGCTCCTGCGCACGCCGTTTGAGCACCTCGAGGCTTTCTTCCCGAAGGGCGAATAGCTCGGTGGCTTGCTTCGAAGCCAGCATTGCACGCTCATCGAGAGCGGGCCTGAGATCTCGTGAAGGACCGTGACCGGAGCTGAGGGTCACGTGGCTGTTGATCCCACCAAACCCCATTGCGGAGACGCCGGCCGTGAGCGTGTCCGTCGGGGCGCGTACGCTGCCGGTTCGAATCGGGTAGAGGTTTTGGGCCTTACCGTTGAAGACTTCGTGAGGCTCGTCGCAGCCCGCGGTCGGGGGAACCACGCGCCGATTCACGCCTGCGACGGCTTTGAGCAGGCCGCCAATACCGGCCGCAGCCTTGGTATGCCCGACCAGCGACTTGAAAGAAGTGACGCCGCATTGATGCGGCTCCGTCTCGCCGAACGAATCGATCGTGCTGGAGATCGCAGAGAGCTCGACGGGGTCGCCAACCGAGGTCCCCGTCCCGTGCCCCTCGACGAAGTCGAGTTTGTGGGCGGAGTAGCCCGCACGGTCGTACGCGCGTCGCAAGGCGAGGCCTTGACCGTCGACCGTTGGTGCGGTGATGCCGCCTTTTCCGTCCGACGAGACACCCCATCCGTTGAGCGCCGCGTAGACGTAGTCCCCGTCACGCTTCGCATCATCCAATCGTTTCATCACGATGAAGCCGCAGCCCTCACCGGGCAGGAATCCGTTGCCCGCGCGGTCGTAGACTTTCATGTCTGAATCGGTAAGCGCGCCCACCTTCGCAAACCCAACGATCTCGAACGCGTCCAGGCTCACGTCGACGCCTCCGGCGAGCGCGACGTCGATGTCGCCCGCGCACAAAGCGTTTGCCGCCGTTGCCACCGACAGGAGTGACGAGGCGCAAGCACCGTCGACCGTGTAGCCTCCGCCGCGGAGATCCATGTAGTTACAGATGCGTCCCGCGATCGTGTTGGAGAGGGCGCCTGCGAGCGTGTCTTCGTTCGGGGCAGGGAAATACGATTTGAAGATCTTCTCGGTTTCAGCGACGAGCTCTTCGAGGGTGGCGCCGTCGAGCCCCTTCTTGATACCCGCTGCGCGGATGGTCTTCTGAACGAAGGGCCAACGTCCGCGAAGGAGGTGTGCGCGCTGTTGCTCGCCGGTCAGCGTGTTCCCTATGACGACGCCGGTTCGATCGCGCGGAAGCTCCTTCGCCTCGTACCCTGCGTCGTTCAGCGCTTGCAGCGCTACATCAAGCGCAAGCCAATGAGCGATGTCCGTTTGTTCGTAGACCTGTTTTGGAATTCGGCGGCGCGCCCAGTCGAATTCGAAGCCGTCGATGACCGCAGCGCGCTCCAGGTATGTCTTGTCGGGTGCGTTCTTGTCGGAGTCCCCGTACTCCGAGAGCGGGAGGCGCTCGTCTGGCATTCGCCGAAAGCTCTGGCGTTGGGTAAGCACGTTCTCCCAGAGCTCTCTCGGGTTTCTCGCGTCCGGGTACCTGCAACCCAGACCGATGATCGCGATGGAGCCAATGGCGGTATTGTTGGAAGTCATAGCGTGGCTAACGGGGGGGGCCAAGTAGGACAAATGGGGGAAGGCGAGTATACAGAAACCGCCCCTCGTCTCCGCTGAACAGCAGCTCAGGAAGAGTGACTTTTATTCATGTTCGTGA
>CAXMRM010000083.1:0-5101 GCA_964196015.1 uncultured Myxococcota bacterium
GGCGTGGGCACCACATACTTGTGATGACGTTCGTGGACGTACTTCCACAGCCAAGGCACTCGGTGAAAGGCGTAGTGGGTCCAGTAGATGAGCGTCTCGGTGAAGACCAGCAGCAGGACAACCTGCCCGAACATCCAAGGCCAGCCGTGCTCGCTCACGTCGTAGTACATCTTCGAGTAGTCGTTCGCGATCAGCATGTGGATCGGCAGCATGAGGGCGCCGTTCCCGACGATCCCGATGATCACCCACTTGATCGCCGACTTCATCTCCTTCCGCTCCAACTCGTAGTTCGGGTGGAAGTGTGCTCGGAACTTCTTGAAGTAGATGTAGTACGAGACGGATGCGAGCAGGAAGAAGTACAGCATCCCGCCCCCAGCGAAGACGAGAAACATGATGCCAGGGGTGTCCGGCAGACCTAACAAGTGTGCGATCACGGAGGTGTTAATATCGCCTTCATCCGCCTTGTAAAGAGATCGACGGAGCATGAGGAGATTCGGATATCCGCGGAAAACCAGGCTCTTTCGGGGAATGACCTGTCACCAAAACCGTTCAACCCGCGGGGAGTACCGTTCACCCTACGGGGAGTACCGTTCAGCAGGTTTTGCGGCCCCGCAGCGCTGATGATCCTACATTCGCCCGCAAGAAGGGAGCGGCTGTAGCCCCCTTTAATTGGAGAGCAACGTTGGTCGAGACATTTCGTTTTCCGGGAATCCCTGTCGGCTGGTACACGGTGGCCACCTCTGAAGAGCTTCGTGCGGGTCAGGTCCTGCCGGTGAAGTATTTCGCGGAGGAGCTGATCCTCTACCGAACCGAATCAGGTGAGGCTCGGCTGACGGACGCCTATTGCCCGCATATGGGAGCGCACCTCGGCGCTGGAAAGGTCGAGGGGGAGAACCTCCGCTGCGCCTTCCACGGCTTTGAATTCGGCGGGGACGGCCGCTGCGTGCGCACAGCGTACGGCAAGGCTGTCCCGCGCAAGGCTATCCTCGGCACCTGGCCGATTCGCGAACACAACGGCTACATCTTCGCCTGGTACCACCCGGAACGAAAGCAGCCCGACTGGGAGGTTCCGGTGTTGCCGGCACAAGCCGAGGGCTGGACGAGCTTCCGCACCCGCACGATAAGGGTCAAGAGCCACCCGCAAGAGACGAGTGAGAACAGCGTCGACATCGGGCACTTCGTCGAGGTCCATGGCTTTGGCGGCGCCTGGACCGAGGGAGACCTCGAGGTCGAAGGCCACCTGCTGAAGGGCGCTTACGGAATCGACTACCCCATCGCCGGAAAGCTCCGCCTCGTCATGAAGTTCAAGGTCGAGGTCCACGGCCTCGGGTATTCGCTCGTACGCGTCCAGTTGCCGCGCTTCAACGCCAGCGTCCACGCCCTGGTGCTGTCGAGCCCTGTGGACGAAGAGAACATCGTCCTTCGCACCTCTGTCTCGATGAAGCGGTGGGGACCGCTCCCGGCCACGTACCTCGTCCGGGAGCTCGCCTCGATGGGCCTCAATAAGGAGGTTGGCCAGGACGCCCCGATCTGGGAAGCAAAGCGCTACCTCGACAAGCCGATCCTCGCGGAAGGCGACGGCCCAATCGCGGAGTATCGCCGCTACTGCAAGCAGTTCTACCCGCAAGAACCGGTAAGACAGCACCTCCCCGTCGCGGCCGCCTAACGGCCTGACGGGGACACGCAAGCCATCGAAAAATCCTTTTATCTCAATAAGTTATCCGGCACACCGCGAAAACTCGGGCACAGCGATAAGGCTTTGAGAACGCGATGGTGGATTTTCGCGGTGTCCCTCGTAAGCGACCGTAATCACGAGGTTTGCGGGGCAGGAGCGTGTCCCCTAATCGCTAGTCGAGGAATTCGATTAAGGACATTGGGGCGTTGTCACCACGCCGACGGTTCACCTTGATGATCCGCGTGTAGCCGCCGCCCTTGTTCTCTTTGGCGCGCGCGATGTACCGCGGGGCGAGGTCGGTGAAGAGCTTGTGGATGAGGTCCACCTCTTCGACGGTGCCGTCCGGGTTGGTCTTGGCGAGCTGCTTCGGGAGGAAGCGGGCCACCTGACGGCGGGCGTGAAGGCGGCGAGCGAGGATGCGATCGCGCTCTGTTTCGTCTTTCAGCTTGGCAACGTCTACCGTGAGCTCGTCGCCGAGGCGAATCGCCTTGGTCAGCAGGCGCTCGGCTATGCGCCGAAGCTCCTTCGCCTTGGCGTCCGTCGTCTTGATTTGCCCGTTCAAAACCAGATTGCCCGCCATGTTCCTGAACATGGCTCGGCGATGGCTGGTGTTGCGACCGAACTTTCTGCCTGCCTTTTGATGCCTCATGACGACCTATCCGCGACCAAGTCCAAATACGCTACTGAGTGGCCTGCTGTGTCTTCCAGCGCTCGAGCATCTGCGACCAGTGGTCGATCTGCATTCCGAGGGAAAGACCCATGTCAGCCAGGATTTCCTTGATTTCCTTGAGCGACTTACGCCCAAAGTTCTTTGTCTTGAGCATCTCGCCCTCACTCTTCTGCACCAGCTCGCCAATCAACTTGATGTTGGCGTTCTGAAGGCAGTTGGCGGAGCGCACAGAGAGCTCGAGCTCGTCGACCGAGCGGAACAGGTTCTCGTTGAGTGGCTCTTCTGAGCTCAATTCCTCGGCCGGCTCGTCGTGCTCTTCGAAGTTGATGAAGATCGTGAGTTGGTCCTTGAGGATCTTGGCGGCGTAGGCGACCGCGTCGGCCGGCGTCACGGCGCCATTGGTCCAGACCTCGAGGGTGAGCTTGTCGTAGTCGGTGATCTGCCCGACACGAGCGTTGGTCACCGCGTAGTTCACTTTGCGAATCGGCGAGAAAAGAGAGTCGATGGCGATCGTGCCGATCGGGATCCCCGCCGTCTTGTTGCGGTCGGCAGGGACGTAGCCATGGCCCACGTTGATCGTGAGGTCCGCGGCGAACCGGCCGCCCTTGGCCAGGGTACAAATCTTGTGATCCGGGTTCAGGATCTCGATCTGATCGCTAACCTGGATGTCGCCCGCCGTCACCACGCCGGGGCTTTCCTTCTCGATGCGGACCGTCTGCGTACGCGCCGTATGGGAGCGGACGACGACTTCCTTGAAGTTGAGAACCATCTCGGTAACGTCTTCGACAACGTCCGGCACCGAGGTGAACTCGTGCATCGCGCCGTCGATCTTGACGGCAGTGATTGCGCCCCCCTGAAGCGAGGACAGCAACACGCGGCGCAGCGCGTTGCCGAGGGTGATGCCAAAACCACGCTCGAGCGGCTCCACGACGAATTTGCCGTAGTTGTCGGTCAGCGAATCTTGATCAACTGGAACCGTCTTCGGGCGAATGAGTTCTCGCCAGTTGCGCGCGACTAGAGTCGGACTCGTCATCAATTTCCTCCGCAGCCTTTAAACGCGCCGCCGCTTGGGCGGTCGACAACCATTATGGGGAATCGGGGTCACATCGCGAAGCAGGGTAACCCGCATCCCGACGTTCTGAAATGCTCGTAGTGCTGACTCACGGCCAGCACCGGGACCCTTCACGAAAATCGCGATGGTCTTCATGCCTGCGTCCTGCGCCTTGCGGGCGGCGTCTTCTGCTGCCAACTGCGCCGCGAACGGCGTGCTCTTACGCGAGCCCTTGAAGCCCCGCGAGCCTGCGGTCGACCAGGACACCACGTCTCCCGTCAAATCGGTGATGGTGACAATCGTGTTGTTGAAGGTGGACTGGATGTGAGCGATGCCGCTCGTCACGACCTTCTTGGTCTTGCGCTTCTTGCCCTTGGTGGGCTTTGCTTTCGCGTTCGCCATGATCTTAGCGCTTCCTGCTCATTGGGCCGCGCTTGGGTCCCTTACGGGTGCGCGCATTGGTGTGAGTCCGCTGACCGCGACAAGGCAGCCCGCGCCGATGACGAAGGCCTCGGTAGCAACCGAGGTCCATGAGCCGCTTGATGTGCATGTTGACCTCACGACGAAGGTCACCTTCGACCTTGAAGTTCTGGTCGATGCATTCGCGGATCCTCTTGACGTCAGTCTCGTTGAGATCGTCAGCTCGCTTGCCGTCCGGGATACGCGCAACCTCGCAAATGTGCTTCGCGTGATGCGGACCGATCCCGTAGATGTATTGCAGCGCAATCACCGTATGTTTCCGACCTGGTAGGTCGACGCCTGCGATACGTGTCATTCGCTCTTTTATCCTTGCCGTTGCTTGTGACGGGGGTTGTCACACAAGACACGCACGACGCCCTTGCGGCGCACGATCTTGCACTTCTCACAAATTTTTCTGACGCTGGGTCGAACCTTCATGTCAGTCTCTCCTCGATTCGTCCTCTCGTCGGGTCGTAAGGGGATATCTGAACCATCACACCGTCGCCGGGTAAGAGCTTCACCGTGACCTGTCTGGCCTTTGCAGAAACCGACGCGGTGATCTCTTCGCCATCGTCAAGCTTCACTCGGTAAAGCGCCCTCGGTAGCACCGCTTCGATGGTGCCTCGGGCCGTGTTGGTTTCAGTCATTCCGCTCGTTAGTCAACCCCAATCGCTTCCTTGATACGTTCAGTGATTTCTTCCAGTGATCCGACACCTTCCACGCTCTTCACGACGCCCTTCGCTTCGTAGTGGGCGAGCACTGGCTCGGTCTTAGCTTTGTATTCTTGATACCGCTGCCGAACGACCTCTTCGGTGTCGTCCGAACGCTGTACAATCTTGCTTCCGCCACAAGAGACACACACTCCGTTTTGGGGCGGCGAACTATAGCGGACATGGTAGGTCTGTCCACAGTCCAAACAGACCCTTCGGCCGATAACCCGCTCGACGATATTTTCGAGCGGAACCTCGATAGAAACCACCCGATCGATGCGTCGGCCCAGCTTCTCGAGCAAGGCGTCGAGTGACGCCGCCTGCGCCACAGTCCTCGGGTAACCATCGAAGATCGCCCCGCTTTTAGCGTCATCCTGCGTAAGGCGCTTCAGCATCAAGTCCAGGACAAGACTGTCAGGCACCAACTTTCCAGCGGACATGTACTCGTCGAACTGCTTGCCCAGATCCGACCCCGACTTCCGCTCGGCGCGCATCATGTCACCGGTCGAGATCTGGGGGATCCCGAGGAGGCCGAT
>CAXMRM010000084.1:0-9441 GCA_964196015.1 uncultured Myxococcota bacterium
CGCTTTTCGAGCCCATCGACCAGCCGCGTCATCGCACCCTTGGTGACCCTCGACTGGGCGGCAAGGCTGCTCACATCCCACTCGCCCTCCCTCAGCGTTTGCAAGAGCACACACTGCGCAGGGCTCACCGTCCCGCAGCAGATCTCTTCGCGCTCGAACGAGGAGAACATGCGGCAGAACGCGATGACGTCTGCGACGACTGAGCTCATCGCCTCTCGGCGGTGATGGAGTAGCTGAACACGGTGCTCGAAAGCCTCTCGATTCGCTCCTCACCGAACAGCTCAACCGCAGCCTTCCACATCGGGTCCTGGAGGCTCGGCGTCAGCATTGGTCCGGCTGGCTTGCGGGTGTACTCGATGTTCTCGAACCCAGCGGCTCGCATATAGCCGAGATACTCCTCCTCGGTCGACGCACCGCCCACGCAGGCGATCCAGCTCGCCGCGAGCTTCGCGACTTCCGGGGGCAGGGGCTCGCTCAGCACGATGTCGCTTACCGCGACACGCCCACCGGGTTTGAGCACCCGATACGCCTCGCGGAACGCTTGCGCTTTGTCCGGGCTGAGGTTGATGACGCAGTTGGAGATCACGACGTCCGCGGTCTGCGACGCGATGGGGAGGTTTTCGATCAGCCCTTCGCGAAACTCGACCGTGCGCGCGTGACCCGCGTTCACCGCGTTGGTGCGGGCGCGCTCGAGCATCTCAGGGGTCATGTCTACACCGATGAAGCGGCCTTCGGGCCCCAGTTTTTTGGCCGAGAGCAGTGCGTCGAACCCGGCGCCGGAGCCGAGATCGACGACGGTCTCGCCTGCCTGCAGGCTGGCGAGTGCGGTCGGGTTGCCACAGCCAAGCCCGAGGTTCGCATCGGCCGCCTCGCCCGTGATTTCTTCCTCGGAATAGCCAATGAGGGCTGCGGTCTCCGCATGGGCGTTTGCACGCGGGCTTCCGCAACAGCCGCCTTTTTGGCGTGCCACCTCCGCGTATCCCGACTTCACTACGTCATGTACTCGTTCCTTTTCCATCAGAGCCTCCAATAGTTGAATGATGCAACTAAATAGTTGAGGCTGTCAACCAATATTGTCAAGACCTCTGCGGTATTTTCTACGGGAGCTCCTCCAGGAATCGAAGGAGCGCATCCGTAAACTGGGACTCCTCCTCGCGATGCGGCCAATGGCCGGCCTCCGGCATGACGAGGAGCTCGGCGCCACCTTGGAACAGACCCTGGGACTTCTTGTACGGTCCGAGATGGCCGCCGAAGTCCTTCCCGCCCGCCACCATCAAGCCGCGGCATTTGATCGGCCGGGTCAAGCGCCGATCGATCTTGGACCCCATGGCTCGGTAGTAGTCGATGGCTGCGGTCAGCGCCTCGGGTGTCGAGAATGCTTCCTTTGCACCGGCCACCGCCGCGTCGCGCTCGGGTCCCTGCCAGTCGGGTGCCCAGCGCCGATAAAGAGTGTCGATGTATCCGAAATCGTTGCGGCGTGTGCCAGCTTCGGCCCAGGGCAAACGGAAGTAGAGGAAGTGCCTCGCCATGACCAGCATCCCGAGCGCCTGAAGGGCGTTCTTGGGCTTCAAGGTTCGTGGGTGCGGAATCCCGATGGGAACGATGGCTTGAACTCGATCAGGCGCGAACGCGGCCGCGCCGTACACGAGGGTTGCGCCCCAGTCATGCCCGAGCAGCACGGCCGACTCCAATCCCAATGCGTCGAGGAGTCCGATGGCGTCTTGGGCAGTGCTCAGCGCGTCATACGGCCGACCTCGGACGAGGGTGTCGGGATGGTAGCCGCGCAGGTATGGCACAATGGTCCGGTAACCGGCTTGGTTCAGCGAGTGCGCAATCCCGGCGTACGAGTGCGGGGTGTCGGGAAACCCGTGCATGAGCACGACCGGGCGCCCTTGGCCGGAGTCGTTGTACCGCCACGTTTGCTCGCCGAGCGTCGCGTTCTCGAATTCTAAGAGCATGCCCTGTGATAACCTCGCCGTGGGCATGGGTTCAAGGAGGAGTTGACCTGGATCGGCACGCAGCCTACGAACGAGCACGCTAGTTGGACGCCGCGATGCCAGAGCCCAACCCGAAAAGCGAACGCTCAGCCATCCTTGCCGCACGCGATGTGAGCAAGGTCTACCGGATGGGTGACGTCGACGTGCATGCACTGCGCGGCGTGACTGTCCCTCTCTACGAGGGAGAGCTGATGGTCCTTCTTGGCCCGTCTGGCAGCGGCAAATCGACCTTGCTCAATATTCTCGGCGCACTCGACGTGCCAAGCTCGGGGCGCGTGCTCTATCGAGGCGAAGACATCGCGGGCGCAGGCGAGCGCGAGCTGACCGAGTTTCGGCGCGAGCACGTCGGATTCGTGTTCCAGTTCTACAACCTGGTGCCGAGTCTCACCGCGCGCGAGAACGTCGCGCTCGTGACCGAGATAGCGGAGAACGCCTTGGACCCGAGCGAGGCCCTGGAGCTCGTCGGGCTCACCGAGCGGCTGCACCACTTTCCGGCTCAGCTGTCTGGTGGTGAGCAGCAGCGCGTTGCCATTGCGCGCGCAGTGGCCAAACAACCCGAGATCCTGCTCTGCGACGAGCCGACGGGTGCGCTCGACTTCAAAACGGGGATCCGGGTGCTCGAGGTCATCGATCAGGTGAACCATTCACTCGGGACGACGACGGCGGTGATCACACACCACGCTCCCATTGCGTCGATGGCTGATCGCATCGTTTCGCTGTCCGACGGTATGGTCGCGAGCGATCACCGCAACGACAAAAAGGTGTCGCCGGCCGAGCTGACATGGTGAAGACGAGGGAGTAAGGAGCGATGGCGCATGGATAAGCCGTCCGGTTTGAGGAAATGGATTCGACGGGCTCTCATTGCTTCGGCGGCGCTTGCCGTGGTGGGCATCATCGTCGTCGCCTGGATTCCAAATGCCGTCGAAGTCGAGGTTGCCGCGGTCACGCGAGGGCCGCTAGTGGTGACCGTCAACGAAGACGGACGAACACGGGTCAAAGATCGCTATCTCGTCTCCGCGCCGCTTACGGGCAATTTGGGCCGGCTAGACCTAGACGCGGGTGATGCGGTCGAAGAGGGACAGATCCTCGCCCGCCTGGTGCCGCTTCCTCCCCCGCTTCTCGACTCACGGACGAGAGCTGAAGCCGAGGCGCGCGTCGATGCGTCGACGGCGGCCCGGCATCAAGCTCAAGCGGCTGTCAATCGTGCGAGGTTCCAGCGCGACTTCGCCAAGCAGGAATCTGCGCGAGCACTCGCCGTCGTGGAGCAGGGTGGCCTAGCGCGAAGCGATGCAGACCGCGCCTTGGTAACGTATCGCGAGAGCGAAGAAGAGCTTCGCTCGTCCGAGTTCGGTGCGCGGGTTGCCGAGCACGAGCTGAAGCTTGCGAAGACCGCACTCATGCAACTGAGCGGGGAGGGCGAGGAAGGCGAGCAGTTGGACATCATCTCGCCCGTCGCCGGCCAGGTTCTCAAAGTCTTTCAGGAGAGCGAAGGCGTCGCTCAAGGCGGCACACCCATCCTCGAGGTGGGGGACCCTTCTGCCCTCGAGATGGTGGTTGACGTGTTGAGCCAGGACGCGACGCGCATTCCAGTGGGCGCCCCGACGTTGATCGAGCGGTGGGGCGGCAAGAATCCGTTGCGCGGCCACGTGCGTGTCGTGGAGCCCTCTGCGTTTACCAAGCTCTCGGCACTCGGCGTGGAGGAGCAGCGCGTGAACGTGATCGTCGACATGGACGACGATCGCAAGCTTTGGGCCAGCTTGGGAGATGGGTACAGAATCGAAGCGCGCATTTCGGTTTGGGAGGGCAAGGACGTGCTGAAGGTGCCCGCGAGCGCAGTGTTTCGCTCCGAAGGGGCTTGGGCCACCTTTGTCGTCGAAGACGGGACCGCGGTGGTTCGAACGGTGGAGCTCGGAGAAACCAACGGACTCGAAACCGAAGTGTTGTCGGGTCTAGAGGAGGGCGACACGGTGATCGCGTATCCGAGCGACAGCGTGCGTGACGGCGTGTCCGTCAAGGCCAGGTAGGCTCGCTACTGGTACTGCTGCGACAGTAAATACGACGACGAATACAAGCGCGTCGACGAGCAATGGTGGATCAGCAAGGCGCGTTTCAAGAGCTGCTCTGCCGTGACCTACGGATGCAAGGACGCGGCGATTCGGCTGCTCCACGCGGGAGCTGCCCTGTCCAGCATGACGTGACCCGCCGGTTGCCTTCCAAGGGCCGATTTGGCAAGGTGCCGGCCCGATGCAACGAGTGAGACCAGTTGACGGGTTCCGGTGCTTGGTCACGGGCAGCGCGGGTTTTGTAGGAAGCAATCTGGTTCGTGCTCTGCTGGCGCGCGGCTGCGAGGTGCATGGCTTCGACAGAGCGCCCGCGCCGTTCGACGATCCCAACCTGCGCTGGTTTCGGGGTGACGTGCGCGACCAGCAGGGCCTTCGCGAGGCGTGCGAGGGGGTCGACACGATCTTTCACACGGCGGCGATGATCGAAACGTTTACCCACGCGCCCAAAGCCTTCGCGGAGCTTGTTCGCAGCGTCAACATCGAGGGGACGCGCACCGTGCTGCGAGTCGCGCAGGAATCCGGCGTTCGGCGTCTCGTTCACACGAGCTCGATCATCACCGCCTCCGGCGACGCGCATCGCGGCGGCGGCGAAGCCACTCCCTACAGCACGGCGTCGGACCTCTATTCCAGCACGAAGGTCGCCTCCGAGCAGCTCGTCCTGGCCGCGAATGGGGAGTCCGGCCTGCTCACCTGCGCTATTCGTCCTGGAGGCATCTACGGGCCCGGCGAACGCAACACGATCATTGGACCGATGATCAAGGCGCTCAAGCAAGGCGTGCCCATCGTGACGTTCGGCGATGGCTCCACGCGCATGGACTACACGTACATCGACAACCTGGTCGACGCGCAGATTCGCGCGGCGGAGCGCCTCGTCGAGGGGTCCGCGGTTTGCGGCCAGGCCTACTTCGTCACCGATGGCGATCCCATCAACACCGGCGCGTTCAGTCGGAAGCTCGTAAGCGACATGGGGCTCGACGCACGGTCCATTCGAATTCCGAGCCTAGTGGGGCGCGTGCTGGCGACCGCCAGCGAGCGTGTGTTCCAGGTCTTCGGCAAGCCCAAGCCGCCAGTGAGCCTCGTCGATATTCAGTTATGCGTGCGGGACAGCTACTTTTCGATCGACAAGGCAAGGCGCGATCTGGCTTACCAGCCCCTCGTCGATACGCGTGAGGGGCTCAAGCGGACGGCGCAAGACGCTCGGGAGTACTACGACAACCTCTGAGACCTGGGGTACACATGGGCGTTACGTGCTGGGAACGTGTTCGACGGGTCGAACGGAGTCGCGTTGCTGCCGCCAGACGCGTTGAATTCCCGGAAAGCTCACGAACATGCCCCCTACCGTCCAGGGCACCGTTGCCATGAAGTGCCCCGCAATGGCAACGGAGGCGGCCAGTTCAGGCGTGGCGCCCATGAGTTCCAGAGCGTAGGCGCACGCGACGTGAAACGTGCCTATGAACCCTGGCGAGGATGGGATCATCGTCCCAACCGAAATGAAAAGAAGGACAACGAGGGGCGCGTAGAGCGGGAGCGACAAGCCGAACGCCCACAGCCAGCACTGAATCGTGAACATTCCGACGAGCCGCGCGAAGAGGGTTATCCCGAGCACGGTGAGCACCATGCTCGGAGAACGCAGAGCTCCGAGTCCTTCCGAGAACCGCTGCGTCTTTTCGACCAGCCACTCCTGGGCCGTTGCGCTCAATGGGCGGACGAGCGCGGCTACGATGCCGGATATCGTCGAGGGATGGGTAGCAAGCCAAAGTGCCGTTGCCACACAAGTGACGACGATGCCGGCCACCAAAAGGAGTCGGTTGGCGTGGCCAAGATCGATGGCCAGGAGCGGAGCCGCGACTACCACCAGCATCAGAAGAGAGATCAAGTCGATGAGCCGGCCGAGTCCAACGACGGCGGCCGTCGAGCTATGGGAGATCCGCCCGGCACGAGCCAGCAGGTCGATACGCACGAGCTCGCCTAGACGAAAAGGAAGCAGGTTGTCCGTGACATAACCCGAGAGCCAAGCCAGAAAGGACTCGGAGAACCGGTAGCGGCGAAGCGGCAAGAGGAGAACTCTCGTTCGAGTTGCGTTGAGGGCCAAGACAGCTCCCCTCGTCAACGCACAAATAGAGAGAATCCACAGGTTCGCGGATCCGAGAGCCGACAACAGTTGCTGCCCATCGACCCGCCTCAAGAAGTAGTACAGCGCGATGCCCGAAAGCGCGAAACCAAGACCCATGATGACCCGCTGCTTGGGCATGCTTCGAGGCAAACTCATTCGCCCGCGAGTTCTACGCGTTGTTCGAAGAAGTCGTAGAGGTCGGGCAGAGGCGCCCCTTCGTTTCCAAGAACGGTGGCGGATATCGATGCGAGGGAGCTGCCAACGTACATGCCAACGGCTATCGGCTCGCCCGCAAGCTGAGTCAGGCTTGCGCCAGTGAGAAAGACGTCGCCGGCTCCGACCGCATCCACCTCATTGACCTCCAACGCCGGAAGGTAGTTCGTTCGCAGCCGCTGCCCCTGCTGCGTTGGCGGCTCGAACGCAAGGGAGCCTCGGCGTCCCATCGTAATGATTAGGCCCGCGGCATCGCTTGCTGCGTAGTAGCGGCTCGCGAGATTCGAGATACCGCTTTCCGCGTCTGCGAGTGCAAACCGCAGTTCGTCTTCGGTGGGTGTGGCCAGTCGAGGGCGGCGAAATTTCAAAATGTTGGCCTGACCGTTGGTGCTGACATCGGCGAAATAGGGCTTCCCTGCCCTCTCAGCGAGCTCCGGGATCGCGTCGGCGAGCGTACTGCCGAACAGACCGTAACCAAAGTCGGTCACGATCAGACCGTCGTGTGACTCGAGCAATTCGCCCAGGGTGCCTATCAACTCGGCCGTCGTCTCGATCGGGATGGGTGCCGGATTGCCACGATCGACTTTGAAGACCTTCTTGCCGCCGACGATGAATCGCGTCTTGGTGTACGCACCCCGGCCCGGAACTGCCAGATTGCGGACCTCGGCGCCGAACAGCCGCAAAGTGCTCTTGATGCGGTCAAGACCCTCGTCTTCGGCGCAACAGGTCACGAACGTGGCCTTCGCACCAAGCGCGGCAGCCTGTCGCGCGATCAAACCAGCTCCGCCGACGAACCACTCCTCGCTGACGGGTTTGACGGAAATGATCGGGCTCTCAGAGGCCACTCGCGCCCCTTCGCAATGCGCGTAATGATCCATGATCGCGTCGCCCAGAACCAAAATTCGGAGATCGGAGAACCGGGAGATGGTGTTCTTCAATCTCGCTGGCGTGATTTCATTGATTTGACAGAAGCGCTGAATCTTCTGCTGTTCCATGTCCAGCGTATTGCGTTTGCGGCGACCGATCTCAGTGGACGAGAAAATCCCGTCACCAGAGCCGAGTACGACGCGCCCGCCGTAGGACTCGACGATCTTCTTCTCATGAGCGAAACGAGGGTCGTTCTTGGATTCGTATTCCCGGCCTTTGACGTAGATGTCCGGTTGAAGCGCATCCAGGACCGGACCCGCCCACTCGTCTTCGCTGAGAGCCACATAGTCGACGCAACCGAGCTCCGCCAGATTGTCGAGCCGCAAGTCCTCCGGGATATACGGACGCTCATAGCCCTTCATCACGACCTCATCGCTGCTTACGGTCACGATGAGGACGTCGCCGAGGCTTCGGGCGAACCTGAGATAACGAATGTGGCCCGGATGAACGATGTCGAAACATCCGTGGCACTGGACCACGGTCTTGCCCTGTTCTCGCACGCGATTGCGTTCAGCGATCAAGTCGCTGATCGAGAAGATCTTGCGGTCGGACTCAGGCGATCGCACGGGTTTTGTTCCAGGAGATTAGGATGTCGATAAGAGCGTCGCGGTTCGAAGGATCGAGCTCCGGCGATACGGGAAGGCTTACAATCCGTCGAACGAGAGACTCGGTGTGAGGCAGTGCGACAGGACCTAGCGATTCGAGTGCTCGCTGTTTATGGATGGGAATGGGGTAGTGCACCTTGGCGTCGAAACCTCGCTCTGCAAGATGAGCGATGAGGGCGTCGCGCTCGTCGTGTCGAATCACGAATGCGCTGAACGCGGGCTCGCAAGATTTGGTCACCGCGGTTAGCTCGAAATGGGGTTGGAGCGCCTCCTGATACGCTGCACCATGGCGCCGCCGTGCCGTCGTCCAGTCGTTCAGGTGAGGGAGCTTGACCTTGAGAATTGCAGCTTGCAGCGCGTCAAGGCGTGCATTCTCACCCGGGAAATCGACGTGATCCCGATCGCGATGCCCGAGCGAGCGGAGCGTCCGCAGCAACTGGGCCTGGTCCGCGTCGGCGGTCGTGATGAAGCCCGCATCGCCGCAGGCCCCCAGCGTCTTCAGAGGGTGGAGCGAGAAGCAACCCATTCCGAAGCTTCCGACGCTCCGGCCGCCGTACGTGGCTCCGATCGCCTGCGCGCAGTCTTCGATCAGATGCAGTCCGTGCTCATTACAGAAGCGTTCGATGGGCTCCATGTCACAAGCGACGCCGCCGAGATGCACTGCGATCACGGCCTTGGTACGCCGCGTAAGCTTGGAAGGCAGCAGAGTCGGGTCCATCAGTGCGGTGTCGGGATCGACGTCGACGAACACCGGCGTGGCGCCCACCAGCAGGGTCGACGTCGCCGTAGCCACGTAAGAGTGCGCTACGGTAATGACCTCATCGCCAGGGCCAATGCCCAAGGCGCGCATCGCCAGAGTGAGAGCGGCTGTTCCAGACCCAACTCCGATGACGTGCTCGACTCCGAGCTTGCTCTGAAGGTCACGTTCGAAGTCTTCCACCTCGGGGCCGTTGATGAAGTGCCCGTGACGCAAGACACGATCAACCGCCTCGAGTATCTGCGGCCGCAATGCAGCGTTTTGTTTGACGAGATCGACGTAGGGGGTCGCTGTCATGAAGCTTGCTTTGCGACGTTTCTCCAAACGTCGGGTTGCTCCTTCATCCAGGCGACATTTCTGTACACCGTGGACCGGCTGTCCGGAACCTTGCCGGAGTCGTAGGCGTCTCGAAGCTCCTTGACCGCCATGACGAGGTCGCGTTGCGGCTCGAATCCGAGCACGTCGCGGGCCTCATCAGCGCAAAGATGATAGGAGCGCGGGTCGTCCGAAGGGACGGTATCGATGGGTAGCGACGGATCGAGCTCGTCCCGGATCATCTCCGCCAGTGACATCACCGATGCGTTTGCTCGGCTCACGTTGAACGCCTTGCCCGAGATCTTGCCTGCCGGCGCGGTGATCAGCGTTCGGTAGAAGGCGCTCAGATCGCGGACATGCACGTTGGGCCGCATCTGGGCGCCCCCGAACACACGGATCCGGCCGTCCGTCAGACCTTGGTCCGTCAACAGGTTGATGGTCAAGTCGAGTC
>CAXMRM010000085.1:0-12869 GCA_964196015.1 uncultured Myxococcota bacterium
GCACGCCTGGCTCAAAGACACCGGGCGCGCGACTTACGTGTCCGTCACTGATGACGCGGCGCTCGACTCGTTTCAGCAGCTTTGCCGCACCGAGGGAATCATCCCCGCGCTCGAGACCAGTCATGCATTCGCGTACCTGCCGACGCTTGCCAAGGAGCGCGGTCCCGACGCCGATGTCTTGGTGTGCTTGTCGGGGCGCGGCGACAAAGACCTCGAGACCGTGCTCGAAAAGCTCGAGGAAAGGGGCTGACGCACGTGGGCCGTATTGCTGACGCGTTCGAGAACGCGCGAAAAGAAAACCGCGCCGCGCTGGTGATCTATCTGTGCGCTGGTGACCCCGACGCGAGCACCACCGCCGACCTCGTGGTGGCTGCCGCCGAAGCTGGCGCCGACATGATCGAGCTCGGTGTCCCCTTCAGCGATCCCACCGCCGACGGACCCGCGATTCAGCGAGCTGCCGAGCGATCCCTGCGTGGCGGGACCACGCTTGCCAAGGTGCTCGATATGGTGCGCGCGATTCGAGGCCGCACGGATGTGCCGATTCTGCTCTTCGGTTACTACAGCCCGATCCTCGCGTACGGCGAGCAGAAGCTCGTCGATGACGCGGCCGGCAGCGGTGCAGATGGGTTTCTCGTCGTCGATCTCCCGCCGGAGGAGAGCGCCGGGCTGAGAGGGCCGGCGGTCGAAAAGGGACTCGACTTCGTTCCGCTCGTGGCGCCCACGAGCACCCGAGAGCGCATCGCGCAGGCGGCGGATGCGGCGACTTCCTTCATCTACTACGTCTCGATGACCGGCGTCACGGGCTCCCAGGCCGTGGATCTGGCGAGCGCGGCGGAGCGCGGAGGTGCGTTGCAGCGCGAGCTCGGCCGCCCGGTCGCGATTGGGTTCGGCGTGAAGACCACAGACGACGTCCGTACCGTCGCGCCCCACGTTGCTGGCGTCGTGGTCGGAAGTGCCGTCGTTCGCGCGATCGAAGACGCCGCGAGCCCCGACGCAGCAGTCGCCTCCGTCCGCCAGTTGGTCTCCGAGCTGAGCCAGGGGCTGACTCGGCAGTAACGGCCTTGTTTAGCCCTGCCATGGACGATACTGTCGGTCCATGGCCTTTGTCGATGTCATTTCCGCCAATCTCCCGATCCTGCGCGAGCTCTGCGACCGGATCGGTCAACTCGACCTCTCAGGGCGAGTAGGCGTTTCCAGACGCACCATCGCTCGCCTCGAAAACGCCGAGGTAGCCGACCCCGGCGTCGATCTGATGAGACGCATTGCGCAGGAGCTGGGTGTGACGCTGTCGCTGCTCGCGGAGAGCAAGCTGCGCGCGGTGACGCTTGCGCTGCCGGAGGATGTTTGCGAGCGATTGGCGACGTCAGAGGGGCCGGAGATATTGGAGGCCATGGTGAGGGCGGCCAGACGTCCTCGTTGACGCTGCCACCGTCACTCTCTCGGCTTCCGTATCCTAGCCAGACTCGTCCTCGCTGCCTCCGTAATCCTCTGCCTCAGCTCGTCATCCTGAACTCGGCTCAACGCCCGCCCTAGCTCCTCCGGCAAGGAAGCCAATCGGACGGGTTCGGGTGGCGGCGGTGCGGCTTGAAGGCGTTCTGGAATGTCGGGGAGCGGACCCACTTGAAATCGGATCCTTTCGACGCCGCTCATCGGGGCATGCTCGCGAAGCCGCGTGAGTAGATCGTCGCTCAGGTAGTGCAGCTCGTTGGCCCATACCGAGGAACTGACGTGCACGATCAGAACGCCGCGGGAAAGCCTTACGGGGCGCGCGTGCGCTAAGATTCGGGGAGGCACGGAGCGGCTCCACCAGGCGAACGCCTTGGCGGCTTCGAGTTGATCGGGTGCTGGGTAGACGTTCTTCAGCAGCTTTGCGACCGACTCCAGCTTCCCTTTTTTGCGCTTAGCCATCGTCAAAGCTCGCCTTGTATAGGGCGAGGAGGTCGTCTTCGGTGCATCGACGAGGGTTCAGCTCATGGCACGTGTCGGCGAACGCCAAGGCCGCCAGGCGCGGCAAGTCGCTTTCCCCGATCCCTTGCGAGCGGAGGTCCGAAGGTAGCCCGATCGACTTCCGAAGCGCTCGCACCGCACCCGCGCATTCGAACGACAGCGTGCTCTCGTCGTTGCCGCGTACACCGAGCTGCCGAGCGACCTCGGCGATGCGGTCGGGGACCGCCACTCGATTGAAGTCGAGCACGGCTGGCAGACAAATCGCGTTGGCGAGCCCGTGGTGCATCCCGAACTCGGCTGAAAGCGGATGCGCCAGAGAATGGCAAGCGCCGAGGCCCTTTTGAAACGCAACAGCCCCCATCATGGCGGCCTCGAGCATGTCTTCGCGCGCCTTCAAGTCGTTGCCGTCCTCGGTCGCCGCCCTGAGCGAGCGATGACAAAGGCGAACACCGCCAAGCGCAATCGCGTCGGCCATGGGGTGATTGCCGATCGATGCGTAGGCCTCGATGCAGTGGGTGAGAGCGTCCATGCCGGTCGCCGCCGTCATGCTCGCTGGCATGGTTCGAGTCATCAGGGAGTCCAGGATCGCGACATCCGGCAACAGCAAGGGCGAGAAGATCACCGTCTTTCGGTGCGTGGCTTGAATCGTCACCACGCCGCTGCGGCCTACTTCGCTGCCCGTCCCTGCGGTGGTCGGGATCGCGATCATGGGCGGGAGAGGCCCCACGATTTTGGCACTGCCGCCGATCGCGTCATCGTACTGCGCGAGAGGCCCGGGGTGCGTGACCGCCAGACGAACGAGCTTGGCGACATCGAGTACGCTGCCACCGCCAACACCGAGCACCAGGTCGGCTTCGAAATCGTCGAACACGCGAGCCGCACCGAGGACTTCCGCCTCGAGCGGGTTGGACGAGATGTCGAGCGCGGACTCGTACGGAAGCCCTGCCGCGTCGAGGGAACTCCCAATCGAATCGAGCAACCCGGCTTTTTCGACCCCGCGGTCGGAGACCAAGAGGACCCGCTTGCCGCCCAGCTGATGCGCCTCGTTCGCGCACTGCGAGGCTGCGCCCTCACCGAGCAGCACTCGGGTCGGGAAGCTCCATACAACCAAGTTCCGAGTGTCGGTCATTCTTTGCCTACGCGCCTCTCCATGAGCGCGTGAATAGCATCATCGGGGCTTATGCGACCGTCGGACAAGGCAACAAATGTCGACGAAATCGGGGTGGCTAGCCCGAGGCGCCGTGCGTGCTCCATCAAATGGCGGGCGACGTCGATGCCTTCGACATAAGCGCCGACTTCGCCGATGGCGCTGGTGAGCTTGGCGCCCTGCGCCAGGGCACGGCCGAGCTGTAATTCCGGGCGTTGATCTCCCGCCACAGCCGCGATGAGGTCACCGAGGCCCGCGAGGCCCATGAACGTCGACTCCTTGGCCCCAAGCGTTTGCCCGACGCGGGACACCTCGACCATGCCCCGCGTTGCGAGCACCGCAAGTGTGCCGGGCTCCGCGCCAAGCTCTTGCGCGTACGCCAGCACGACTGTCAGGAACCCGACGGTTGCACTCGCGAGCTCGACACCCATCACATCCGGCGTGTCGTAGATTCGAAGCCCCCCTCCGCCCAGCGCCTCGCGGGTCATGTCGGTGAGCTCGGGAAAGCCGGTTCCGAGAATCGCGCCGCTGGGCCGTCCTTCGGCCAATGCGTCCGCGACGAGCGGACCGGCGAGCGCACCGATTCGGCGGCACACGGTCTTGTCGCGAATGACCCCGGTGATGGTCTTGAGCTCCGCCCCGATCAGGCCGCGGCTGACGTGAACCATCAAGTGCCGTCCGTCGACGACCTCGCTGAGCTGCTCGGCGATCGCGATGGCGTGGCGCGCTGGCACCGCCACGAAGATTAGCTCGCAATCTCGTAGGTCCGCGACGTCGGTCGACGTTCGGATCGGAGCGGGAAGCTCACGATCCTGCCGGCTCCATAGTACGACCTCGTGCCCATTGCGGGCGGACGCCCGTGCGATGGCAAGGCCAAACCCGCCGGCACCGACCACTCCGATTCGAAGGCTCATCGATGAACCCCCAGCTTCGCGATTTCGCATGCCGCTGGCAGTTGTTCCGGGCTTGCGATGTCCTCTGCAAACGATACCAGGCGGTTCTGGTAGTAGAGAAGTAACGACGGGTCGCAAATCACGATGCGGTCCCCCTCGAGTCTGGCGGCAGTCGAGTTGTGATAGCCATTCCAGATGCTCAGCGCCCGCTCGAGAAGCTCCCGGGGGGTGTCTTCCTTAACGACGTCGCTGGTCCTCACGCGGCCCTTGGCTTCGAGCTCGCGCAGACGATCGCGGGCCTCTCCGAGCTCCTGGCACAGCGTCTCACAGTCGAGGCCGATCTCGCCGCGCAGTCGTTGACGCGCGAAGAGGTCCATCCCCGGGGTCGATTGCACGAGGTCTCGGAACAAAACATGGGCTACGACCTGCGTGCTCATCAGAACCGTGTCCTCTTCGAAGCGCTGTCCGAGCACCTCTCCGAGCCCCCGCGTGTATGCCGCATCCCGAGCTGGGTCGACCACGGGCTTCCCTCGCCGCTCGACGTAGCCGCCGGGGTCGATTTCCCGCCCGCTAGGCGTCAGTGATTGGCCGAGGCCGCCGACGCGGTTGCCGAACGGATCGACGGGCTCGCCAAATCGAATGATGCAGGCGCCACGCATCCCGACCACCTTTCGGAAGAAAGAGAACCAGCGATCGATCTGCGAGAACTCGTCGTCCTCGATGATGTATCGGGCTTCACCTTCTTCCATGAGCCAGTCTTTGATGAGGGTTTCCGCCTCGAGGACCAGCGCGTAGTTGATGGTGGTCGGCACGAACCACACCGGCCGGTCGACCCGGCGCACGCGATTCGTCGTGAACGCTTCGACCCCAGAGCCGAGCAAGCCGAGCTTGAGGCGGCGCTCGATCATCCCGGAGCGGCTCCGCGTGCCTCCGGGGAAGAAGAGCGAGTGGTAGCCCCGCTCGATCATGACCTGGGAGTACAGCTTCAGTATGTCCTTATATAAGCTGACGCGAATCCGCCGGTCCACGCGGTAGGCCCCGAGGTTGTGCATGAAGAAGCTGATGATTGGGTTGGTGAAGAGATTTTTGCCCGCGCCGTATACGGTGGGAGGCAACCCGGAGATCTCAAGCGCCTGCGAGAGCACGATCGAGTCGAGATTGGAAGAGTGGGTCGGGACGAAGACCAGGCTTCCTTCGTTTTGCAGATAGCGGAGATGGTCCAGGTCCCCTTGGACCTTTAGGACGCGCCCGAGTGCCTCGGGCGCAGGTGCCATCAGGCGCCGCGGTTCCATGATGCCACCGATCATTCGAGGCACGGCCCGGCGCGTGAACCGATAGACCCGCGGATCGAAGTTCCCGGCAACGTCCCGGGTCATGTTGGTCACGATGGTGTGCAGGACGCGCCGCTGCTCGGTCTCGTCCATCTTGCCGATGCGGCGAATCATCGAGCGCCAATAGCCGAGCCGGTCGCGCGCCTCTTCGTCACGTTGTTTTTCGAGCCGCCGAATCTCGTGGAAAGCGGCGTCGTTGAGCGCCATCTCGAGCCGCGCGCGGTCGGACTCGTGTGCCGCGCAGATCCGGTTTACGACGTCCGAGACAATGTCGTCGCGCTCGCTGTTGAACCAGAAGATCGACGGATCGCTTGGCCGTGGGACGTAGGGCTTGATGTGCGGCAGACGAAGAGGGCGTTCCGACAAGAATCGTTTCAGCATCGGGAACCTCTTACACCGCCTCGAAGTACCGGCGGAGCTCCCAGTCACTCACTGCCTTGCGGTACTCGCGGCACTCCCAGTCACGAGTGCGAGTGAAGTGATCGACGAAGTCATCGCCGAGCACCTTCCTTGCTGCTTTGCTGTCCCGAAGGCGTTCCACCGCGGCTTCGAGCGTGAGCGGAAGGGCGAGCGTCGAGTCGCTCTCGCTCGTCGCGTCACCCAAGGTCATCGCGGGCGGCTCGATATTCTCGGCGATCCCGCGAAGGCCTGATCCGAGGCACGTGGCCATTGCGATGTAAGGGTTGATGTCGGCGGCGGTCTGCCGGAACTCGATGCGAGTGGCGTGATCACTCGGCCCGAGGATCACGCGCGAACCGCAGGTCCGGTTCTCAATGCCCCAGGATGCGTTCAACGGGGCCCAAACGCCGGGGACGTAACGCTTGTAGCTGTTGACGAATGGCGAATACAAGGCGGTAAGCTCAGGAGCCAGCGTGACCAGGCCGCCCAGGTAATGAAGACCGGTCTCGCTCAGACTGTCGCTCCCGGCCGCGGCGAAGAGGTTGATCTGCCCGCCGGCGTCCCAGAGGCTTTGATGAAGATGGCCGCTCGAGCCGGGCAGGTCGGCGTTCCATTTCGCCATGAATGTGACCGTGAGGTCGTGGCGAGCGCAGATTTGCTTGAGCGTCGTCTTGAACAGCGCTGCCTTGTCGGCCGCCGCCAGCACGTCGTCGTAGCGCAGCGCGGCTTCCCACACGCCCGGGCCCGTCTCGGTGTGGATCGTCTCGATCTCGATGTCGTAGTCCGCGCAGGTGTCCAAGATGTCGTCGACCAACGCCTGGTGCTGGCCTTCGCGCAGCCATGAGTAACCAAACATGCCTGGACTCAATGGATCGAGGCCGCGGAAATCTTTCTCGTGGAGCGACTGCGGCGTCTCTTGAAAGACCCAGAACTCGAACTCGGCGGAGAACTTCGCCGTGAACCCGGCGTCGCTCACTCGCTTGATTACCTTCTTGAGCAGATTACGAGGGCACGCGGGGTGGGGCTCACCGTCCTGGGTGTAGAAGTCGACGAGAAAGTTCGCGGTGTCCGGAGCGTCGGGGAGAACGCGAAACGTGGAGGCGTCGATTCGGGCCAAGGCGTCCGGGTAGCCCGTCTCCCAGCCGGTCACCTTCGCGTTGTCGTAGAGTTGGTCCGAGACGTCCCATCCGAAGATCACGTCGCAGAAGCCGAAGCCCTTCTCCAGCGAGGACCAGAACTTTTCGAGGCTGATGTACTTGCCCCGCAGCAGTCCGTCGACGTCGAAACCTCCGACTTTGACCTTCTTGATGCCCTTTTCATTGAAGTCGCGACGCAGCTCTTCGCTCACAGGTCCTCCTCGGGGCCGGAAGCATACCCCTTTTTCCATTCTTGTGGGCGGCGTTCCTGGTCGGCCTCTTGGAGTGCGCGCTCGCTGCTATTTAGACGGGATCCAACGGTGAACCAAGCCCAAACCCAAGACGAACACGAGTGCGACCGAGGCGTGCCCCAGCAGCTCGTGCGAGGTGCCCGGAATCGAGCAGTGCGCTTTGAGCACGAAGTTTCCAGCGAGGCCGGCGGCTGCTGCCGCGACGAGGCTACCGAGTGCGTTGCCGCGATCCATTAGACGAAGCAAAGCGTAGACCGGAACGCCCAGGAGGAGGCCAACTCCCATACATGCGCCGGCCATCGCACTGCCGTGATCGTGCGTGGCGGCCTGTGCCGCGGGGAGGGGCCACAAAGCAGCGACAATCGTGGCACCGATCGCAATACAAACCAAACATACCGATTGCCAGCGCGGAAGAGCAGGCAGGTGCACGGGGCGCGTGATCATGAGCATCGCCGTCAACAGCAGGATGCAGAAGGCCACGAGGCTGGTAGCCCATGACACGGTGCGGCCCTGTTCACTGATCAGCGGGAACTGGTACCAGCCGATGGCGGCAAGCACGGCAAATACAGTGAGGATGATCAGGCGTCGCGCCACTGTCGACCGGCCCCTGAGAAAGCCCCTGATGGTCCGGTCGCTCTCGTCGCACTGCTCCGTCACGTCGGCGAACATTTCATCCATGAGCTCGCCGTTTTCCGGGGATTCGGGCGCATCGAGCTCGCGGAGGCGCTCGCCGAGACCGGCGTCGGGTCTGTTGCTGGCACTAGTCATTCATCACCTCGTATTTGCGAGGCCAGCAATTGTTTCAAAGTTGTATAGGCACGATGTGCGCGAACACGTACCGCACCCTCCGAAGTCCCCACGATTTTGGCCACTTCCGCGTATGGGCGCTCCTGAAACCAATGGAGTTCCACCACTTCGCGCTGGCTCGTTGGGAGCTTCTCCAAGGCGACGTGGAGGAGCTCGGAGCGCTGGCGGAGTTCTATGGGCAGGAAATCTGCCTCCGGCGCGGCCTGTGTGTCGACCTCGAGCGTAGTCATCTTGCGCCGTTTCGTTCGCCGCCAGTGCTCGCGTACGAGGTTCATCGCGATGGTCATGACCCAGGGGCGCAGCTTCGAGCCGCGCCGGAAATCGTTCCGCGCACCATGAAGCCGGAAGAACGTCTGTTGCACGATCTCTCGGGCCAGCTCGTCGTCACGGAGATGACGCCGGGTGAGGCGCAGGAGGACTGGCCCGTAGCGCTCGAACAACGATCGGAAGGCTGCCTGGTCGCCATCGACGTAGGCGTCCATCAGTTCTTCGTCTGTGGCCGCGGAGCTCAGTGGACTATTCGGCATGCTGTGCGGCGGGATCGGGGCCCAAGGGGACGGTTGTTTCGTTCGGGCTAGTTTGCGCCTTCCACCTGTAGCCCGAGAAGACGAGGGTGCCTAGCAGGACCAGCAGCAGGGCGATCTGTAGCCAGCGGCGGCGGGTGTCCGCGTCGAGCTCTTCGATCACGATCGGCTCGATGGGGATCGGCCGCGCGCCCGATGTGCTGAGGACTTTTCCGGCCGGGTGGCTGCTGCTGAGGTGCGCCGGCGGGAGGGTCGACGCCAGCGAGGCGACTGGGATGGAGCCAATGTGCGACGTTTCCATCCAGGGAGCGATATCTTGAGTGTGAGGGTTCTGCTTGGCCGACTCGACCTCGATCCATTCGAGGGCGGCGCGCATGGACGCCGCGTCCGGGTATCGCTCTTGCGGACGCCTTGCCATGGCGCGCCTAATCACATCGGGCAAACCGGGGACATCGTCGAACCCCTCGTCGGTTTCCCAGCCGACCGGCGGCGAGCCGATCACCATGTGGTGGAGCAACGCGCCTGCGGAATACAGGTCTGCCCCGGCGTCGAACGTCCCTCCTCCGAAGAGCTCCGGCGCCATGTAGGCTATGGCATGCTTGCCCGAGCCGGTGTGCGCCGCGTGGGGGCTGGCCTCGGGGTTTGCTCGAAGCAGAGGGACAGCGCCTATGCCGATCACCCGTGCGCCCAGTCGGCCGTTTCGCTCGCGGGTGACGATGATGTTCTGCGGGGTGAGGTCGCCATGTACCAGCCCCTGAGCGTGTCCCGCATCGAGGGCATCGAGGACGTCGGTCGCGAGCCGAAGCACGGCGAGGGAGCTCAGGGGACGATCGCGCAGGAAGTCTGAGAGAAGGGTCCCGCGCGTATCTTGAAAGGCCAGATAGGGGACCCCCTCGATGACGCCGGCGTCGAGAACGCGCGGAACGGCACGAGAGCGGATCGAGCCGAGGCCGTGCGCCAGCTGGGAGAACGCCGCATCGGCGCGCGCGGATCGGCTCACGTCCATCGGCATGACGGACAAGATGAGCGGTGTGCCTTCGGAGGACGCCCGGTAGTAGGAAATCAAGCCGCCCCACGGCAATGCACCGTCGACCGCATAGCGCCCAGCAAAGAGCGCTTCTGCCGGAGGATGTGCGCCGCTAGGCGAGGGAAACATCGGGTCGGAGAATAGACCCACAGGCTCGTAGATGCGACCCCTTTTAGCGTTCTGCTTGAAGAACTTGGCCGCGAGCGAGGACCTTGCCACTCGGTTGCCGGATGAGCTCGTAGGCGCGGGTGCGATCGCCGGTCACCCAGGTCTCCATCTGGACTCGCTCTCCGGCGCGCGTTTCTCGGAAGTACTCCACCGACAGGCCCGCCAACCGGCCTTCAACTCCGGCTGGTTCCCCCGCTTGGAACGCGAACCATCGGGTGTCATCGATGTAGTCGACGTAGCGGGCCTGATTCACGTGACGAAAGCTATCCTGGTCGCTCGGACGGACGGTCCACTGCCGGGTCCACGATTGCGCGCGATCGCCTTCGGGCCATGGCCGTACTGCTGGGGCGGGCTCGTCCAGCACGAAAGTGGCGACCACCGGATCGATGGGGGCGGGGCCCTCGGGTCCCAGGTTGACCACCGTCATCCGAGCTCGTGCGGCGATCACCCCATCTTGAAGGCGGATGATTCGATGAGCGAAGTCGAAGCTGGTGCGGCCGACCCGGGCGACCCAGGTCTCGATCTCGACCTCGTCTTGGTAGCGGAGGGGCTCACCGTATTCGAAGGTCCCCGCACGGGCGACGCCACCTTCCATGAGGCCGCGCAAGGCGTAGTCGTCCATGGCGAAGACCTGCCATCGCGTGTGTTCGAAGATGCGGGAAAACCAGCCGGGAGACACAGCGCCCGTGGCGTCGAGCTCGATTCCCCGAATCGTGTAGCGGATCGTCGTGAGTCTCTGGAGCGAATCATTCATGAGCGGGGCGCACCTTAGCAGGCGGCGGCGCAGGTGACAGTGTGGCGTCCAGCTGATAAGCCGCGCCGTCATGAGCGAAGACCTCCGGATCACGACGGCCGATGGCGTCTGCGAAGTGCAGATCTCGCGGCCGAATACCAAGAACTCGTTTCTAACCACGATGTACAGCGACTTTGCGGCGACCCTCGAGCGAGCGGACGCCGATGGCGATGTGCGTGTGGTCCTGGTGCACGGTGATGGAGGGAACTTCTCGAGCGGAAACGACCTCAAGGATTTCGTCGAGAATCCGCCAACCAGCGCGCAGAGCACGGTATTTCGCTTCATGCAGACACTGCACGGGTTCAGCAAACCGATCATCGCTGCCGTGGATGGCTTCGCGGTTGGAGTCGGGACGACCATGCTGCTGCATTGCGATATCGTGTACGCGACTCCGCGTTCGAAGTTCTTGTTGCCTTTCATGAATCTGGCGGTCGTCCCGGAGGCCGCCTCTACATTGCTGCTCCCTCGGGGCGCCGGTCTTCGGCTCGCCAGCGAGATGCTTTTGTTCGGCGACGTGTTCGATGTGCAAACCGCCTCTGCCGCAGGCCTCGTAAGCCGGGTCATCCCCGAGGATGAGCTCCTCGGGCACGCGCAAAAGCGGGCCGCTCAGCTTGCGAAGAAGCCGACCGACGTCGTGCGCGCAACCAAAGCGCTACTCAAGCGCGAGTTGAACGAAGCGATTGCGGAACGCATCGACACCGAAGCGGAGATTTTTTGCAAGACGCTCCAGGAGCCAGCGGCGCAGGCCGCTATCGACGCGTTTTTGAATAAGAAGAGGTAGAGCCGCCTCGTCCTAAGCAAAGTTGGTCGGGCGCTCTACGCAGTAGATGCCGCCCGGGGCTTCGATGAGGGTCGCGCACTCGTTGCAGTGGTTGCAGCCGTTCTCGTAGGCATCGTGGGCTTGGGCCTGTTTTGGAAAATCGGGATCGAAGATCAGAGCACGGCCGAGTTGGATGAAATCGAACCCGGCGCCCATCACCGTTCGGATGCTGTCGTTGGTGCAGACCCCGCCGATGTAACAAACGCCGCATTGCACGCGGTCGCGAATCCGCTGCGCTTGCTCGAGGAAGTACATCTCCTCGTAGGGGTAGTCTTTGAACATGAGCGGCGCGGCGAGACGAATGCCAATCTTCATCAGGCGGCTCTTCTCGTGCTTGATGAGGCCGGGAACCATGCTGTCCCCTCGGAACAAGAGCATTGGGTTCATGCTGCTCGTGCCGCCGCTGCAGATGATCACATCGAGGCCACCGGCTTCGAGCATGGCAGCGATTTGCACCGAGTCGTCGTAGGTGACTCCGCCCGGCACTCCGTCGGTCATGCTGATCTTACCGAGCAGCGGATAGTCGTCGCCGACGGTCTTGCGGACGTCGGCCAGAACTTCGAGCGCGAACCGCATCCGGTTCTCGAGGCTGCCGCCGTACTCGTCTTTGCGCTTGTTGGTCTTCGGGCTGATGAACTGACTGATGCCATAGCCGTGGCCGAAGTGGATTTCGATCGCATCGAACCCGACCGACTTCATGAAACCGGCGGCGCGGCCGATGACGCCGACACGCTCGCGAATTTGCGGCTTGGTCATCTCGGCGATGCGGGAGAGGCCGTACGGAAGTCCAAGCGCGTTCCTCCCCTTCGACGGGCCGAGTGGTCGTCTCCGACTGAACTCGAGGTTCTTGGTGAAGGCCCCACAGTGACCGAGCTGCCCGGACACTTTAGCGTCGGTT
This sequence comes from uncultured Myxococcota bacterium, assembly GCA_964196015.1. Classification (GTDB taxonomy): domain Bacteria; phylum Myxococcota_A; class Polyangia; order Polyangiales; family Houyiibacteriaceae; genus SG8-38. The sequence continues at coordinate 12,142 of CAXMRM010000085.1, forward strand.
GCCTGTACAGTGCGGATGAACCGCTCGAGCTCGGGCCGAATCCCCTCGTGCATGTACATCATGTTTTCGTGGATGCGCCCGTCCGACTCCGCTGCGCAATACGCGATGGTGGTCATGCCAATGCCGCCTTGCCCGATGCGCTCATGAAAGCTGATCAGCGCGTCGCCCGGGACCCCGCCCGGCGACTTCCCCTCGAAAGTCGCGGCTTTGATGAGGCGGTTGCGCAGCGTGAGGCTGTTGATCTTCGCCTCGGAAAAACACCTGTCGAGCGAGTCGGTCATGAGCGCGGGGAGCCTACGAGAGAGCCAGCACCAGCGCCAGTGTTTCAACAAACCGGCCGCGGCTGGCGCTTCGCCACGTTCCAGAGCTTGAGGAAAGCTAATGAAAGTCTACACCTCTCCATCGATTCGGACTAGGGAAGGAGACGAGCCATGACGAGGTTGACCGAACTAAGTTTGCTTGCGGCGCTGATCGGTGGTGGGTGCAGCAGTGGAGCCGATGTGCCGATCTTGCGCACGCAGTCGCTCAACGGGCAGTGGGAAGTAGCGGAAGGCGCGCTCTCCGACACCGCGCCCGAGGTGTTCGACCGGGAGGTCCCGGTGCCGGCACTGATCACAAACGCGGCTCCGGCATACCAGGAAGTTGGGATCGTCTCCCCACGGCGCGACGCGTTTTGGTACCGCAAGACGTTCACGGTGAACGAACCTGTCGCCACCATCTCGCGACTG
>CAXMRM010000086.1:0-3700 GCA_964196015.1 uncultured Myxococcota bacterium
CTTGCGTCCTAACGCGCGCGCGACCGACCGGCCGAGCGACGTCTTACCGACACCGGGTGGTCCGATGAGGCAGAGAATCGGCCCCTTCTTGTCGGCCTTGAGCTTACGCACGGCCAGGTATTCGACGATGCGCTTTTTGACCGTATCGAGGCCGGTGTGGTCCTCGTCGAGCACCTTGCGCACGGCCGCGATGTCCATGTTGTCGGTGGTCTGCGTGCTCCAGGGGATGTCGAGAATCCAGTCGATGTAGGTGCGAACGACGGTGTATTCCGCCGAGCCGACCTGCATCTGCCGCAGGCGCTTGAGCTGCTTGTGCGCGACCGTGTCGGCCTCGCCCTGCAGGTTCGCCTTGGCCAGAGACTCCTCGAGGACGTCGAGGTCGCCCTGATCTCCTTCCTCGTCACCCAGCTCTTCCCTGATGGCTTTGAGCTGCTGGCGCAGGACGTACTCGCGCTGGTTCTTGCCCATCTCCTCCTTGATTTGGGAGTTGATGCGCTCCCGCATCTTGAGGACCTCGAGCTGACGGGTGAGCAGGCGCAGGACTTTGCGAATGCGTTCCTTCGGATCGAGCGTCTCCAGGAGCTGCGATTTCTCTTCCACTGGGGCGTCGAGGTTCGCTGCGACTAAGTCAGCGAGCTGACCGTGTTCCTGAATCGAGTCGAGGAGTGAGCCTGCCTCGCGGGGCAGTTCCGGCATGAGGTGGACGACTTGCTTGGCGGTGTCGCGGAGGCTCATCGCGAGCGCTTCGCTCTCGACGTCATCGGCGGGCGGCTCGTGCAGACGCGACACGCGAGCGCGGAGGTAAGGTTCGGACGTCACCACCTGCTCGAGGCGGATGCGCACCAGGCCCTGGAGAATGAGACTGTAGTTTCCTGAGCTGTGCTTGAGCGCCTTGAGGACGCGAGCCGCGACGCCAACCGGATAGAGGTCGTTCTGATTCGGATCGTCGGTCGAAGGATCCCGCTGGGCCATGATCGCGATGATCGGTTGGTCGAGGTTCTCGATGTCCTCGACGAGCGCGACGGACTTCGCCCGGCCCACATCAAAGGGAGCGACAGCTGCCGGGAAAAGCACAGCGTTGCGGATCGGCAGAACAGGAAGCTCGCTCCCGAACTCGATTTCGCCCGTATCAGGGGGCGGGACCGATGTGATTGTTTCCTCTTCGTCGCTCATGCGGCTGTTCTACTCCAACTCCGTCCAAACCCAAGTTTTTCCAGGACTGTGGCGAACATAGCCACGCACCATTTCCCTGGCAAGGGTCTCACATCAGATGCTTCGTGGGTGCGTCGAGGACATGGGGCCAGTGGGTCGATTGAAGCGGCGGGGGCCCCAAATTGGGCTCGGAGCTCAGCGCGGGGGAGTGGGCTGTGAGCCACTACCCGAGGCAGACCGGTCGCCACTCGGGCGCGTTGATTCCTAGAAGCAGACTTGGTTTCGTCCGCTTCGTTTCGCTTCGTACATCTTGTCGTCTGCGGCCTTCAATAGGTCCGAAGGGTCTTCGTAGTGTGCCTGCCATTCGGCAACGCCTACGCTCGCAGTGATTGCGACCCGCGTGCCCTCGAACTCGAAGCGCGCGTCTCCGATCAAGCGATTGATCTTCCCCGCGAGCTCCCTGGCACCATCGATGCCAACTTCCGGCGTGATGAGTGCGAACTCCTCCCCGCCGATTCGGGCCAGCACATCGTTGACGCGAAGCCTTCCCGAGAGGACGGCGCCGAGCTGTCGCAGGATGCTGTCGCCTGCCAAGTGACCGAAGCGGTCGTTGACGTGCTTGAAGTGATCGATATCGAAAACGAGCAGGGAGAAGGAACGCTTGTATCGCTTGGCTCGCGCCACCTCCCGGTCGAGCATTTCGTCGAAGTATCGCTGGTTGTGAAGTTGCGTGAGTCCATCGGTCGTCATCAATCGATAGACCTCTTCATGGTACTCCACCTCCACGTCGTCGCCGACGATGAATTTCAGAATGGTGCGGCCGACCTTGAGCTGATCACCACGGCGAAGCCGCCCGTCTGCTTGGACGAGGTCGTCGTTCACGTAGGTCCCGTTGGTCGAGCCGAGATCGCGGACGAGGAATTCGCCGTCTTCGAAGCGAATCCGACAGTGATTGCGTGAAACGCTTTCTTGGTCGACTTGGATGTCGCAATTGGGCGAGCGCCCGATCACCAAGGGTTCAGCGGTGACGCGCACGCGGCGGCCTATCTCGTGTCCGTAGATGACGACCAGACATCCGTTCTCGCTGCTGGGGCGCGGCGCTCGAGCGTCTCCGGCCTCCGTGAGGACGGTTTGGCTGGCGCTCGTCGTCTGATCCTTGAACGGCACCCTTTCAATATACAGCGCCCCGGCCCTCGCGTTAAATCACCGACAACCGATTGCAGTCACAGCGGACTGATGGGTTTATTGACCGCTAGAATGGGGTTCTCTAGCGTAGGCGCGTGCGACACGTAATTTCTCACTCCTGGGTATGGGGGCTGGCGAGCCTCGCTCTGATTCTCGGAACGCCCCTGGCTCTGACGGCGAGCCCGCCTTCCGCTCATCGAACCTCGACCCACGTCGCGCGGGTGGTGACACCCCCATTTGCGGATGTCGACATCGCGCGGGCCCAGCCCAGCGATGACGGATGGGTCGTTCCGCGGCGGGACGGGACGCGCGCGGTGCTGACCGTCGACCAAGACCTCCAGTCACACATTCGAAGCTTGTTTGCTCGCTACGACGTGCCGGCCGCGGGCTTGGTTGCGATCGATCCGAAGACCGGACGCGTGCTTGCCTACGTGGGTTACGAAGCAGGGAAGGGCGACAGCCCAGGGGTGGTGACCGACCCGTCGCCCCCCGCAGCTTCCGTCTTCAAGATCGTCACTGCCTCGGCCTTGCTCGATGCTGGTGTGAAGAGCTCTACCTCGGTTTGCTACGGTGGTGGCATGCGTGGCTTGGTGCAGGCCGATTTGATCGACAGTCCCAAGCGTGATCGATGGTGCGCTACATTCGCCGACGCGCTCGGCTACTCGATCAACGCGATTTTCGCGAAGCTGGCCGATCGGCACATCAACGAGGCGCGCATGACTCAATATGTTTCGGCGTTTGGATTCGGCCAGCGTTTGCCGTTCGACCTGCCTGTGACGCCGAGCCCCGTGGACGTGCCTGAAAGCAGGCTCGAGCGCGCGCGCATGGCGGCTGGCTTCTGGCACAGCCAACTCTCGCCGCTGCATGGGGCGCTACTGGCCTCGACCATTGCCAACGACGGCCAGATGCCGTACGCGGCCATCGTCGACCGTATCGAAAGCCGCACCGGCGAGATCCTGTACGAACATACGCCGCGCACTTTCCGTCAGGTGTTGCCACGGCATACCGCGCGTCTCGCGGGCGAGATGATGGCCCGGACCGTCACGCACGGAACCGCAAAGAAGGCGTTCCGGGATCCGAAGGGCCGCCCCTTCCTCCCGGGCATTCGCGTTGCGGGCAAGACGGGGACCCTCAGCCGTTACAATCCGCAGCGAACGTACAACTGGTGGGTGGGCTACGCGCCGGTGGACGATCCGAAGATCGCAGTCGCCGCGCTCGTGGTGAACGAGCCGAAGTGGCGGATCAAGGCGAGCTACGTGGCGCGGGAGGCGCTGCGGGAGTACCTGGTGCGCTGAGAGAAGGCGGTGGCAGCGACAGTGGCAGCGACAGTGGCAGCGACAGTGGCAGCGGCAGCGACAGTGGC
>CAXMRM010000087.1:0-4816 GCA_964196015.1 uncultured Myxococcota bacterium
GCCTCTGAGACCGCCGCGAGGGTTCGTACCGTGGGGTTCGACTTCCCGGGGTACTCGAGCTTCTGAAGCTGCTGCACGCTCATACCGAGCTTCTTGGCGAGGTCGCGCTGCGATAGGCCCTTACGCTGGCGGGCTTGGCGAATCATGAGAGGGATTGAGACGTCTTCGTAGGGCGCAATCCAGACATACTGCCTTCCGCGGCGGGCCTTCGGCACCGGGATGTCCCAATGGGGATCGCGCGCGTCCTCCAGCCACAGCGAGAGCGCCTCACGCGCGTGTTCGAACACCTCTTCCCGTGAGTCGCCTTGCGCGAAACAGCCGGCTAGGTCGGGGAACTCCAGCCAGTAGCCCGAACCCTCCTTGTGTAGCTTGGCCTGATATTGAATCACCGAATCTTCTCGCCTGTCTGCTTCTCGATCGCGCGAAGCAGACCTAGTTTGAGTGACTTGTTTCCGTGTACGGGAACGATTGTACCACGGGTTCCTTCGCTGAAGGGATTCCAATGGCTTGACCGCGCTCCGCCGGCGCCCGCCGCCGTGTTGCTACGACGCGCGGTCGGCCCTCATTGGCCTCGACGAAGTCGCCGGCGCCACAAGACGAAGAGTGCGCATGTGAGGAGCCAGATCGGCGTGTCGTTGGCTGTCGTAGTTCGACATCCGCAGCCACCACTGCCGCCACCGTCCGTGCCGCCGTCCGTGCCACCATCGACGCCGCCGTCGGTGATGCTGCGTGGGTCCACGGTGAGAGTCGCGGTCGCAGGGTGCGCCACGACCCCCTGGTCGGTGGACAGCGCGCTGGTGACGTTTTCGTAGTCTCCCGGATCGGCTGCCGTAGGCACCTCGACGGTCACACCAAACGTGCACGAAGCGCCCGGGTCGATGGTGCCGCCTCGTAGCGTCAACACCGAGCTGCCATCGAGGACAGACCCTGCACCGCAGACATCGTCGACCGGTGTCCCCGTGGCGACTAGGCCGGAGAGCACCGCGTCGAGGTCATCGGCGAAGCTTACGCCCGTGGCCATCGATGCGCTGTTTAGGTTTTCGATGATGAAGGTGAGCGTCGTCGAGCCTCCTTGCTCGGCGGAGCTTTCGAACCGCTTGCTGAGTGTCATCAGGTTGACCTCGACCTCGTCCCGCGCCGGAGGCGCCGTCCTCGGGAAGCCGTTGACCGTTCCGGTGAGCTCGCTGCTGACGTTGCTGATGGAGGTCCCCGTCGCGACGTCGATGGGAAGCTGAAGTTCCACGCTGAAGGTACACGAGGAATCGGGCGCGACCGTGCCAGCGGTCAGCGTGACGACCTCGGTGCCCGCGAGCATGGAGCCTGCGCCACACACGTCGCTGACGGGCAGACCGATGGCTTGAAGCCCGTCGAGCGCTTGGCCCAAATCATCAGTGAATGAGAGTTGCTCCGCCGAGTAGTCCGGGTGAGCGTTTGTGATGGTGAACTCGAGGCTGACGGTCTCACCGGGCGCTACGACATCTACATCGAAGGCCTTTGCGAACGCGAGCGGCTCGCTGATGGTCAACACATCGTGGGCACCCGCGATGACGCCCGTTGCCGCGTCCAAATTGAAGCTGAACTGGCTCGTCGTGTTGTTGTACGAATTGGCGACGGCGTTCGCGGGCACTTGAAGGCCGACGTCGAAGCTGCAGGAATCACCAGCGGCGACGCTTCCTCCTTGGAAGATCAAGAGATTGGCGCCTGCGAGTGTGATTGACGAGCCTAATCCGCACACATCCGATAGAGGCAAGCCGGTAGGCACCAACCCCGGTAGCACGGCGTTCAGATTGTCGGTGAACACCATGTTGGTCGCCGCCTCGACTGCATCGCTGTTGGTGATCGTAAATCGAAGCGTGGCCGTGTCGCCGGCAAAGATCGGGTCCTCGACGAACTCCTTTTCGAGAACGACGCTCGTGACTTCGAGTTCGGCGGTGGCCGGAGCGCTGAGAACCGATAGCCCGAACGCCGTCGCGGCCACGTCGCTCGTCGTGTTGCGGTACTGGCCGGTCGGCGCGTCATCGGGCACCTCCAGGGTGACACTGAAGGTGCATCGGGATTCGGGCGCAAGGGTTCCGCCCGTCAATGTCAGAAGTGAAGTCCCGTCCAACCGAGAGCCGGCGCCACACACGTCGTTCATAGGTAAGCCGGTTGCTACCAAGCCGGTCAGCATCGCTTCCAGGTCGTCCTCGAAGGAGATGTCGTTCGCCTCACCGGGAGCGTTTTCTCCATAGCTAAGATCGAACTCGAGGACGACGCTGTCGCCGGGACCAACCCTTGGTGCCGCAAACGACTTCCGCAGAAGGGGTGCGGACACGAACGTCAGCTCCGCCTCGGCCGACTTGCCCGTCGCCACGCTGCCGTCGACGGTCGCCGTGATCGGCTCCGTCCTGTTGAGATACCGATTCGAAGGGAGCCCAAGTGGGATGTCGAGCGTGACGTCGAACGTACATGTTTCGCCCGGAGGCAAGCTCCCACCGGTCATGATGAGCGCACGGTCCTCCCCCAAAATCCCGACTACGAGCGTGCTACCAGCACCGCAAAATCCTGCCGCGGGAAGATCGGCAACCTCGATCCCTGGAATGAATTCATCCAGGTTATCGACGAATCCGATGGCAGTGGCGGCATTCGAGGCGCTGACGTTCGTGATAGTGAACTCCAATGCCGTCGTCTGCCCGGCGGCCAGCGGATTCGTCAGGAAGCGCTTCTCGAGGAGCGGCGCCTCGCTGACTTCGAACGAATCCATCGCTCGGCTTCCGGTTACGGTCCGCCCGTCGATCTCGGCCGTCACCTCGCTCGACGCATTGCTGTAGACGCCCGGCGCCGCATTTCCCGGCACTTGAACGGGTACAGTGAAACTGCACGCTCCTTGGGCCGGCAAGCTTCCCCCGGTCAGGCTGATCGAGCTCGTGCCCGAAATCGTCGACCCGGCACCGCACACATCGTTCATCGGGAGGCCGAGCGCGACGAGGCCGCCAAGCGTCGCATCGAGGTCATTGACGAAGGCGATGTCACTGGCCGCCTGGTCACGATTGAGGTTGTCGATGGTGAAATCGAGGGAGAGCGACTCTCCGGGCGGCACCGGATCCCCAGAGAAGAACCCGCTCAGGTTGAGTTGCTCGACGGTGACATCGAGCACGGCACTCGCCTTCCCGGTCGAGCCATTGCCTCCGTCGAAGAACATCAGCGGTTCTGTAGTGTTCCCAATCGCCCCTGCGACGCTCGCGGTCACATCAACGCTGGTCATACAGCTCGCGCCGCCAGCCAGGATGCCCACCAAGAAAAAGATCTCGCTCGCGCCCGGTTGCGCCGTGATCGGCGGCCCGAGCGTAGTGTCACAAGTGCTTCTCACGTTCGTCGGGCTCGCGACGACCATTCCGGCGGGCAACACGTTTCGAAACGACAGGCTCTGCAACGGCGTCGTTGGCCGCGTGTTCTCTATCGAATAGATTATCGCGCTCGTACCGCCGAAGGGCACCGAACCCGGCGAAAACGACATCTCAAAAACGGGCAGATCTGCGGAGATCGTCAAATCAGCGCTTGCGCTGCCGCCATTCCCCGCGCTCGAAGTCACGTCGCCGGAGACGTTCATGAAAGTGCCTGCCGAGTCACCCGTGACGTCCACCGTCACGAGGCAGTTGCTATTTGCACCGATGCGCCCGTCGCTGAGCGCGATGCTCGTGCTGTCTTCGGGTGCGGAGAGAAGGCCATTGACGCAATTGGTCGACGCGTTGGAGGGAGTTGCAATCCGCAAACCAGCCGGAAGGTTGTCGACGACGGCGAGGTTCGATGCCGGTATCACCGGGTCAGGATTAGCGAACACAATCGTCAGGGTGCTGACCGTGCGGGGCCCAATCGAAGCCGGCGCGAAATCCATTGTTGCCGAGGGTGCTTGTGCAAACGACGCCGTTGTCGGCAGCCAAGCGCTCAACAGAACGACCGCGCACAGCTCAGCCTTCAAGACCCTGCCTAGAAATTTCTTGTTCATCGCGCCTCCACCTGTGGCCCGAGAGTATCCGGCTGCAGCGCATGCCGAAAGCCGATACTGTCCAAAAGGCGGGTCATGGACCCGCAGCAGCGCCCGCTGCACAGTGCGCAAGAACCCCATGCCCGGCACCCGCCTCTCCAAATCCCGCTTCACCGCAGGCCTGCAATGTCACCGCCAACTCTGGTGGAAGGTCCACGAGCCGCGTGCGGCCGAGCTGAAACCTGACGCCGGCCTCCAAGCTATCTTCGACATGGGCAACCGCGTCGGCGAACGCGCGCGCCAGGAGTTTCCGGGCGCCACCCTCATCGACCTCGACTACAGGCGCGTTGCTGACGCAGTGGCCAAGACGCGCCAGGCCCTCGACGGCGGCGCCTCCGTCATCCTCGAAGCCTGCTTCCTCGAAGACCGCATCTTCGTCGCCGTCGACGCCCTCTCCAAAGAAGGTGATGCCTGGGTAGTCACCGAGGTCAAGGCCACCACCAAGGTCAAGCCGCAACACATCCCCGACGCCGCCGTGCAGGCCCACGTCGTCGAACGAGCAGGCCTCCGAGTCGCCCGCGTCGAGCTCATGCACCTCAACCGCGAACATCGGCACCCCGATCAGGGTTCCCTGTTCACCAGGGCCGACGTCACCAACGAGGTGGCCGAGCTTCGCGACGGAATCACCGGCGCTGCGACGGCACAGATGCGAATGCTCGAAGGCCCGCTCCCTGAAGTTGCGCCCGGTGCCCACTGCACCTCGCCGTACGAATGTCCGTTCCTCGCCCGCTGCAACGCCCCGCTACCCGAGCATGCCATCGAAGACCTACATCGCATCAGCCCAACGAAGCT
>CAXMRM010000088.1:0-6008 GCA_964196015.1 uncultured Myxococcota bacterium
GCATCGAGTGCCATCACGACAGCCCCTGGATACCGGGTGCAGATCGTGCGGGCGACATCAGGCGCTTTCACGACCACGGTGCCAAGCACGACGCGAGCAGCGCCCGCGTCCATCCATTGCGCCGCGAGTTCTTCGCTTCGCACGCCTCCCCCAATCTGCACCTGGAGTTTGGTCTCCCGGAGAATGCCTCGAATGATCGGAATGTGGACAGGCTGGCCACGGCGTGCGCCTTCGAGGTCGACCAGGTGAAGCCGCTTGGCCCCAGCATCCTCGAACCGCTGTGCCACCGCAACCGGGTCATTGTCGTAGACGGTGACCTCGTCGTACTTGCCCTGGTGCAGCCGCACGACCTTGCCGTCGAGCAGATCGATCGCTGGAATCAACTCCACGAAACGTCTCCTAGGAAGTGCGAGATCACTCGCTCGCCGGCGTGTTGGCTCTTCTCGGGGTGGAACTGGCACGCCAGGACGTTGTCATGAGCGATGGCCGAGCAGAACCCTCCGCCATAGTCAGTCGTGGCTACGACGAGGCTCTCATCATCGGGAACGCAATAGTAGCTGTGCACGAAGTAGTACCACTCCTCGTTTTCGAACACGGGGTGTGTGCTCTCGATTTGGTTCCAGCCGATGTGAGGCACCTTGAGCCGACGACCTTCCGCGTCGCACAAATCTGCGGCGAAACGCTTCACGGTCCCGGGGAAGATACCGAGGCCCTTTTCGCCGGGTGCCTCTTCGCTCGACCCGAACAAGGCCTGCATGCCCAGACAGATGCCGAGATACGGACGACCACTGTCGATCCACGACCTCACCGCCTCGCCGATCTCTCCGCCCAGCGCACGCGCGCACTCCTTGAAAGCACCCTGCCCGGGCATGACCAAGCGGTCCGCGCGCAGCAAGACGTCGGGATCCGAGCTGAGCTCGGGATTGGCCCCCGCGCGCTCGAATGCCTTGGCGACGCTGTGCAAGTTCCCGAGGCCCAGATCTACGATCGCCACCCGACCGGCAGTCATTCGGTCAGTGTGCCCTTGGTCGAAGGCACGCCCACGACCCGGGGGTCGATCTCGGTCGCTTCCCGAAGCGCACGCGCGAATGCCTTAAAGCTGATTTCGATCACGTGGTGGAGATTGTCTCCGGCGTGTTGACGCATGTGCAGATTGCATTGGCTGCCTCGCGCGAAGCCTTCGAAGAACACTTCGGCGAGCTCTGAATCGAAATCGCCAATCTTGGCCTTTTGCAGTGTCACCGCCCAGACGAAGTAAGGACGCCCGGACAAATCTAGCGCACAGGTCACGCACGCCTCGTCCATCGGCAACGTCGCGGAGCCATAGCGGCGGATACCCGCCTTGTCGCCTAGGGCCTCGGCGAACGCCTGCCCCAGCGCTATTGCCAGATCCTCGGTCGTATGGTGTCCATCGACGTGCGTATCGCCGAACGCACGCACCTTGAGGTCGAACAGGCCATGCTTGGCGAGCTGCTCCACCATGTGCGTGAGAAACCCGATCGGGGTCTCCACTTGGTATTGGCCGGTCCCATCGAGATCGAGCTCCACCTGGATCTCGGTCTCTTTGGTTCGACGTTCTATCGCCGCTGTTCGTCCCATGACGCCGCTACCATAGCCCGGAAATCCTTCCGGGCTACCACCCTAGCGCGACTTCATCCGTTCGAGAACTTCTTCGAGCTTGGCCTTGAGCTCCTCGTTGTCGGGCTCGTTCTGGATCGCCATCTGGAGGTTGAGTTTCGCCTGAACCCAGTCTTCGGATTTCATCGCTCGGTGCGCCTGCGTGAAGAATACCCGGGCCTTGCTGGAGCGAAGCGCTACGCCACCGGGCGGCCGCATCGATCGGTGCCTCTCCTGGGCGCGATCTTCGGCATAGCGGAGCACCCCCTTTTCGAGGCCTTCGTCGTAGAGCTTGCGTTTCACGGGGTCGAGGAGCACGCGGTACGCCTCGCTTCCATGCTGGTAGAGTTCCGTGTGTCGGTCAGTCTCTTCCGGTGAGCCGACGAAGTTGTCCGGATGGTGCTCGCGAGCAAAGCGATGGAACGCGGAGCGAATCTGATCGGCGTTAGCAGCGGGAATGACCCCTAGAAGCTCGTAGTAATCGGGGACTTCCTCTGCGCCGGACATCGCTTAGCTTCCGAGCTTCGCCTCGTGGCGTTGACGGAGCTGCTCGATTTGATCCTCCGGCAGCTCACCGATGAGCTTGATCGCAACTTGCTGTTGTTGACCTGTTCCCACGTCCTGCGCCCTCACCTGGAGAGTGCCATCCGCGTCGATCATGAAACGCACCGCGATCTGGACCTTGCCGCGAGCGGCCGGCCGCAAACCGTCGAGGACCACCTCACCGAGGAGCTGGTTGCCGGCAACCCGACGATCCTCTCCCTGGCAGATGCGAACGACGACGGCGTCTTGTCGGTCGCGCGCCGTGGTGAACATCTTGGTTTGCCCCGCGGGGATCGCGGAGTTGCGACGGATGATGTGCTCGCAGTAGCCGTCGACGGTTTCGACGCCGAGCGAGAGCGGCGTCACGTCGAGGAGCAAAGGCGCTTGGGGCCCTTCGGGCACCGCAATCGCGCCGGTCACCGTGTCGACGTCTTCGTCGAGCGCGGCTCTGAGCTCTGCCGGGACCGAGCTCGTGAGGTCGAGCGGGGGCGGGAGCGGCGGCGTACCTTCGGCGGGCACTTCCGACTCGTGGCCGAACGCATCGTCGCCGAGCTCCATCATCAACCCTGAGGGTTCGTCTTCGAGCTCCGCCGACTGATCGACCGATTGACTCCCAATCTGCATCAAGAGACCGGAGGCGTCCGCCATGCGGGTGGGCTGGAAGTCGAGGGGATCGACCGCCTCCGCAACGCGCGTTGGCTCGTGCTCCAACGGCTCCTCGCGCGCACGGGTCGGCGTATCGACGAGGCCCTCGTCGCGCGGCAAATCGTCGGACTTCATGAGATGGACCGGAGGCGGCGGTGGCGCCTGCCCGGGCAGCGTGGCCTTGCGGGCCGCGCGCGCGACCGGAGGCGGCGGAAGCGGTGGACGGTCGCCGATGTTGGTGACCTCATCCTCGAAGCTCTCTTCGCTGATGATGCCGTGACTCCCGGTACCCGGTTGCGCCGTCTTCTTGAGCGCGACTTTGCCGAGCGCCACCTTGCGCGACGGAGCCGCTAACGACTGCGCCTGAAGCGCCGCGCCTTGCGCGACGACCAAGTCCGGATCGATGTTCACCAGCGGCTTGCGCCCGAAGTACTCCGCGACCATCCGCTGAAGCAACGGAATCCGCGTCGAGCCACCGACTAGGATCACGTTGTCGAGCTGGGTCGGACGAAGGCCAGCGGCCTTCATCGCGTCTTCACAGACGTCGAAGCTCCGCGCCACGAGCGGCTGACACATGTGCTCGAGCTGCTGGCGCGAGAGCGCGTAGTCCAAGTTGAGCGCCACACCGCCATCTCCATAGGCGAGCTCCTCGACGCATAGTTTCACGTCAGGCTTGTCCGAGAGCTGGATCTTCGCCCACTCTGCAGCGGCCCGCATTCGCTCGTAGGCCTGACGATCTTGGCGCGCGTCGTAGCGATTCTGCTCGAGGAATTGCGCGGCCATCTGGTCCGCGATGAGCGTGTCGACGTCGTCGCCGCCGAGAAACGTGTCACCCGCGGTCGCAAGCACCTCGAACACCTCACCGGCCAGCTGCAGGATCGTCACGTCGAACGTGCCGCCGCCGAGGTCGTAGACGGCGACGCGCTCGTTCGAAGTCTTGTTGTAACCGTATGCGAGCGCCGCGGCCGTCGGCTCGTTGAGGATGCGCAGCACGTCGAGGCCGGCGACCCGTCCGGCCGCCTTCGTTGCACTTCGCTGAAGCTCGTTGAAGTTGGCGGGAACCGTCACGACCGCCTGACTGCACTCCCTGCCGAGCGCTTCCTCAGCGACCTTCCGGACGTGCCGGAGCACGAACGCGCTGATCTCGCTCAGCGTGTACGTCTCGCCACGCGCGGTGACCAACACGCCTCCGCTCGGGCCTTCAGAGAGCTCGAACGCAAACCGCTCTTGGGCCTGCTTGACCTCGTAGCTGGAATAGGGCCGGCCGATGAGCCGCTTGACCGAGTACACGGTGTTCTGCGCGTCGAGCAGACGCCGCTCCTTGGCGGGGCTGCCCACCAAAACGTCACCACTCGGATGGAATGAAACGACCGAGGGGATCAGCATTGCACCGTCGCTGCTCGCCAGAACCCGCCCGCCAGGCTGGTCGGCTACTGCAACGACAGAATTCGTCGTACCTAGGTCGATCCCAATAACGGATCCGTTACTCACACTCGCCTACCCCCGAGAAAGGACTCCCCAAATGCCTTTCTAACAATAGCGTGTTGTTTCCCGGATTACACATTTCCAGGCGGGTAAGGGCTAATTCTCTTGGGGTTCTCCGGATTCCTCGATTTCGCCCTCTTCGCCTTCAGCCACTGGCTCTACGTCGACGACCTGCTCCCCCTCGCGGAGACGGATTACCCTTACGCCCTGGGTGTTGCGGCCTGTCTCGCGAATCTCGCTCACTCGGGTCCGAATGACCTGGCCGCCGTTGGTGATGACCATCAGTTGGTCTTCGGGGCAGACGAGCCGGAGCTTCACCAGGGCGCCATTGCGCTCGGAGGTGTCCATCCCGATGATCCCCTTGCCTCCTCGGTTCTGCGTGCGCCAGTCCGAGACTTTGGTGCGCTTGCCATAGCCGTTGGCGCTGACGGCGAGCACCTGCTGATCGCCACCGTCCTCGATGATGTCCATGCCGATGACGAAGTCGCCTTCCCGAATGTCGATGCCCTTCACGCCCATCGAATCGCGGCCCATCGCCCGCACGTCTTCGATCGGAAAGCGGATGCTCATCCCGTGCGAGGTCCCGATCAGCACGTGCTGGCCTGCGGTCACGATGCGGGCGGTCAACAGCCCGTCGCCTTCCCCGATTGCGACGCCGATGATCCCCGTCTGCCGGATGTTTTCGTATGCGCTCAGCTTCGTGCGCTTCACGCGGCCCCGCCGGGTGCAGGTCAAGAGATACCCATCCTCGATGAACTCGCGGATCGGGAGAATCGCGGCAACGCGCTCGTCCGGCTCCATGCCGACGAGATTCACCACCGCTCTGCCCCGTGCCGCTCGGCCGGTTTCAGGGATCTGATAAACTTTCTTGATGTACGCCTTGCCTTTGTCGCTCAGGAACAAGACGTTGGCGTGGGCATTGACCACGAACACCCAGCTGACGAAGTCTTGGTCGCGGGTATCCATGGCCCGGAGGCCCTTTCCCCCGCGGCCCTGCGCCCTGTATTCGCTGAGCGGCACGCGTTTCACGTAGCCAGCGTGGGACACGGTCACGACCACTTGCTCGTCCGGAACGAGGTCCTCGATCGAGATGTCTCCCTCTGCTTCGACGATTTCGGTACGGCGGGCGTCGCCGAAGCGCTCACGGATCTCGTCGAGTTCGGCCACGATGACCTCGTCGAGTAGCTCCTTGCTCGCAAGGATGGCCTCGAGCTCAACGATCAAATCACCGAGGCTTCCGTATTCGGTCGCCAGCTTCTCGCGCTCGAGACCGGTCAAACGAGACAAGCGCATCTCGAGGATGGCTTTGGCCTGTCGCTCCGATAGGTAGTAGTCGCCCCGTTCTTTGGCGACCGCGATTTCGGCTTCGGGCCGACCGGCTCGCTTCACGAACTCTTCGAGGCCGGTGAGTGCCAGCTTCATCAAGCGCTCGCGCGCCTCGTCGGGATCCTTCGAGGACCGAATCGTGCTCACCACAAGGTCGACGTCGGTGACCGCCATCCCGAGGCCTTCGACGAGCTCACGCTGCGCTTCTGCCTGACGAAGGTCGTAGCGTGTCCGGCGGACAACGACTTCGCGCCGGTGCTCGATGAACCGAAGAAGCGCAGTCCGGAGATCGAGCACCTCGGGGCGCTGCCCGACGATGGCAAGGCATTCGAAAAACTCGGCGATGGTGCCACAGCATATGCTGATGCGGTGGGGGTGTATTTGGCATTTGC
>CAXMRM010000089.1:0-5391 GCA_964196015.1 uncultured Myxococcota bacterium
AAGAGCACCCTGCTCCACTTGATCGGCACACTCGATCTGCCCACCGAGGGGCAAATCCTCTACGACGGCCGAGATGTCACGCGTCTCGGAAGCTCAGATTTGGCAGAGTTTCGAAACCGAAGCATCGGTTTTGTCTTCCAATTTCATCATCTGCTACCGGAATTCACCGCGCTGGAGAACGTGATGATGCCAGGCTTGATTCAGGGCGGCAGGCGGCTGGAGGACCGAGCCCGGGAGCTCCTCGATGAGGTCGGTCTCTCGGAGCGGCTCACGCATCGGCCCGGCGAGCTGTCGGGCGGCGAGCAGCAGCGCGTCGCCCTGGCGCGAGCGCTCCTGATGGAGCCCAGGCTCGTGCTCGCCGATGAACCTACCGGCAATCTCGATAGCCAGACAAGCGAAGCTGTGCAGTCGCTCATCTTCGATTTGAACCGGCGGCACGGGATCACCTTCCTCATCGTGACTCACAGCCGGGACTTCGCCGCCATGATGCCGAGGGAGGTTTCGATGAAGGACGGGCGCATCGATTCGGACGTGCGCCGCGCTCAACCCCTTGAAAACCAAGGAAAACCAACTTGACCCCCCAATAGGGCACGGCTATAGCCGCCGGGATCGTTACGCCTGACAATGCGCCCTTCAGCCCCCGCCATAGCCCTGATGCTCGCAGGGCTCGCTTCCGTGGCGGGCGCTCAGAGTGGGGACAATATGCCGGAGCCGCCGCCGCCGGCAACGCGGCCCATCCGGACCTCCCCTCAGCCGCAGATGGCGCCTGAACCGATCGCGCGCGAAGGGGACGCGGAGGGCGAAGACGACCCCTACGAGCCGGTCGAAGACCCGAACGCAGCTATCAAGGTTCCGCGCACGAGCTGTCACTCCAAGGAGATTCGCCGCGTCGTGGTGGTCGGTGCCCGGCGCGTCGATCCGGAGGACGTGCGAGCCACGATGAAGCTCCGTCGAGGGTCTACCTGCACGGACCCGGCCGTCACACGGGACGCGAAGGCGCTCTGGAACATGGCGTACTTCGACGACCTCCAGATCGAATCCGACCCAATCGGCGATGGGATCAAGCTCACGATTCGCCTCGTCGAACGGCCCGCGATCCGCAAGGTCATCTATAAGGGCAACGATGAGGTCGACGAGGACGACATCGATGAGACGATCACCCTCGAGCCCGGGACGATCCTCTCGGTGCCCGACGTCGAGTCACAGGCCGACGCGATGCGGCAGCTCTACTCCGAAGAGGGCTTCTTTCTCGCGAATGTCGGGTACGAGCTGAGGCGCGCCCCCGGCGACACCAACCAAGTCGACGTGGTGTTCAATATCGACGAGGGCGCCGAGGTAGAGGTGCGGCGCATCACCATCGTCGGCAACGAGCAGCTCCCCGCCGCGGAGCTTCTGAAAATCATGCAGACGAATGAGACCGGGATGTTCTCGTTCCTGAGCGATCGAAACAAGTTCAGCCGCGCGGCGTTCGACGAAGACCTGACCCGGGTTCAGGCCTGGTACTACGACAAGGGCTACTTGATGATGCGTCCGGGGCGCCCGACGGTCGAGCTCACTGCCGACCGCGCCTACGTCGACATCACGATTCCGGTCGAAGAAGGCCCGCGCTTCCGGATTCGCGAGTTCGACATCATGGAGACCGACGGCGCCGGGAACGAAGTGGAGACGGTCGCTCCCAAAGCCCAGCTCCGCAAGATGGTGAAGCTCAAGTCCGGCGACTGGTTCAGCCGCAGCAAGATCGCCGAGGGCATCGAGGGAATCAGCCGAACCTACCGCGACTCCGGATACGCCCTCGTGGAGATGGTGCCCGGCACCGATCTGGACGACGTCAACCACTTGGTCGACGTGACCATCAACATCCTTCGAGGGCCGCTGGTTTACATCGAGCGCATTCACGTCCGCGGCAACACCAAGACGCGCGACGCCGTCATCCGGCGGGAGTTCCGACTCAGCGAAGGTGATCTCTACAATCAGAGCAAGCTCGAAGACGGCCGCGCCCTGGTGAATCAGCTCGGCTACTTCGAGCGGGTCGACGTCTCCGAGGAGGAGGGAACCGGCCGCGACAAGATGGTGATCAACGTCGAGGTCGCCGAAAAGCCTACGGGCACGTTCCAGATCGGCCCAGGCTTCTCATCGCTGGAAAGCTTCATCGTCACCGCGCAAGTCCAGCAGCAGAACCTCTTCGGCCGCGGCCAAACGCTCGGTTTGAACCTACAGGTTTCGGGCATCCGCCAACAGATCGACCTCAACTTCGTCGAGCCCTGGTTCCTCGGCTCGGAGTGGAGCCTCGGCTTCGGTTTGTTCAAGCGCATCCGAGACTTTCGCGACTTCCGACAAGACTCGACCGGCGCGAGCGTCACGACCGGGCATCCGCTCTTCAATCCACGTTTCCGGATCTTCCTCCGGTACGAGTTCGAGAACGTCAACATCTCCCAGCCCCGAGGAAACCTCCTCGGTGTGGGTGGCGACCTCGCGAACACCTTCTCCAACATCTTCATCGCGAACGCGTTCCGCGATGGCATCACCAGCTCGCTCCGGTTCACTCTCAACTGGGACAACCGCGACAACCGGATTTCGACGACGCAGGGCATCTTCGCGAACTACGCGGTGCAAATCGCAGATCAGTACCTCGGCTCCGACAACACCTTCGTGCGGCAAACCACGTTCGCACGCTTCTACAAGAAGGCGTTCGGCCCGGTGGTCTTCAAGGTCAACGCCGAGATGGGCTTGATTACGTCGCGCCAGTCGGTCCCGGTGTTCGAGCGGTTCTATCTCGGCGGCATCTACACGATTCGAGGCTATCGATTGCAGTCGGTCGGCCCGCAGGCGGGAATCGCTTCGGCGGGCGATCCCAACCTCCCGATCATCGCTGAGGGCCGCCCCATCGGTGGCGACTTCCAGGCCTTCTACAACATCGAGTTGGAGTTCCCGCTCATCGAAGCGGTCGGCATCAAGGGCGTCATCTTCACGGACGGCGGCAACGCCTGGAACGTCTTCGCGTTCCGGGATGGCTTCGGCAACTGCCAGGCGCCCGTCGCACCCGAAGCCGATCGTTCGTCTGCGCCGTGCGGGATGCACGGCTTCCTCCGCTACTCGGTGGGCTTCGGTCTGCGATGGTTCTCCCCGCTCGGACCGCTCCGCTTCGAATGGGGCATACCCATCAACCGGCGGCCTCAGGACAGTCCGATCCGCTTCGAGTTCACCATCGGCCAGTCATTCTGAGCGAATGAAACCCGGCCGGCATGCGTATAATCCCTGCGGCTTGACCCGATCGGGGCGAACGGCTAGCTACGCCGGGCCTGAAAGGATGCTCTAATGCGCTTTTGTAGAATCGTTACTATCGCCTTGGCTACCGTCATTCTCGCCGGATCGGCGTCCACCGTGGACGCGCAGGTCAAGATCGGGGTCGTCGACCTCCAGCGGGCCATCAACGAAACCGAGGACGGCCGACAAGCGAAGCGACGACTGAAGAAAGTCTTCGACGAGCGTCAGCAGTCGCTCAACGCAGCGCAGGAAAGCCTCAAATCTCAAAAAGAGAGCCTCGAGCGCCAGCAAGACGTCCTCAGCAAGGACGCGTTTCAGAAGAAGGTCGAGAAGTATCAGGCGGACCTGATGGAGCTGCAAAACGAGTACGTGCAGTACCAAAAAGAGCTCTCCACCAAAGAAGCCGAGCTGACCCAGAAGATCCTCGAGAAGATGCAGGCGATCCTGCGACGGATCGGACAGACGGACGGCTACACGATGATCATCGAGGCCAACGAAGGCGGCGTCGTCTGGGTCCCCGCGAACCTCGATCTCACCGACGTGCTCATCCAGCGCTACAATAAGCAGGCCAAACAGGGCGGCGCTAGCGGCGCCAAGAAGTCGAAGTAACGGCGCATTCGTGGCCCAGTCAGCGGTTTCCAGCTACAAAAGCGCATGGTCAGGTTCTGGGCGCTAGTGATCATGTCGCTGATGATGCTCGGCATCGCAGCGCGCGTGGTTGCGGAAGAGGCACCGCCCGCGGAGGGGGCGCCTGCAGCCAAAGAGCCCGCGGTCGGCCGCGTCTATCACGTCGATGAGTACACTCAGGCGGCCATACTCCGCTACCCAGGCCTGAACGCCGCCGCGGCCGACATCGACGCCGCACAAGCTCGCCTCAGAGAGGCGAAGCTCTCGCCGTTCATGCAGTTCCAGGGGCAGGCCAGGTTCTTCGTCGCGCCGGGCGCCCGGGGAACGGCGATCTTCAGCCCTGATCCGCAGATCCCGTGGAGCAACCGCTGGGGCCCCGGCGGAGAGATCGGCATCGAGGGCATGATTCCGATTTACACGTTCGGTAAGTACCGCGCTGGCAAACAGGCCGCGAGCGCCGGCATCACGGCGGCGGAGTACGAGCGGGACCGCACCTTGGCCCGCGTGGTGTTCGACGTGCGCCGCGCCTACTTCGGAACGCAGCTGTCTCTGGACCTGCAAACGATGATCTCGGAAGGCAAGAATAAGCTCCGGAGCGCAGTCGACAAGCTCGGTGCACGGCTCCAAGCCGACGACCCGCGCGTGAAGCAAACCGATTACTGGCGCCTCGTCTCGGCCTTGTCCGAAATCGAATCGCGCGAATCGGAAGCGCTGCGCCTCGAAGCGTCGGCTCGGGCGGCTCTCGAAATTCTCTCAGGCCTCAAGCCCGCCATCGTTCCCGAATGCCCGCTCGAAGCGGTGCAGAGCGAAGTCATCGAGCTCGGGGACCACGTCGATCGGGCCCTCGCCAATCGTCCCGAGATCCATCAGCTCGAAGCGGCCCAGGCAGCAAAGGACGCCAACCTCACGGTCAAACGAGCAGGCTACCTCCCCGACATCGTGCTGGCTCTGCGCGCGAGCTTCGCGCGAACCCCCGGCATCACCGACATTCAAAACCCATTCATCATCGACCGCGGCAACTTCGCAGGAGCATTCGCCGGTTTGGTCGCACGATGGAAGCTCGACTTCGGCGGAACCAGCGCGCGCGTCAAAGCAGCGAAAGCCGAAATCGAATCGCTGAAGGCGAAGACCTCAGAAGCGGAGCAAGGGATCGAGATCGAGGTGACCGATCTTTACGAACGGCTCCAAGACGCCAAGCGACGAGTCGGAAGCTGGACGCGCTCCGAGAAAGAAACTCGCAAGTGGTTCGTGTCGGCGGGCCAGGGCTACGAGATCGGGACCACCACGGCCATGGAGTTGGTCGACGCGATCCAGGCCTACTTTAGCGCCCGCTCGAAGCGTCTGATGGCCACCGCCGAGTACAACCTCGCCATCGCAGGGCTCGAAAAAGCCACGAACCTCCCGCTCGTCTCTCAAAAGGGCTGGCGCCCATTGGACTGCGAGGAATAAACGACCTGCTTGGGTCGTCCACAAGGAAGATATGACTCGTTCATCAATAAT
>CAXMRM010000090.1:0-4318 GCA_964196015.1 uncultured Myxococcota bacterium
GAAGACGCTCATGAACAGCGATGCAGAAAGCAAGAGAACCCTCGTGCGTGATCAGCGTGGCCTTACCACCGTCGAATACATTATCGTCCTCGGGTTGATCGCGGTCGTCGGAATTGCGGCTTGGCAGCAATTCGGTGAGACCCTGATCGGCGAGGTAGAGGCAGCCGATGGATACATCGCGGACGTCGTGCAGTAACAGGCCGCACGATGAACGCGCTCGCTACAACCTCCATGGGTCTGGCTCTCGTCGTCGCGACGCTAGCGGCGCTCTGTGACTCGCGGCGAGGCCAGATCCCGAACTCGCTGACGCTTCCACCCATCGTGGTCGCCCCGTTCGTGTACGGGCTGGCTTTCGGCCTCGAGTACGCGCTTCACAGCCTCGCATCCGCCTTCTTGACTGGGTTGGTTCCCTACCTTCTGTTTCGGCGGGGAGCGATGGGTGGCGGCGACGTCAAGCTGTTCGGAGCCCTTGGCGCCATGACGGGATTTGATCTCCTAATCGGGATCGAGATCCAGATGGCGGCGCTCGTCGTGGCAATGGTCGCCGCATGCGGTGCTCTCGCATGGAAGGGAGCGTTGCTGAGAACCCTCGGCAATGGGTTCATGCAAACCTTGAATCCACTGGTTCCGGCCCGGTGGCGTCAGCAGCCATGTGATGCGCTGTCTGCCCCTGTTCGGATGGGTGGGGCCATCTTCGCGGCGACGGGAATCTTCGCCGCTCCATACCTCGTGGCCGCGTGGAGCGAGTGGTGAAGCGCCAGTCTCCATTCGTGGGCTCGCTACTTAGAGACCGACGCGGCGTCGTCTTTCTGGAGTTCCTCATTGCGTTCGTTCCGGTGTGGACCTTCTTCCTGTGCGTGGTCCAGCTTGCCTTCATCACACATGCGAACCTGATGGTGAAGCATTCGGCGGATTCTGCCGCGCGTTCTGCCGCCGTTGTTCTGCCGGACGATCCTAACGAATACGGGGGCGAAGCCGAGATGAGCGTAGGCCGCAATCCTGTAACTGCCTCCGACATCGCCGGGGCACTAGGGCGCGTGGGGTCCACGTTACAGAGCAGCTCCAGCTCCAACTCGATAGTATCCGCGTTCTCTGACAGAACGTTGGCCAACCTCGGGAGGTCGCGCCTCAACACGATTCGCCTCGCGGCCCACATTCCGCTGATGCCTCTGGCGCCCGTCAACGTTGGACGCGACGCCCACCCGAGCATTGCCAAGGCGATCGGAAGCGAGCGAAAGCTCGTCAGCGCGCTCTACTATCAACCTTTCGCCCTCGCGGTGACCTTTCCCGGGCTGCAAGAGGGCGTCGCAACCGGGCCCGAGATCACGGTGCGAGTTACCTATGCCTATCAGTGCACGGTACCCCTGGCGCGCAGGATTCTTTGCCGGTCTTTAGGTGACCTCGAGGCCAAGGACGAGCTTGGCGAGGCCTTCTTTCCTCTCGCGCAGAGCTTCGTCGGGGGCCGCTTTCGAGGCATCCAGCATGAAACGACGCTCATGATCCATGACGCGCCTTATGAGTATCGAGCACAGGGTTCATGATGCCCACGAGACGTGCCCGTCTGATCCATGAGACGCGTGGAGCCATGATGCTCATGTCCCTTTTCATGGCACTCTTCTTGATAGGAACGCTCTACTACGTCCTGGGCGTCGGGGATGCGGTGATCTACCGCCGTATCATGCAGGACGGTGCCGACGCGGGAGCGCACGCCGCGTCGGTTATGGGCGCCAAAGGGATGAACCTGCATGCCCTGCTCAACGTGGTGATGGCCATCACCGCCGGGATTCTTCTAGTCATTCGTAGTGTCGAAGTTCTCCTGGAGATCATCCTGGCAGTTCTCTACGGGTTGGCGGCCACCCTGATCTTCGCCCCGAAAGCGGTTCCGCTCATCGGAGTCCTCAGCCCGGTCGAGAGCACGGTGGAAAGGGTAGGCGACACCGTCGAGGAGTTCGTGCGGGTTGCTCACGACGCCTTGGACGCGGCTCATCATGCGGTTCAGCATGGCTATCCCCTGCTGGCACAGGCTCGCGCGGTCGACGCGATGGCCTTCCAAGAAGCTTACGATCCTCCGGTCGCCGGCGGGTTCGTCGTGCCCCTCCTCGGCCCGCGTCTCCCGGGAGGCGGGCGAGGCCTGCCCATCGAGAAGGATGACATCGGAACGCTCTGCGACAGGGCCGCGGACGGTTTGGGCAACAAGCTGAGCAATGTGAGTTCCAAGGTCCCTCGATGGCTTCTCAAGTTTCTCGGCGGCGTGGTCAGTAGGGCACTACGGCTGGGCAAACGTAGGACGTGCGTTGACGACGTCGTCGAGGCACCTCGACGCGTCATCCAACACCGCGCTGACGGGACCCTCGTCTGGCAGGGGCACGAGGAGTTCCAATACCGCGCGTACGACATCGGCAGAAGCGCTCAGGAGAATCACTGGCAGCATGGCGAGCAGGGCGTTCGTATCGCTCAAGGCGGGAACGACGACGGCCGCAACGCGACCCACAATGCCCATGTAGTCGGGCGCATCGGATTCGCCCAAGCCGAATACTACTTCCAGGGACGCGAGGACAAATCGGAATGGCTATGGAAGCAGAGATGGCGCGCGCGCCTCCGCAGGTTCCGAATTTCCAGAGGATGGATTCCAAACGGGATTCTGAGCGCGTGTTCGAGCGCAAGAGGGCGGGGACCGATCGACCGTCTAACGAGACTCTGTGACGTCGCCCGAGACTTCTCCATCAACGCGGTCTCCGCCCATTGAGGACACGATGATCCCATCATTGTCACGATCGCGTCGAAACGAAAGAGGCGCCGCGCTGCTCGAGGCCCTCCTCAGCCTACCGGTCTTCATCGCCGCGTTGGCCGGTGTTGTGGCGCTCAGCGGAATGTACGGCGCTAAGCTCGAGGCGAAGTCGCGAGCACGACGTCTTGCGTGGTTGCAGGCAGATTCCGGCGAGTGCCCCACTCAAAGTTGTCGCATCGGCGAGTGCGGACGCATCGAAGGCGAGATTCGCGCTGGCGGCCTCGATGATGTGCTCACCGTACGAGATGGGCAATTCTCTCTGGGCTCGTTCTTCAGCGACGTGGGTCGCTACCTTCTCGGGAAGGCAACCAACGGGGTCGGTGTGGCAGTAGCGGCGACGCCCACGATGGTGGGTTCGGGACGAACCTCGCAGCACGGGGTGACAACCCTGCTTTGCAATACCACCGCACGGCACACGGACACCGGGGGCAGCGTTCTCGAGCACGCGTGCCGCACCGGTCTACGCACAACGGAGTACGCGAGTGAAGTCTGCAGATAGCGACAAAACGTCAGCACCCCGCGCGATCCTCGAGTCGGCCGTTTTGATGCCACTCCTTCGGCTGGCGCTCTTTCTCACGGCGGTGTGTGTCTTCGCCGCCGCCCTCCTTCTTCGTTCGGCCCGCGCCGACGCCACGGAATCTTTCTGGACGCTTGGTTCGCAGATCGCGGGGTTCCCGGGTGCGCCCCACGAGGGTGTTCGCCAACTGCAGCTCAATGGTGTCCGTGTTTCTTTTCGAACGCAGACCGTCGAAGCCTCGCTTGCGGACGTCCTCGCCCACTATGAAGCTACCTGCGGAACAGCAATCGCGACACAGAGCGCGCGCAGCGATAGCGCTGGCTACGTCGCTTGCCTCGACATGGGCGATCCCCCGCCGGACCTCGGCGCGCTCGCCAACCGGTTCCTCCGCTTCTCCGAGACAGGCGACTTGCGTGAGGTGGGCGCCGCTCACTACATCCTTGCGCGTCGCGTGGCCAGTGGCTCGGCGGACAAGACGTTTCTTTTCACGATGTGGGTCGACTCTGGGTTCAATCTCTACACTACGGTGCCTCACGCGGGCGCGGACGCGACAGGTCGTGACCTCACTGGGGTGCCGCGACCACCCGGTTCGCAGCGCATCCTCTCGGCATGGGAGGAACGTCAACCGAGCGGCATCTTGGTGTATCGCGTAGTTGGCAAGTCTGCAGAAGAGCTCGAGTCGTTCTACCGAACCCGGCTTCCTAGAAACGGCTGGACGATCGTCGAGCGGCACCCCTCCGAATCGATTCAAGTCGACGGCACCCACATGCTTTCTGCGGAGCAGGACAATCGCCTCGTCACTGTGCTGTCTCACCACGGCGAAGCATCACAGACCGTTCTAACCATCCTCGCCTCCGAGCCATGATGACGACAGGCATATGTCAATGAATCGCATCGCCATGCTCGCATCAGCCTCCACCGCTGTGTTCGGGTTCGTGCTCCTCAGCATCTACATGCGCCAGTTCCAGCTCGAAGCCACGGGAGGAGAGCTGGTCGAGCTTCTCGCAATGAGG
>CAXMRM010000091.1:0-4100 GCA_964196015.1 uncultured Myxococcota bacterium
CCGTCGCTCAGCAACAGGACTGCCGGGAACGTGTACTCCACCGCTGTCCCCGCGTGCGCCATGAACTGAGTGAGCCGGGAAGGGCGCAAGTCGTCGGGGTAGTTTCGGTACAGGAGCTTGCGCATTGACCCGAAGCTGGTCAGCGGGCTGTTGCTTTGCATCACGGCGACCACCGACGGAAAGTGATGGTTGAGCTTCGACGTCGCGGCCCAGATCCAGATGGCGATCCATACGAGCTTGGACCCTGCGAGCCAGTCGCCCGCGAACATGAAGCAAACCAGCGCCGTGTAGTAGTGCTCGGCACGCGACGCGAGGAAGATGGTCTTGTCGGTGACCCCGAGCAGCGGGAGAAGGATGAGTGTGGGAATCAGGAGCTCGATGGAAAGCTCGGGCGCGATCAATGCGCGGAACAAGAAGACCATGTGCGCCACGTAGAGCAAGACATCGAGCGCAGTGCGTTTCGATCCGCCGAGGATTGTATCGCCCGGTGAGCGGTCCACTGCCACAGCCGAGACCGAGTCCTTCGAAGGCCATGCTCCAGAGCACCGCTTTCTGAAACGCGATCGGCTCGTAGTACCAAGAACCGAAGCTACGTAGATCGCCGAGGCCCGGCGTGAAGGAGCAGAACAAGCTCCACATCCAGACGTAGAAGACGACCTTCAGGATGTACACGATGTAGATCGGCCACGGGGTCCCGTAGCCCTGCAAGGCCCAGGATTGGCACACCATCTTCACTCGCTCGGGGAACGGCTTTCTCTGCCATTCGCCGATGTCATAGGGCGGCAGGATGGGCTTCAGAATCGGCATGGGCGGCGTGCTATCGACCTTTGCGTGGCTACTCGAACGGCCGCTCTGGCCCCAATCGACGTCCTATGGCACCTTGCCCCGAGCGAGGACGAGATGGGAAAGAAGGAAGAGAAGTCCGGTAAGCCAAACGCATTGCCGCCCCTTGGGCGCGACGCGACAGCGCCTAAGAAGCAAAGGCTGAAGAAGGCGGAGTACGACCAGGCGTTGGCGGATTTCCAGGTGGAGTTGGTGAAGCTTCAGAAGTGGATTCGCACGCAGGGGCTCAAGGTCGTGTTGCTCTTCGAAGGCCGTGATGCCGCCGGAAAGGGCGGCGCGATCAAGCGCATCACGCAGAGCCTCAACCCGCGTATCTGCCGGGTGGAGGCGCTTGCCACGCCGACGGAGCGGGAGCGGACCCAGTGGTACTTCCAGCGCTACGTTGAGTATCTTCCTGCGGCAGGCGAAATGGTCTGCTTCGACCGGAGTTGGTACAACCGCGCGGGCGTGGAACGGGTCATGGGCTTCTGCAGCGAGCAGGAGTATCGTGAGTTTCTCCGCTCATGCCCCGAGTTCGAGCGCATGCTCGTCCGTTCGGGGGTCATCTTGATCAAGTACTGGTTCTCCGTCAGTGATGAAGAGCAAGAGCGCCGCTTCCAGAAGCGAATCGAAGACCCCATTCGGCGCTGGAAGATCAGCGACATGGACTTGCAGTCGCGCAGCCACTGGGTCGACTACTCCAAGGCCAAAGACGAGATGTTCGCGCACACCGACATCAAGCAGGCACCTTGGTACGTCGTGCATGGTGATGACAAGCGGCGCGCGCGCCTAAACGTGATCGCGCACTTCCTCAGCTTGATCCCCTATCAAGAAGTGCCCCAGCCTCACCTCGAGCTTCCCGAGCGGCAGAACAAGATCAAGTACGTGCGGCCGCCGATGGACGACCAAACTTTCGTACCTGAGGTTTTCTGACTCGCCCTATGACTCCCGCCTGCGGCCGCCGCTCTAGCCAGCCCGTTATCGTCGCGCTGAGCATCATCCTCTTGGTGGCCGTTGGCTGCACCGGGTTGTTCCAGAATATCGGCGCCCGCTGGGTGACGCGGCAGATCGCAGAAGAGCTCAATCTCGACGAGGCGCAGACCGCAGCGACACGCGCTTCGGTCGACCGGCTCATCGCCGCCGCTCCGGGGGCGCTCAGCAGCAAGGTCGACATGCTGGTCGCCACGGTGGACGCCTCCGTCGCCAAAGGTCTGACCGAGAAAAAATTGCTCGGGATGGAGCGCCAAGTCGATGCCATTCTCGACATCGTTGCCGGGGGAATCCTCGACGAATTCGCCCCGATCCTGGCCACGCTTCGAGACGAGCAGATCGACTTTGTCGAGGCGCGCATCCAAACGCGCCTCGGTGAGGCAAGGGAAGAGCTGGCCGAGCCGAAGCAAGAGCGCATCAAGAAGCGCCAGGACGAGTTCGTCGACGCAGTGCAGGATTGGTCGGGCAGCCTCAGCGACGCGCAAGAAGGTGCGCTCCGCAAGTACGTCGCGGGCCTTCCCGACGAAGCGGCTGCGCGGCTCGCGACCAGCGAAGGACGCGTGGCCACCGTCGCCACGGCGTTTCGGAAGCATCCCGGTGCCCAGGCGATCCGCGACACCCTATGGAAAGAGTGGAAGAACCGCGAGGACTGGGGCCCACACGCGCGTACGCCCGAAGCGCGAAGGGCCGAGAGCCGCCAGGCGCTGCTGTTCGTGTACGAGCTCCTCGATTCCGAGCAGAAAGACCACGCAAGCACGCACCTGCACCGGCTTCACGACAAGGTGAAGGCCTTCCTGGGCACCGCCGGCTCGTAAACGGGGTCCGAGCCGGGTCTAGAAGAGCCAGCCTAGGTAGAACTTGAAGATGTGGGTGTTGGTGCGGAAGTCGGTCGTCGTCGCGCTGTTCATGTTGATGGTGTAGCTGAAGTCGAAGTTGAACGGGCCTATATCGAACTGTGTGCCGAGCCGCGCGCCTGCAACGTAGATAGCCAGGGGATAACCGGGGATGTCCTTGGGCCGGAACTTGACCTCTCCGCCGCCAGTCCTATCGACGAAGCCCTTGATGTTGAACTGGTTGATGAGGCCGCCGTACAGGAAGAGCTTGAAATACGGGTTCGCGTAGGGAACGTAACCCGCCGTCAATGGAAGCTCGAGCGAGTTCATCGTGGCTTTGTTGCCGATGAGATCAGGGTCGATGGGATCTCCCTGCGCCGCCGCGATGGCTACCAGCGATTCTCCGATCCGGAACTGAAAACGGCTAAATACCAGGCCAATCTCGCCAAAAACCTTTCCCGCGCGAACGCGTGCCGACAGCCCGCCTCCCCAGTTGGTGAACGTGGCGGCGTTGCGGGACCCGACAACGATCGGGTCCCCGGTGGGATCGCTGGGATTGGGAAGCGTGATGGCTGGGAGGCGCGGGACGAATGTCGTGCTGCCGACGCCGAGGAAGATTTTGACGTCCATTTTGGGCACGGCTGAAGCGGAGCTCGGCACAAGCCACACCGAGGCGCAAAGAGCGAGAAGGGCGAGAGATGGGAGTAGTTTCTTCATCGGATAAACAACCGTCAGAGTTTGCGACGCGAGGCATCAAGCGGGGAAGTAGTAGTCCTTGCCGTCGATGACGAACCTCTTGTCCATGATACGTGGCCACATCGGTTTCACCTTGAGCTTGTTCTTTTGCCACTCTTCGTGCTCTTCGTGGAGCTTCTCGTAGAGCTCCGGCATCTGCTCCTTTAGATTGATCATCTCCGATTGGTCGGTGATGAGATTGTAGAGCTCGGCCCAGCCGTCTCGCGTGCTCAGGATGAGCTTGTAGTCGCCATCGCGAATTGCCCAGATGTGGTCGGCCCGCCAGAAGAGCACCTGGTGCGGCCGCTCCTTGTTCTTGCCCGTGACGTACGGCACCAGATCGACGCCGTCATATTCGCGGTCGCTTGGAAGGACGCCGCCCGCCGCCGCCACCGAAGTCGCATAGATGTCAGTTGAGGACACTGGGTACTCGTAGCGAACGCCCGCGGGCACCTTTCCTTTCCACTTCATCATGAACGGAATTCGGATGCCGCCCTCGAACTGCGTGAGCTTCCCCGCCTTGAGAGGCCCATTGTCCGTGGCGTGCGTGTACGAGGCGCCGCCGTTGTCGCTGATGAAGAAGATCATGGTGTCCTCTTCGATGCCGAGGTCTTTGATCTTCTGATGGATCGCACCGACCGCATCATCGAGCGACGAGATCATCGCGTAGTACACGCGCTTGTTCTCGTCTTCGACCTGCGGGTACTGGCAGTAGTACTC
>CAXMRM010000092.1:0-24906 GCA_964196015.1 uncultured Myxococcota bacterium
GCAACGCTTCACCGAAGCCGGCGATCTCGGGCGGGGCAGGCCCGTCGGCATCGACCACGCGTTTCGGCGGAAGCCCTTCGAGCCGCTGCTTTGTCTTGTACAGGTACGCCAGGCGCCGCTCGCCCTCCTCGAACTGAGGGAACCCCGTCACGTTGCCGGCGTCGTCGAGCGTCCAGTCGAGGTTGAGTGGTGCGCGGTAGTGCACCGTCATCATGAAGTAGCGGATCGCCTCCGGCTCGACGCGGTCGAACAGGTCTCGCGCCGTGAAGAAGTTGCCGAGGCTCTTGCTCATCTTTTCTTTGTCGACTTCGACGAAACCGTTGTGCATCCAACACCGCGCAAACAGCTTCCCCGTCGCAGCCTCGCTTTGGGCGATCTCGTTTTCGTGGTGCGGGAACACCAGATCCAAGCCGCCTCCATGGAGGTCGAGTGTATCGCCGAGGTGCTTCATCGACATCGTCGAGCACTCGATGTGCCATCCGGGGCGGCCAGACCCCCAAGGGCTCTCCCAACCCCAGGCATCTCCTTCGCTCTTCTTCCACAAGGCGAAGTCTGCGGGGTGCCGCTTGCGCGCGGTCTGCGTTTCGTCGAGGCGCTCGCTCGCCCCGAGCCTCATTTGCTGAAGGTTGCGGTGGCTGAGCTTGCCGTAGTCGGGGAACGACTCGACCGAGAAGTAGACGTCGCCGTCGGACACGTACGCATGGCCTCCGTCGATCAGTCGTTGCACCAACGCGAGGATGTCTTCCAGGTGCGTGCTGACGCGCGGCTCGATGTCCGGGTCGAGGTTGCCGAGTCGGTGCATGTCCTCTGAGTATGCGTCGGCAAAGCGTGCCGCGAGTGCGGTCGGCTCGATACCGGTTTCCGCGGCGCGCTTGAGGATCTTGTCGTCGACGTCGGTGATGTTTCGGACGTAAGTGACCTTCATTCCATTGGTGCGTAAGTGACGAACCAGGACGTCGTAGACCACGTAGCAACGGGCGTGGCCCAGATGCGCGTAGTCGTAGACCGTCGGGCCGCAGACATAAACGCGGGCGTGATGGGGGTCGGCCGGCTCGAAAGGTTCCTTGCGACCCGTCAGGGTGTTGTACAGGCGTACGTTCATGGTCGGCGCAGTCTGAGCGCTTTCCGTCCCGGAGGGCAAGGTTGCGTGGTTGACCCCCTTCGCCGGCCCGCTAGAACCAGGAAATGCTCACGATCTACGAACAGGGCCAGCCTGGCTATGAAGACACGCTAGCGTCTTTGAGCCGGCGCGGCGACGCAGATCTCGCCCGCGTCGAGCCCGAAGTGCGCGCGATTCTCGATGCGGTGCGTGAGCGGGGCGATGAGGCGGTTCTCGAATACACGGAACGCTTCGACGGGCGGCGTCCCCGATCGCTCGTCTTGAGTCGCGACGCTTGGTTGAAACAGGCGCGTGCGGTCGACCCTGCGATTCGCGAGGCGCTGGCAGCGGCCGGCGACCGCATTCGCCGTTATCACGAGCATCAACTAGACACGGGGTTCCGCTACGAAGAGGGCGGCGTCGAGCTAGGCCAGCGGGTCCGACCCGTGGCCGCCGCGGCGGCGTACGCGCCGGGTGGTAAGGCTCGCTATCCGTCCACGGTGCTGATGACCGCTATCCCGGCGACGGTTGCCGGCGTCGAGCGAATCGTCCTGATCACGCCGAACCCCGCGCCGGAGATATTGGCTGCGGCTGAGGTCGCCGGGGTGACCGAGGTGGTCGATGCAGGTGGTGCGCAAGCCATTGCGGCCGTAGCGTACGGCACGGAATCGATCGCCCGTGTCGACAAAGTCGTCGGTCCAGGTAACATTTACGTCGCCTGCGCGAAACGGCTCGTCTTTGGTGTAGTCGATATCGATTCGATCGCCGGGCCGAGCGAGATCCTCGTCGTCGCGGACGACGGAGCGGACCCGGAGATCGTCGCTGCTGACCTCTTGTCGCAGGCCGAGCACGACGAGGCTGCATATCCGCTTGCCGTCGTGCTCTCACGTGCACAGGCGGACGCAGTCGACGCCGCGCTCGAACGTCAGCTCGCCTCGCTTCCTCGAAGAGCGATCGCCGAGGAGGCTGTGCGCAACAATGGGTACTGCTTCGTCGTCGACGACTTGGACGAGGCCGGGCGAGCCGCGACCGTGCTGGCGGCGGAGCACTTGAGCCTTTCGGTCGCCGATTCGGAAGCGATGCTCGGGAGGATCGGAGCCGCCGGTGCGATCTTCCTCGGCTATCACACACCTGAGGCCGCTGGTGACTACGCCGCGGGACCGAGCCACGTGCTGCCCACGGGTGGAGCGGTCCGCTTCGCGTCGCCGCTGGGTGTCTACGATTTCGTCGTCCGCTCGTCGCTGATTCGGTACTCGCAGGCTGCCATCACCGAGCAGGCGGATCTGCTCGAGGGGCTCGCGCGGCTCGAGGGGCTCGAGGGGCACGCGCGCGCCGTCACGCTTCGAAGAGCCAGGTGACCAAGAGCCTTGCGGGGCAGGCGCTCGCCGAGTACCCATCGCGCGTGGGTCACGCACTCCTGAAAAAGCGACTCGCTCATGAGATGGGGCGGTGTATTGCGGACTACGAGCTCATCGAGCCCGGCGATCGCGTGATGGTCGCCATCAGTGGTGGCAAGGACAGCTACACGCTTCTCCATCTGCTGGAGCGTGCGCGTCAAAGGGCGCCGGTGCCGTTCCAGATCATCGCGGTGCACCTCGACCAGGGGCAGCCCGGCTACGATGGAACGGCGCTCGAGGCGTGGCTGCGCGAGCAAGGCTACGAGCATCAGATCGTCCGCAAGAACACCTATCAAGTGGTGACCAAGGTCATCGCCGAAGGGCAGACCTACTGCAGTCTGTGCTCGCGGCTACGGCGCGGCATCCTCTACAACGTCGCCCAGAGCCTGGGCTGCACGAAGATCGCGCTCGGACATCATCGCGACGACGCGATCGAGACGCTCATGCTGAATATGATGTTCAACGGCGCGCTGAGCGCCATGCCTGCGAAGCTCGTGAGCGATGACGGCCGCAACACCGTGATTCGTCCGTTACTTTATTCGTCGGAGCGAGACATCACGGCATACTCCGAGCACTTGGATTTCCCGATCATTCCATGCAACCTGTGCGGCTCGCAGGAAAACCTCTGGCGTCAGCAGGTCAAGCAAATGCTCGACGACGTCGAGAAACGCGCGCCGCAGGTGCGCGAAAGCATGCTCGCTGCGCTCAAGAACGTGCGTAGCTCTCATCTGTTGGGGACGGGTTAGGTCGAATGGCGCGTTTCTCCTCCGTCCTCGGGCTCGTCCTTGCGCTCGCTGCGTCGACGTCGGTGTCCGCGCAGGAGATCAACATCGAGCGCTTCCGGCCGACGCTCGACCGGTTTGGTTTCTTGGGGATGCAGGGCAGCGGCACGCCGGGCCATGCTCGCTGGAATCTCGGCCTCTTCAGCTGGTACTCGAACAAACCGCTGAGCATTCGATACGCCGACGGAACTGGGGAACAGGTCATCGATGATCGGATGACGGGCGATCTGTTCTTTGAGGTCGGCCTGTTCGGCCGCTGGTCACTTGCGTTGGAAGTGCCCTTGGTGCTCTACCAAACTGGAGAGATCTCGGATCCGGTGCCGCAGACTGGCTGGTCGTCGTTCACTGGATTTGCCGTCGAAGACCCCCGCTTCACCACCAAGGTCCGGTTCTTTGGGAAGAAGACCGAAGAAAACCAGAACCGTCCGGACGGGCCCGGGCTGGGTCTGCTGCTCACGATTCCGGTACCGATCGGAACGTCGAGCTTCTACGCAAGTGAGGGGCAGTTCTCGTTCGACGCGCGCTTGCTCGCTGACTTCCATCTTCTCGGTATAGGTGCAGGAACGATGCTTGGTTGGCGCTACCGCGTGAATTCACGCAGCTTAGGCGTCGACACGCTCGGGCAGGAGTTGCAGTACGGTTTCTCGTTGAAGCCGCCAATTCCGCCCGTCAAAGATCTGTTCGGGCTCCTCGAGCTCCGCGGCACGAGCTCCTTTCGAGGTCGAAGTACCAACACCCTCGAAGGCGATATTGGCGTCCGCTGGACCAAGAACGACGTGACGATGACCGCGGCGCTCGGCATGGGCTTCATCCGCGGTCTCGGACAACCGCGCTTCCGTGCGATCGTCGGTGTTTCTTGGTCCCCGGCCACAGATGACCTGGACGGAGACGGCATCCCCGACGCCCGCGACGAGTGCCCGCGCCTCCCCGAGGACATGGATGGCTTCGAGGACGAAGACGGCTGCATGGATCCGGATAACGACAACGACTTCATCCCGGACATCGACGACAAGTGTCCGAATGAAGAGGCGATCGAGGGGCGGGATGCGGATGAGGACGGCTGCACCGACCCCGATTAACCGGCCGAGCAACCAGGTGAACCCGCCCCTGCCCGCCCAAGCGTCAGTGCCAGTGTCGGCGCCAGCGTCAGCGTCAGCGCCAGTGTCAGTGTCAGCGCCAGTGTCAGCGCCAGCGTCAGTGCCAGCGTCAGCGCCAGTGTCCGTGCCGCGGGCAAGGTTGGGGGCCGCACTGGCGTGCGTTGTTTTTTGGGCATGCACCCCGCAAGGCGATCCCGGTATCGGCACCGGCTTCTCCGACGACTTCGAGCGCTCCCAGCTCGGGACGGGCTACAACAAGACCGGCGGCAATTGGCGCATCGAGGGCGGGAAGCTTCGCGTGCAGGGGGCGAAGAATCATCCTCTTTGGCTTCTTCGGACCCTGCCTCGCCACGTTCGAGTCCAGTTCGACGTGCGGAGTGAGAGCCCCGATGGGGACATTAAGGTTGAGGTTTTTGGGGATGGGGCGTCCTATGCGCAGCACGATAGCTACACGGCCACGAGCTACGTCATCGTCTTCGGTGGCTGGAACAACTCACGAAACGTGTTGGCCCGGATGGACGAGCACGGCGATGATCGGGTTGTGGGCAAGTCCCGCAAAGTCGAGCTGGGCAAGACCTACCGGTTCCGGATCGAGCGCATTGGTGGCACTCTCACGGTATGGGTGGATGAGGACGTTTTGTTGGAAATGGAGGACCCTGAGCCACTCGGGGGCCGGGGACACGACCATTTTGGCTTCAATAACTGGCAATCCGACCTCTGGTTCGACAATTTGAAGGTAACACCGCTGTGACGGTTGGGTCATGACGCCGAAAGAGTTCGAAATCATGTTGTCGGATGTGGAGGTGCAGCTTTCGCGCATCAAGCATCTGTACGAACAGTGGTTTCAAGGGATCGAGCGCATCGAGCCACAGATCCCGCGTAAGCAGTTCGATCGAGCGCTTCATGAGTTGCGCAAGGTGAAGCCGAGAAACACCGCGCTTCGGTTCCGCTTTCAAACGCTGATCCAGCGCTACACCACGCTCCAGACGTACTGGCGTCGCGTCGGCCGTCAGATCGAAGAAGGCACGTATCGCCGCGATCTGCTCCGTGCGCGTCGGCATCGCGAGGTGTTGCGAGCAGAACGCGAAGAAGAGAGGCAAGGTCGAGGCAGCAATCCGCTCGAACTCGACCCGAATGCCGACCTCAACATGGACCAGCTGATCACCGAAGCAAGCGACCGGGTGGACCAGCTCTTGAAGGCGCCCGAGCCCTCATCGAAGGTCGCGACGCTCGATCTGGATCAACCAGACGCGATTGCGGCTTCGCGGTTTGCCAAGCCGCAATCGCGCAGGCCCGCCCTGAAGAGGGAGAAATCGACTCCGGCGATCACTCCGAGCCGCCGCGCGCCGCCGCCGATCGCGGCACGCTCCAAAGGGCCCGGCGACGCGCGGATGCACCAGATCTCCGAGAGCTACGTCGAGGCCAAGCGAAACAACAACGAGCGCACCGACAAGATCGACTACGAGACGGTCGCCAAGAGCCTCAAGAAGATGGTTCCAAAGCTCGACCGCAAGCACAAGGGCAAGCGCGTCGACTTCCAGGTCGTCGTCAAGGACGGCAAGGTCGGCATCAAGCCGGTCGTGAAGAAGTAGGCTCGTCCGCTTGGAGCATCGGATGTGAGACCTCGATGCGTTCTTCGATCGCTCGTTCGAGCGCACCAAGCGAGCCCGGGTCGAGCGCGCTGATCGGGACACCACGGTCTGTAAGCGTCGCGTGAGGTGTCTCGAGCTTGTCGCACTTGTTGAATACGAGGACGCGTGGCACTCGCTGGAGGCCCAGGTCGACCAAGACCTTCTCCGTCGTTTCGATGTGCTCGCTTCGGCACGGATCCGACGCGTCGATCACGTGAAGCAACAGGTCGGCGTCTTGGGTCTCGTCGAACGTTGCCCGGAAGGCCGCGAACAGGTCTTTCGGCAGGTCGCGAATGAAGCCCACCGTATCGGTCACGATGACTTCGCGCCCGGAGGGGAGCCTCATCCTTCGTGAGCGCGTATCGAGCGTTGCAAAGAGCTTGTCCTCGGAGATCACGTCGCTGCCGGTCAGCGTGTTGAGGAGCGTGCTCTTACCTGCGTTCGTATAGCCGACGATCGCCACCGTGGGCGTTCCGCTTCGCTTCCGACGCGAGCGCCTTTGCTCTCGCTGCCGGCCCAGTCGCTTGAGCTGCGACTCAAGACGCGTGATGCGTTCCCTCGCTCGGCGCCGCCCGACCTCGAGCTTCGTCTCACCCGGGCCCCGTCCTCCGATACCGCCCGTCAGGCGTGAAAGGGCATCGTCTCGTTGGCCGAGGCGCGGCAGCAGATACCGCATCTGCGCCAGCTCGACTTGCAGCTTGCCGTCACTGCTTTCCGCGCGCTGAGCAAAGATGTCGAGAATGAGTTGCGTGCGATCGACCACCTTCAGGTCCGTCATTCGCGCGATGTTGTTGGCCTGGGCTGGTCGAAGGTTGCAGTCGAAGATCAGTGTCTCCGCGTCGAGCTGCATGGCGCGGATCACGACGTCCTCGAGCTTGCCGCGACCGAGCGTATAGCGAGGATCCACGCGGTCGCGAACCTGCAACACTTGGTCGGCAACCTCGACACCTGCCGTGCGCGCGAGCTCCTCCAGCTCTCGCAACGAGTCTTCGGCTTGGCCGGCGCTTCGCTTGTCGCAGACGTGTACCAAGATGGCCCGGCCGTCTTTGGCTGTGACTCCACGCGCCCTGGCGGCGCGAGCGAACTCCTGTTCGAGCGTCTCGATGATCTCGGCGGGGTTGTCACGAGCCTTCGCGTAGGGAATCGGGCCGAAGGTTCGGAATGGCGGCTCGTTGCTGTCGTCGACGACCGGGAAGTTGTGTCCGTAGTACACGCACAGCGCGCGCTCTTCGCCGGGTGCAAGGCAGATCGCCACCACCATGTCCAAGTGCAGGCGCGTGAGGTCGACCAGATCGTCCCGGCTCAGCGGCTCGTTGCGCAAGTGGGTGTGGATCAGCCGCAGGCCGCGAAGCCTGCCAGCCCCGGCGCGGAGACGGCCCACGTCGGGCAGCATGAGCTTCGATGCGTCACCCAAGACGACGTGGTGCACCGTCCCGCCGCGGTCGACGAGCACGCCGACTTGCCTCCCGGTCGCGCGTGAAACACCCACGAGGGCCCGCGTGAGCTCCGGAGTCGTGAGCCGGTCCAGAGGAATTCGGCGCCGGTAGATGCGCTGCAGCGCCTTGGTTTCCGACGGGCTAAGACCGCTCGTGTCGCCGTAGATCTCCAACGTTTCCTCAGCTCACCACACCGACAAATGCACTTCGACGACGCCAAAGCACCCGGTGATGTCGAGTCCGCACACGCGGCCTGCGAATCGGCCATAGGGTTGCACGAACTCGGTTCGCACCAAGCCGAAGTTAGTGTGCTCTTCGCGCGCGCCCACTGGTTCGAACTCGATGTCTACTTCATCGGTGTCGATGCTTCGGATGCACCAACGCTTGGTCTTGGGGTCCGATGGCACCTCGAACCGCACGCCCGACAACGGTCGCACTTCCCCGTCGACCCAGAGCGCGTTCTCCACCGAGTGGCCCTTTTCGTCATCATACACCTGGGCTGACAGATTGAGACCGACGCTGGTCTCGTCGTGGAGGAAGCCGCTCAGTGAAGCCCACTTCCACTCAGTCACTCGGTTCGCTTGCGAGCGCGTCCAGTCGCTTGCGGCGAGCCCGCCATCGAGTGGAATCGGCCGTGGGCCAAGCTCGAAATAGCCCGAGGCGGGCCAGCCAGCCGCCTTGTGGGTGTACGCGACCCGGCGCGGGCCGAGCGGGTGCAACATGGCAAGCGAATCGCGAGCCTCGATGCGAGCACGTCCGCGCAGGCGTTCTTCGCCGAGAGGGATGTCGAGCTCGACGTCCCAGCCATCGT
Organism: uncultured Myxococcota bacterium; assembly: GCA_964196015.1. Lineage (GTDB taxonomy): Bacteria > Myxococcota_A > Polyangia > Polyangiales > Houyiibacteriaceae > SG8-38. The sequence continues at coordinate 8,254 of CAXMRM010000092.1, forward strand.
TGGCGGAGATCGATACGCTCGCCGCCTGGCTCTTCCACGAGGTCGTTCCCCGGACGGAACTCGGTGCGATACTCAGCGCCCTGCCCAAAGGTGACAAGGAACCGTACTCGACGGCTGGCCGTTTCTGAACCCGATCGACGGCATATGAGAACAGGTTCCCGATGTAACCGAGCTGTACCAGGCCGAGGGCGACGTACCACTCGTCGGTCGTGAAGGAGACGTAGTGCCACTCCTTGAGTCGGTAGCGCTTCCAGCCGCGTGTGCTCAGCTCGGCCCGCTCGAACGGCGTCCGGTAGACGCCGATTTGCCATTCGTCGCCGACCAAAAACGAACTCGGGGCCTCAGGAAGTGGCAGTGCTGCGGTCATTTCAGTTGCTCAAGCCGTTCCTTCACGGATCGGACCTCGGCACTGTCTAGCGCTTTTTGAAGGGGAACGGCAGGGGGCAGCTCGCGGATCCGTCGGCGGAGCGCGTCCGCGCGTGCTCGGGCGTCGGCCAGACGGGCATGAAATCGCTCACTGCGGCCGGCTTCGGTCGCGAGCGCTTCGCGCAGGCGAGCGGCCGCCTCGAGATCGGAGCAAACGAGGAGAAGGTCGCAACCCGCCTCGATCGCCAGGACTCCGGCTTCCTCGATGCAATAGCGCTCGGTGATCGCTTTCATCTCCAGGTCGTCCGAGAACACGGCGCCCTCGAACCCGACTTCCTCTCGCAGGAGCTTGCCGATCGCCGCCGCGGACATCGTCGCCGGGACGTTGGAGTCGAGGGCTTCGAATACGACGTGTGCCGTCATCATCGATGGAATCCGTTTGGCGGCAGCGCGGAACGGACGAAGCTCCACATGGTCCAGGCGAGCGCGGTCGTGGCGGAGGGTCGGAAGCGCGAGGTGGCTGTCCAGGTTGGTGTCTCCGTGACCCGGGAAGTGCTTGCCACAGGACAACACTCCCCCGTCATGGAGCCCATCTGCAAACGCAAGCGCATGCTCGATCACGACGTCCGGCGTGCGACCGAACGCGCGATCACCGATGACGGGATTGTGCGGATTGGTGTCCACGTCGAGAACTGGCGCGAAGTCCAAGTTGATCCCGACCGCGCGCAACTGTCGCCCGAGCGCAGTCGCCGCGTCACGTGTCAGCTGCGTGTCACCGGCCGCCGCAAGCGTTTGCATCGGAGGCAGACGGAGCACCGGCTCACCCAAACGCGCAACACGTCCGCCTTCCTGATCGACACAGACGAGAATCGGGAGGGCGGGATCGCAACCGGTGATGCACGAGGCTATCAACGCGGCAGCCTGATCGACGTCGGCGATGTTGCGCTTGAATAGGATCAAACCCGCTACGGATTGCTCCGATAGCCACCGGTGAACCGTCGCGGGCGCTTCCAGGCCGCCAAATCCACAGACGATTACGTTGCCCGCCATTGTTTCGAGCTCGTTCATTTTGTTGGGAGACCGTAGCATTGGTCTTAGATTGCTGTCAGGACGGGTTGTTGCTAAGAGAGACAACTACTTCTTGCCCTATCATGGGCTTTGGAATTCGATGACCCGAGTTATAGATACTGACTTCGGTCGACGAGAAGACGAAGATCGAGGCGTTGTCGACGAAGAGCCGCCAGAGCCTATCGTTTACGCCTACGCGATTCCGCGCCGGCTCGTTGACCAAGATGCCGCGAAAGTGATTCGCCGCCTCAATCGAAATGGCCACACGGCCTACCTAGTCGGCGGCGGCGTGCGCGACCTGATGCTCGGTCGAAAGCCCAAAGATTTCGACCTCGCCACGAGCGCGCGCCCGTACGAGGTGCGCGACCTTTTCCGGAACTGCCGCGTGATCGGCCGACGCTTCCGGTTGGCGCACGTCTTGTTCTCTGGTGGAAAGATAATCGAAGTTGCGACTTACCGCCGCGACCCTTCCCAGCACTACGAGATCATCAAACCAAAGTTCGCCAAGAAGATTCCGCTCTGCGCAGGCCCGGAACCGGTGCGCTTGATCCCCTCACGGCGAGCAATCACCGAGGGTGAAGACGCGGACTTGCTGATCACCACCGACAACGTCTTCGGTGAGCCGCACGAAGACGCGATCCGGCGTGACTTCACGATCAACGGCTTATTCTACGACCTCGAGCGTGGCGAGGTGATCGACTTCGTCGGCGGCGTGGCCGACCTCGAAGAGCACTTGCTCCGCACGATCGGCGACCCGAACGTCCGCTTCCGGGAAGACCCGATCCGTATCCTCCGCGCGATCAAGTTCAGCGCCCGCCTGGACATGGGGCTCGACCCGGACGTCTACGACGCGATGGTTCGGCACCGGGGCGACCTTCGGCGCGCCGCCGCGCCGCGGGTGCTCGAGGAGATCCTCCGCTTCCTGCGAGGAGGTGCCGCACACCGCTCGCTCTTCCTCTCGTGGGACGTGGGCGTGCTGAGTGAAGTTCTGCCCGAAGTAGCGTCCTTTTTGGACGACGACCTCGAGGGCGCGTCGCTGACCTTCGGACGCTTGAAGGCTGTCGATGTGCTCGCTGCCGAAGATCGGCTTCCGGGTGATGCGGTCCTGTTCGCCGCGCTCTTGCTCGGGCCGATCGACGAGGCGCTCGAGGGCGTATCGGACGTCCCAGTCGCGTACGAAGAGTTCATTCGAGAGCTCTCGCTTCGGCTGTCGTTGCCGAGGCGTCTCAAAGACCGCATCCGCCTGCTCGTCATGGCGCAGCGGCGTCTTCGCACGGGGCGCATCCAGTCGATCGCGCGCCGCGAGTACTTTGCCGACGCAGCGACCGTGTTCGCGCTCGATCGCATGGCCCGCGGCGAGGACCTTCCCGCATGGGCCCACGAGCCCAACGAAGCAGTCTACGACGCCGAGCCGAGCAATCGCCGCCGTCGCCGACGACGACCCCGCAGCTAGTCATCGCGCCGGTCGACGATCAGCTCGAACGCGCGCGCGTTCACGTCGAGCTCATCGGCGTCGGGCAATGTGTTCGACAGGTTCGTTACGACGAACAACAGACGCCGAGTCGTGTCGTCGAGCTCGATGGGCAGGTACGCTTTGGGCGTTGGGCCGGTGTGCGGAGCTGCGATGCGGCGAACCTCGTTGCCGCGGCTGTCAAGCTGAACCGCGACGAACGACCAGCGGACGCCGTACTCGCCTTGCAGCCACGCGCGCAGGCGCCTGCTGTCGTTCCAAGCCACCGCATCCATGACCATATACGCGCTACCGAATGATTCGAGAGGCCGTCCGGCGACCACTCGGGTGGGGAGCCGCTTCATATGCCGAGAAATCGGGACTCCCGCGTCGTCATCGAGCGCGGCCACGACGGCATCGTTCGGGGTGCCGCGCCCGACGAACCATCGGAGGACAGCCAGCTCTTCGATGTTGTCGAGCAAGTGATCTCCGCTCCGTTCGATCGCCGTCTCGATGGCCGACCAAAGATCCGGATCCGCCCGGAGCTCGGTCCCCTCCCACGTGCGTTGACTGGCGAGCCCCCAAACGTCGCGCATGAAATGGCCTGGCACGATGTCGTGCCGTGCCGAGAGATACGCGAGCCAGAGCGCGCCACCGACCCCGTCACCGGCGGCTCCGCCCACCCACGACCGAAAAGGCTCAGCCTGTTGACGGCTCACGGCTTCATCACATCCGAAGTTTCCGGTTAGCTCCCACGTCAACCACGCCGCCGTCGCGCGTCGCCAAGTCCTCGCCTCCGCGGGGTCCATGCTCATCAACAGCGCTTCGGCGTAGGCCGCGGTCACGCACGCGTCGAGCGCGGCGGCGGGCGTGGTCGGGTTCAGCACGGCAAACGTAGAAGCTCGATCGAGGTAGGTCCACGTTGCCATACCGTCCGAGTAGGCATCGGCGGGGAGGGTGCCGGTCAGGTAGAGATCCATCTCCGGCCCGCCGCCCAGGTCGCCGTCAGAGATTGGAGCCGGCCAACCCATCGCGTCGAGGCGCGCTCTCGCGTGCTCGAGCGCCGTCATCGCCTGCCGCATTGTGAGCTGATTCACGCCCGGATCCGCGTGAACCGTCAGCAGAGCATGCGGCGATCGAACCAGCAGTGATGCCTCTCCAGGCCGCCGTACCCAGTTGGGGGCTGGGGTTCGGGGCCCCGTCCATACGCGCGAGGTCATCGAAACGATCGCTTCGGCGATGTCGTCCGCACCCAGAAGATCGCCCTGCGCCAGCGCGGTTTGCGTCTGCAGGGCGATCGCAAGGGCGATACAGACGAGGTTCGATTTCACCCATGGCATTTGACACGATCCGCCTATACCTTCTACATCCCATATGGAGGGGGGCTTATGCACGACGGCCGTTTCGATCCTAGCGGCTTTTACGAGTTCAATCTGACTGGGGGAATAGTACGCACTCGCACGGGCGAGCGCGTGGTCATCCTCAGTGAGGAGGTTCTCTCTTCTTTGGTTGCGGCAGCAGCCCGCGATGGTGACCTCACCCCGCTTCGACGGCTGGGTGAGATGCTTGGTGAGCAGGTGCACGGCGGGTTGGACAGGCCCGCGTCGGTGCTCTCGCCTGAGGCCGTGCTGGGTCATGTGTCGGCGGTGACGTCGCTCTTCGGTTGGGGGCGCCTCACTTTCGAGCGATGGGGCTCCGCGTTGGTGATTGCACTACGCGACAAGCCCGGGCTCGACGAAGACGAGCTTGGCGCGGCAGCGCTCTTAGGCGGCATGTTCTCCGAGATTTCCCAACGGCAGGTTTCCTGTGTCCCGACCGGTGACTCGAAATTCATCATGGTCGACTTCGAGGTAGCCGAGACCGTTTGGGGTTGGTTCAAGGATGGAGCGGACTTGCCTGCGATCGTAGGCATGCTCGAGACGAAGAGGGCATCATGAGCGATCGCGAAGACAGGCTTCGGTCTCTGCTCGACAAGGTTAGGGCCAAGCGCCCCGACGAGCGCACCACCCGAGCGGCAGACGCCCTCGATCGGATTCGGACCGCTTCTGGCACCACCGCGGCTGCTGCGGTTCAGTCCTCACCACTGCCCGAGCCACCCACCTCGCCGACGATGGAGAGCCCAACGCGCTACTCGTCTCAGCCACCCCGGGTCGAGCGCCCACTTTCGATCGAGCCGCGCGCCCGGTCGATTCGGCCCTCATCAGGGGCGCCCCCGGCGGCATCCCAATCGAGGCGGCCCGAGCCGATTCGCCCGCAAAGCGTTGCGCCCACCGGGCAGCCGGTCGTCTATGCGACCGATCAACCCGAGTTCCCACGACCGAAGACGTTCGGGGATCTCCTCGAGCTGACACTGTCCTTGCGGCCTCGCTAAATGCTCCTCGTCGTCGACGTCGGCAATACGCACACGGTGCTCGGCCTCTATGACGGGGAACGCCTGGTTCACGACTTTCGAATCGAGACGGCCATGGGCCGAACGAGTGACGAGTACCACGTCCTACTGCTCAACTTGTTGGAGCTTGCTGAAATCGAGCGCTCGGACGTGCGCGCCAGCATTCTCGCGTCGGTCGTTCCTTCGTTCAACGAAACGGTGATCAATGCCGTCGACCGCGCGTTCGACCACGAGATCATGGTCGTGGGTCCGGGGATCAAGACCGGGATGCCTGTGCTCTATGAAAACCCTCGCGAGGTTGGCGCCGATCGCATCGTCAATGCGGTTGCGGCATACGAGCGGGTCAAAGGCGCCGCCATCGTCGTCGACTTCGGCACGGCGACGACCTTCGATTGCATCTCGGCAAAGGGCGAGTACCTCGGAGGCGCGATTTCCCCCGGGATGCAGATCAGTGCCAGCGCGTTGTTCGCCCACGCCGCCAAGTTGCCCCGCAGCGAGATTGCCCGACCGCCGCGCGCGATCGGACGCAATACGGTGCACTCGACCCAAGCAGGCATCGTGTTCGGCTATGTCGGTTTGGTCGACGGGCTCGTGCGGCGCCTGGCCTCGGAGATGGCGACGGAGGTCACGGTCATTGCCACCGGCGGCCTAGCCGGGCTGATCGAGCCAGATAGTGAGACAATCGACGAAATCGACGAGTTCCTCACTCTCGAGGGACTCCGCCTCATCTACCTGCGCAACGTCTAGGGCCGCATCAGCAGAGCCATCGCGACGATGCTCGTGGCGACCACGATCGCGGCGAGCGCGTAGACCGTGACCTCGCTTCGACCGAGCCTGACCGGCTCCTCGAGCTGCTCGGTGTCCGGCCTCGACTGCCGCGGCCTAGACGGCCGCGATTCCCTCGGGGGACGCGGCTCGTTCACAGCCTCTTTCAGGATAGGGAGAAGCTCCACGCGCTCATCGGGGCCGCTCTGAATGGCGTTCAATTCGGCGTCGAGTCCTTGCTCGTCCTTGGCTTCGAGCTGCTCGGAGAGAATCCGCCGCGCGTAGTCGGCAGTGAGCCGGGCCGACATCGTGTGTGCAACCGGAACCCCAACATCGATGGTGAGCCGATAGCCGCCCAAGTCCACGACGTCGTGGCTGCGCAGCACTTTGGGGCGTCCCGGAACGACACGGATTGCGTTGATGCGCGTGCCGTTGGTCGACCCCTCGTCGAGGAGGACGTAGCCCGCGTCTTGCTCGCGAACGCTCGCGTGGGTCCCGCTTACCGCAGCGTGCGGCAGCTGAACGTCTGCGCTGCGCGCGCGCCCGATCACGACGCGAGATTGAGCGAACGCGTAGACAAAAGCCGAAGGGTTAACTTCCGTCCAAAGCGACTGCACCGTGATCCGCACGCCCATCGTGGCGGCCAAGACTGGGGTCCCGTTGCGGTGTGGTCAAGGAAGCGGCTTGCAGAAAAGTGGACGCGTCGGCGGAGTTTTGGGACCAGTCGTGATGGGGGCGACTGGCGGGTCGCGCCGGAGAGCATTCGATGAATACATCTGCGGGTTACCATCAAGCACCTCGGCCACCGCGTGTGCCGCTCGACGAGGTTCTGATCAAGCTCCACCCAGAGGGATTCCATCAGGAGTTCGAAGCCGACGGCATCAATGTAGGCGCCGGTGGGCTCTCGATGCGCGCGTCGGTGTTGCCCGAGATCGGGTCGACGCTCCGTTGCCAATTGGAGCACCCGAGGGGTGGCGAGGCGCTTCACATGATCGGCCGGGTCGTCTGGGCCCACGAGGGCGGCCCGCACGTCGGCGAGTTTGGTATTCGTTTCACGCACCTGTCGGACGACGACCAGGCGCGTATCGAGGCGTTGATTCAACGCTGGGGCCGCACGACGGCCCACGCGCCCATCGTTCGGCTGCTGCTCGATGGCGTGGGCTCTCCCATCGTGGCCGAGATCCAATCCGAGAGTGACACCCAGCTCTCGGTCGAACAGCCGCTCCCGTTCCTGTCGATTGGGAGCGCGGTGCTGAACGAGAGTGCTGGCCGTCGCGGCCGCCTCGAAGCCGTCGAGCTCAAGATGGATGAAAGGACCCCGAAGTTGGTGCTGAGCATCGGCTACGAGGCCGAGGGCGCCTCCGAGGCCTCCGTCGGCGATGGGGGCGATGGGGGCGATCGGGACACGCTGCCCGAAGAGATGCCGTCGGCCGCCCAGGCGACTCGGCGAGGCGGCGAAGAGCGAATGCACGATACCCCGCGGATCGTCCGCTACGACCCTGAGGCTGAGACCATGGCGAGCGAGACGGCGGCTGATCGGCTCCGCGCCTATGCGAAGTCGGCGACCGAGCGGATGGCGAGCACGGTGGGCAGCGGCCGTAGGGCGGTGACCGAGGGACTGGTTCCGCGGATCGTCACGAACGCGACGGACCTCTTCGCGCTGGTCGCGCGGTTCATCGGGGCGCTGCGCTCACGGCTCGACGAGAAACCTCGTCGCAAGCAGGTTCCGCGGAGCGAAGCGGCACGCGCGCATCTTAAGAACACTCGCCGCGACCGGCGCCGCTATCTAATAGTCGCGGCGATGGCTTGTGGAATCGTCGCCGCAGGATGGGGAATCTATCTGTGGGCGGCGTCGGGGAGTGCGGCGACAGGGGCGGCGACAGGGGCAGCGACAGGGGCAGCGACAGAGGCAGCGACAGGGCCAGCGACAGCGGCAGCGACAGCGGCAGCGGCAGCGACAGAGGCAGCGGCAGCGACAGAGATAGGCGCAGGGACGGGGGCTGCTGTTGGGGCTGGGGATTATCAGGTACAGGGGGCGCCTTTGCCTCCCGAGACGGTTCGCGGGATGGCGTTTGGGGCGGACTCGGTTGCGGCTGGTGAGAAGTACGTGCTGCGGATGAGCAATCCGGTCACCGAGATCGACGGGATCATCGAAGACGACGGTTTCTCCGTCACTATCCCAGGGAGCCTTTCCCTTTCACGTGCTGGTCCGATTGCCACAGCGCATCCCGACGTGGAGCACGCCAGCATCCTCAACCGCGGGGACTTCTCCGAGCTGACGCTCCGCTTCGTCGCAGGGCGCAAGCCGGTCTACCGTGTCGAGGCGCGCGGGCCCGCCATCGAGATCACGATCGCACGATAGCGCTACTTTGAGCGAGCGATCGGCTGAAAGAAGCGTCGCGAATCGCGCTCGACGTAGAGCAACGCATTTCCGTCTTTCAGCGCCGCGCGAACGTCGGTTATCGCGCGAACCGATTTCCGATCTGCTTGAAGGATGATGTCGCCCGGACGAAGGCTGGCCCGATCTGCGTCGGAACCCGGCGCCACGCCACGGATGAACACTCGGCCGTCTCCTTCGTAGCGGAAACGTTCTCGAAGCCTCGGAGTCAGCTCTTCGAGCGCCAGGCCGAGCATGCCGTCGTCTTGTACGCCTCGCTGGCGGGCTTGAGCGCTGTCTTCGCTCGGCCTCTCGCCGGTTACGAGGGTGACCTTCTTCTTCTTGTCGCTGCGGTGCACCTCGAGGCTTAGGGGTTCACCGACCCCGTGCCGCAAGATCGTGCGGAGCAGGTCATGCCCCTCCCGGATCTTTTGGCCACCGATCGCGGTGATGACGTCCCCGGCTTGCAGACCCGCTTTGTCCGCCGGCCCTTGGGGAACCACCGCGTTGATCAGTGCTCCGCCGTCGAAGCTTCCGCCGAAATGCGCGGCCAGCTCGGGGGTGATCTCCTGGAAGGCGACGCCGAGCCACGCGCGTTTCACCGTACCGTTTTCGATGAGCTGTCGCGCCACGCGCTGGGCGATCTCGGACGGGATCGCAAAACCGATCCCCGACCCGCGGCCGATGATCATCGTGTTGATCCCGAGCACTCGGCCTTGAAGGTCGACAAGCGGGCCACCGGAGTTTCCCGGATTGATGCTGGCGTCGGTCTGGAGATAGTCCTCGATCTCGTTCGCGCCGATGCCACCGCGACCCTTCGCGCTGAGGACACCAGTCGTCACCGAATAGTCGAGCCCAAACGGAGACCCGATCGCCATGACGAACTGGCCGACCCGCGCTTTGTCCGAAGACGCGAACTCGGCCTGCGGTAGGTCTCTCGCGTCGATCTTCAGCATGGCGAGGTCCGTAGCCGAATCCGCGCCGACGAGTGTGGCGGGGAAGCTCTTTCCGTTCTTTAGGCGAACGTCGATGCGGCTCGCTTCACGGACGACGTGGTTGTTCGTCAGGATGTATCCGTCCGGGCGCAAGATGACCCCGGAGCCGCCACCACGAACGATGCCCCCACTACCCTGGCTTCCGAAGAAGAACGGAACGCCCTCGTTCCGAGGCCTGCTCATTTCGACCTGAATGCTCACGACCGAAGGTGACACCGACTCGGCCACGTTGGTCAGCGCAGTTTCGAACGCGACCGCCCTCGACAAGGCATCTTCGTCGACAGTTCCCTTTTTGGGCGACGCAGATGCCGTACCGAGCACGGTGATGGCGAGCGTCGCGCCGAGGGCGATGCGCCAGGGCTTCCGAAGCGTGGTGCGTAACATGAACATATCTCCCTTCGTTCCCCCCCTAACCGTCCAGGTATCGGCTTGATTCCATACGTAGGAACGGGGGTGCGGCAAGTTACAGGATATCCATGTGATCGCGGGTGTTTAGTGGTCGAGGCAGGGGAGCGTGACCAGGACCGTGGTGCCGCGGCCGGCCTCGCTGTCGATCTCGATGGTGCCTCGATGCTCCTCGACGATGTTCTTGACGATCGACAGGCCGAGCCCCGTTCCGGTGCCTTTTCGGCGCGTCGAGAAGAACGGCTCGAAGACCCGCTTGAGTTCGTCTGCTCGAATCCCTACGCCGTTGTCTTCGACCTCGACGTGGATTCGATCGTGGCCGTGGAGGCGGGTGGACAAGCGCACACGCCCGCCTTCTTCCGGCGCAGCGTTGCATACGTTCGTGATGAGATTGACGAAGACCTGATGAAGCTGCCCCGGAACTGCGTTCACCTTGGGCAGGTTCTCGCCATAGTCTCGCACGAGGTCGACGTGCGCGTCCCGGACGATGTGCTCGCAGAAGCCTATGGCTTCTTCGAGAACGTCGTTGAGCAGGACCGGCTGTGCTTCTTCTTTGGAGGGACGCGCATACGTCAAGAGATTGCGCGTGAACGACATGATGCGGTCGGAGCTCCGCATGATGCGCTCCACTCGCTTGAGATCGGACGGCTCGGCGCCGCTGCGCGTCAGCTTGCTTAGCAGGTACTCGCCGTAGACAGAGATGCTCGTTAGCGGATTGTTGATCTCGTGTACGATGCCCGCAGCGAGCTGCCCGAGCGTCGCCAGCTTCTCAGCGTGGATGACCTGCCCTTCGAGTTCGCGCACCTCGGTTCGGTCTTGCCCAACCGCGATGACGCCAGCCACTCTTCCTTCGGAATCGAGAATCGGCGCCAGTGCGAACTGCAGGCGCGCATCTCCGCCTCCGGCCTTGGGCAGCCTCAGTTCGAACGGCGGTGCGTCTCGGCCGCGGAGGGCACTGACGAAGGCCGACAAGACCCGCACACGCTCGCTCTGCCCCGCCAGCTGCAGCAGGTCTTTGGCGACCAGCTCTGCTCGGTCGAGCCCTGTAATTCGCCCGAACGCGCTGCTTACGACGCGGATGCCCCGATCTCGGCCGAGCACCAAGACTGGGATATTGGCGTGCTCCAGGAGCTTTTCGAGGTAGTCGCGGAGATGAACCGATTCCCGGCGAAGGCGTCCGCTTTCGACCGCCGAGCTCGCCTGAGTGGCCGCGATCAGCACCGCGTCTTCCAAACGAACCGGAAGCTCGGCTCCTCGCACGAACTCGGCTGCCAGAACGCCGACGACCTCGCCTGAGTGTGTCAGCGGTGCGTCGAAGCCGTCGGCCGGCAGCGGCTCCTCCGTTGGCTCCGCGAGCAAGATCGGTTGGTACGTCCGCCGCAACGTCATCCCCTTCGGTGGCTCCGCTGGCTGCGGGAAGCCCGCTCGCGAAAGCCCTGCTTCCGTGATCGATACTTCGTCCATCGCTTCGGGCCGGATGTGATGGGTGGTGGCTTGCACGATGGCGCTTCGCTCGACCGCTCGTGACGATAACCTCATCGCGAACCGGACCTTTGGATAGAGGCGCTCGAGGGCGTGAACATATGAGCGCAGGATCTTCTCGTCCGTCGTAAAGCCACTCGTTTCGCACTGTGCCTGGTTCAGCGACTCCAGAACGTGCGCAAGCGTGTGGTCTTCCGCCGCGCGGCGTCGCGGCGTCACGATCGACTTCACCGACGAGATGCGCGGCTCCGAGCTTTGCCGACCAGGGGGCTTCTTGTGCGCGGAGTCATCCATCGCTCAGCTCTTTGCTCCTGGCTCGTTGGAAGTGTCTACCGCGCGATCGAGATCGAAGATCTTCTGATGGCCGACATAAGAGGTGGTCTCGTATCGGGTGATCTTGCCGATCTTGCGAACGATCTCGGCCATGCGCTCCGCTTCCCGGATCAGCACTTGAGCCGTTTTCGCGCCGGTGGAGTCCGGTTCGGATTGGCGCAGTAGGAGCTCGGCGTAAGCCATCATGCTGGTGAGGGGCTGGTTGAGCTCGTGTGCCGCGGTGCCGGCCAGCTCGGCGAGGACGCCTTGCTTCTCGGTGAACGCCAGCTTCTTTTGAGCCTCGGCCAGTCGTTCCTCGACTCGGATTCGGTCGCGTAGATCGGCAAAGATGAGCACGATCGCGGAGGGGTCGCCCTGCTCGTAGATGAGCGAGGCGGACAGTTGAACCGGGATTCGAGTCCCGTGGATGTCCAGCAGGTCGAGCGTCGTCGGTTCCAGCCGTCCCTCGCCGCCGTGCTCCGGAGCGAGCAGCCGTTGCGTCACGAGCTCGGACGAGGCTCGCCCAAGAAGGACTTCGAGCTTCACGTTTCCGAGCACGTCGGATACGTGACGCCCAGAAATTCGCTCCGCGCTCGGATTGAACAACACCACTCGTTGCTCGATGTCCGTCGCGATGATCGCATCAACGCTCGCGTCGATCAACGATTCCAAGAATTCCATCGTTTTGAGAAGCTCTCGTTCGGTTTCGCGTAGATCGGTGACGTCTTCGAACGAGATTACGGTGTGATCCTCCGCTCCGATCAACGGAGCAAACGAGGAACTGCAGATGATCTTGGTTCCATCTCGCCGAACCAGCTCGATGTCCATCCCGCGCGGGTACTGACCGTGGGATAGGGCATCTCGAACGCGAGGCAGATCTGCGGCCGACACCACTTGTCCGATGTCGTTAGAGGAGATCGTTTCCTCGCGGTGGCCGACGATCTCATACGCTCGGGGGTTCGCGAAAACCATCTTTAGATCGGGGCCCACCACCACGATTCCAGGCGCCATCGACGCGAAGGTCTTGGCGTACTGCCGCCGCAAGTCGTCGAGTGGCGTGCGTGCGCGCAGTCGTTCCAGTCGAGCCAGCAGTTCCTCTTGGCGCGTCGGCCGAAAGACGATGTCGTCGACCACCTCGTCCAACCCCGCAGGACGGTCCTCCTCCACGATGAGCAACACGGGCTTTCCACGCGGCGTTCCCCACGCGCCAGCCTCAGGGTGGGCCGCGTCCAGCACCACGACCTCTTGACGGATTTCGCTGTCGTCAACGGCCTCGGGTCCGAGCCACTCGACAGACCAATCCGTCGCCTCGAGCGTCGTGACGAGCTCCTGGTACAGGTTCGAATCTCTCGAAATCAGTGCCAGTGTGGGCATGCGCTTGCAGCCTACCAGAGACGACTCGGCTAGTGGCTCTTTCGAGGCGGGTGTGTAACCTTGCCTCACACGGGGCAGGTGGCAAAGCCGATTGGCATTTTCGACTCGGGCTTGGGCGGCCTCACGGTGGCCCGCGCCATTCGCGCGGCGCTTCCCGGGGAGAATCTCGTCTATCTCGGCGACACCGCGAGGGTTCCATACGGGACCCGCAGCGCAAGGACTGTGGTCAAGTACGCGATCAGCTGCGCGGAGCGGTTGCTGAGCTTCGACATCAAGCTTCTGGTCGTGGCGTGCAATACGGCGAGCGGCGCCGCGCTCGGGGAGCTTCAAGAGCGCCTCGACATCCCGGTCATCGGGGTCATCCAGCCGGGCGCGCGCGCCGGGGTGAGGGCGACCCGCAGCCAGCGCATTGGGATCCTCGCCACGGCGGGCACGGTGGCGTCGGGCGCATACGAGCGCGCAATTCACGATGAAAACGAAGCGATAAACGTCTTCGCTCGACCGGCCCCCTTGTTCGTGCCGCTCGCCGAAGAAGGCTGGGTCACCGGGGAGGTGCCCCGGCTCGCCGCCCAGCGGTACTTGCAGCCCCTGGCCGACGTCGACGTCGACACGATCGTCCTCGGCTGCACGCACTACCCGCTGCTTTCCGAGACCATTCACGAGGTAGCGGCCGAACTCCTGGGTCACGACGTGGCTATCGTCGATAGCGCCGCGGCTACGGCGGCGACCCTGATTGAGATGCTGGACGCAGATTCCACCGCTTCGGGGCCTATCGGGTCCTTGCAGATCCTAGTGACCGATTTGCCCAGCCAATTCGCTGCGGCAGCCTCCAGATTCCTTGGAAAACCCCTACAGGGACTGGATATCCAAGCCATCGACCTCTGAGGTTGCGGATTACAGTATTATCAATATAGTATGAAAATACTGATATGCGTGATCTGGGGGGACATGCCATCGCAGCGAGCGAGTCACCGATCGACGGCGAAAACAGGATTTTCGCCACCGGTGAGCTTCTCGACGGCGTTTACGAAATAATTCTGCTCCTGGGCCGGGGCGGCATGGGTGAGGTGTTCGAGGCCCACGACCACCTACTCAACCGGCGGGTGGCGATCAAGGCAGCCTGGCCCAATCCACTGACTCCGCCGCTGCGCAACGAGGCGCGGGCGCTGGCTGCATTTCAACATCCCAGTTTGGTGAGTGTTCACACCCTCGGGGAGCACCGCGGGATCGACTACTTGGTGATGGAGCGCGTCTATGGCGTGTCGCTGACCCAGCACGCGTCCACCCGCCGGGCAAGCGGCGAGCGGTTCAGTCCTGCCGAGGTGGTGCAGATTCTGTTGCCGGCTGCCGAAGGGCTTAGCGTCGTGCACCGTGCCGGGCTCGTCCATCGGGACATCAAGCCGGACAACATCATGTTGACCCCGGTCCATCGGGTCGTGTTGATGGACTTCGGTCTCGTGTTGCCGGAGTTCGACGTCAACGCGAACCAGAGCGTCGCGGGCTCACCACCCTATATGGCCCCCGAAGCGTTACTCAACACCGCCGCAACGGGCAGTGGTCACCTCGTCGACATCTTTGGCCTTGGCGCTGTCGCCTACGAGCTGCTGACCGGTAGGCGCCCGTTTGCGGGCACGACGATCCGCGAAGTGATCGCATCACACGAGCGTGGGCAACCGGTACCGCTCGCGGAGGTCCGGCCCGATTGTCCACGGGCCTTGTGTCAGGTCGTTCACGAGATGCTCAGCCCTAACCCGCAGGTGCGCGTTCAAAGCGCTGAAGCGGCCGCCTGGCAGATGCGCGCGATTCGGGACGAGCGGCCACGCAGCGACAGTTCGGCGGTGACGAGCAGGAAGGGTCCGTCGGTCTTGATCGTCGATGACGACGTGGACCTTGCAAAGATTCTCACGTTCTACGTGCGGCAGATCGTCGGCTCGGCCGACATTCGCGTCGCCCACGACGGCGAAGAAGCGCTCAACGAGGTTCAAAAGAAAGAACCGGATGTGATGCTACTCGATCTGCACATGCCTCGCATGAACGGGGTCGAGCTCTGCATGCAGCTCAAGGGCGAAGGGCTCGCACAGAGCTGCTCGATCATTTCGGTGAGCGCGGGTGCGCAAGAGCACGACGTCCAGCTTCTTCACCAGCTCGGCATCCATCACTTCGTCGAAAAGGGCTCGAACCTGCGCGAACGACTTCGAACCGTCTTCGTGGAGGTGTGCGGCGACCAGGTCCTGGCGGACGGCTAATCGCCCGCGTAGAGTTCGCTCGTGATCGACCCGGAGCGCTCGGTTTCGAAGCTCAGGCAGTGGGCGGAGCACCTCGTCACGTTGCTGGACGATCGGTTTCGCGTCCCGGGCACGGACTTTCGCTTCGGCTTAGACCCCATCATCGGGATCTTGTTTCCGGGCATCGGCGATGCCGTGACCGGCATGGGCTCGGTCGGCCTCTTGGCGCTTGCGCTGCGCCGTGGGGTGCCGCGTGTCGTCTTGTTCCGGATGATCCTCAACATCTTGGTCGATGTGCTTGCTGGCTCGCTTCCGATCGTCGGAGACATCTTCGACGCTGCCTACAAATCGAACCGTCGCAACCTCGAGCTCATCCGCGAGCACGAAGACCCCGAGTCCAAGCCGACGGTATGGGATTACGCGATCGTCACCCTCGGCGTCAGCCTCGCGATTCTCAGCATCATCGTGCCGCTGGCCGCGGCGCTCTACTTCGGGTTCAATTATGGGCCGGAGCTTCTCGAGCATCTTCGGCTTCGGTGAGCCGTTCTTCGGCATCGCGAAGCTCCCGCTCGAGGTGCCGAATCCGTCGCTGGAGCGAGCGAAGGTCACGCTGGGTTGCGAGGTTCAACATGCCCGCGATGCGCTGGACCCGTTGGTCGAGCGCCCCTTCGACGCGGCCACGGAAACGAAAGCCCTTCATCAGTAGCCGTTGAACCTTGGGATTCTGCATCAGCTTCGTGACGCGCGGGTCCTGGAGAAGACTCAAGAGGCGGTCTTTGAGATCGGTCATCGTCGTGGGACGGGCTAGCCGATTACGGACTGCAGCTTGGTGGCGAGCAGTGCGTTGCCCGTGACCCTGATCTTTCCCTGCAGGAAGAACTGCATCGCGGAACCAGGCTTTTCGGTCATCGCTTTCCAGTCGTCGGTAGACAGCTCGATCGTGCACTCGGCGTTGCCCCGGTCGCCCTCGGTTACACCCGGCGCATCTTTCATGTCCACCGTCCAAACGCCGCCGTCTTCGCCGTTGACTTTGAATAAAAACACCGCGTCGACAGCCTTGGCCTTGTCGATGTCTTTCTCGATCGAGCGTGGAATGTCTCGGGTGAATGAGGTCTGCACGTCGGGCATCGGAAAATCGTCTCGCTCGGGGCTCTGCCGTGTGCGCGGAGCTAACAACGGGCTTCAAAGAGTGTCAAGCCGACCTCAGTCAGGTGCCGGTCGCCAAGTCCTGGGCGAGGTACGCCAGAATGACTTCATCGAGCGTCTTTTGGGTCAACACGTCGTGTCCGAACGGAGCAGCAGGTGCTTGTGAGATGCGCTGGTGAGATCCGCTGCTAGCGCGAATTTGCTCGTAGCGCGGGGACCCCTCGACCAGGCGCGCGGCCGCGTGATCGAGGACTTCGGAGGTTACCTCCGCGGGAGGCGTTCGCTGGTTGTCATCATTG
>CAXMRM010000093.1:0-9993 GCA_964196015.1 uncultured Myxococcota bacterium
ACATGAGCACGGGATCGACCTCCGGCAGGACCGCATGGCCCTCCAACGCCTCAAAGATGCTTCCGAGAAGGCCAAGTGCGAGCTTTCGGCGGTCACCGAGACCGAGGTGAACCTGCCCTTCATCATTTCGAGCGCCCGCAACGAGGCGCTCCACCTTCAACGGCTGCTCACGCGGTCCACGCTCGAGGAGCTGAGCGCGGACCTCGTCGACCGCACGGTTCAGATTTGCGAGCTCACGCTCGGTGAAGCGGGCCTCGATAAGGACGAGCTCGACGACATCGTCCTGGTCGGCGGCATGACCCGCATGCCGAAGGTTCAGGAGCGCGTCAGCAAGTTCTTCGAACGCGACCCCTGTAAGGGCGTCCATCCCGACGAGGTGGTCGGGCTCGGTGCCTCGATTCAGGGCGCAGCGCTCGTCGACGATTCTCCGGAGCTCGACCTGGTTCTGCTCGACGTCACGCCGCACACGCTTGGCATCATGGTCGTCGGCGGCTACTTCGAGGAGCTCATTCCTCAGAACACCACCGTTCCGACTTCTCGGAGCAAGCCGTTTACCACGGTGCGCGACAACCAGACGGCCGTGAAGATTCTGGTCTTGCAGGGCGAGTCGCGACGCGCAGAAGACAACGAGCTTCTCGGCGAGTTCATTTTGACGGGTCTTCGGCGGGCGCCTGGCGGCCAGCTCGAGGTCGAGGTGACGTTCGAGATCAACGCCGACGGTATCGTCAGCGTCCACGCCAAGGACGTCGAGACCGGCAAGGAGCAGTCGATCACCGTCACAGCGACCAGCGGCCTCACCGAGGACGAGATCGACGAGATGATGGTCGACGCCTCGGACTTCGCGGTGACGCGACGCGAAGACGAAGCCTCCGAGCAGGTCCGACAACAGGCCGAAACGCTCATCGCCGAGATCGAGCGCCTCTTCCCAGAGGTCGAGTCGATCGTCGCGGGCAGCGACTTCGGGCGTGACGCCATCGACAAGGCCAAGGGCGTGGTCGACAATGCGCGCACACTGCTAGAGGGGGGCGACATTGCCGGGCTCCAGGACGAACTCGAGTCACTTGGCCGAACGCAACGCATGTTCAAGGGCGTGGTCGGCAAGTCGGCCTGACCGATGGCTGTGGGTAGGCCCGGTTCGAGCGATTCCAACTTCCCGAGCATGCTCGGCGCAGATGGCACGATCGACTTGACTGGTGGGCTCGCCCGAGAGGGCGCCCCGCAACGGCCGAGCAGCCGTCCTGCCGGCGATGCGTGGGTGGTCGACCGGGATCGGCGCAGCATGCTGCCGGCCGCTGTCAATGTCGAAGCGGTCGTGGCGCAGGCAGTCGACGAGTCGAGGCCGAGTGACATCCATCGAGAGATTGCCGATCACTTTGCGCTAGGGGACTACGCAGCGGCGCTGCACGCTGCGGGGCTGCAACTCGGTCTCAACCCGGACGACGAGAGTGCGCGTCAGTACGCGGACGCCAGCCGGACCCATCTCGAAACCCGCTACACGACCCGCATCGGCTCGCTCGAATACGTGTTCAACCTCGCGGTCCCAGCAGCGAAGGTGAAGTGGCTTGGCCTGGATCCCCAGGCGGCGTTCCTCCTGTCGCTCGTCGACGGACAGACGACCGTCGCCGAGGTGCTCGATCTCTGCCAAATGGGCAGACTGGAGGCACTCCGCGTGTTTACCGAGCTTCTGGAAGCCAAGGCCATCCTCCGCGTCGCCTGACCGCGTGCCCGCTTGCACCCGGTCGGCGGACCACTACCATCCCGCCCCATGGCTGCGGCTCCCAAGAAGATCGTGCTCGCCTACAGCGGCGGCCTCGACACGTCCGTCATTCTGACCTGGCTCAAAGAGACCTACGACGCCGAGGTGATCGCGTTTTGCGCCGACGTCGGCCAAGGTGAGGAGCTGAGTGGCCTCGATGAGAAAGCCCGCGCGAGCGGTGCTTCCAAGTGTATCATCGCGGATCTCAAGGAAGAGTTCGCCCGCGATTTCTGCTTTCCGATGCTGCGAGCGAACGCCATCTACGAAGGCGACTACCTCCTCGGAACTTCCATCGCGCGCCCTGTCATCGCCAAGGCAATGATGGAAGTCGTTCAGCAGGAAGGCGCCGATGCGATCGCGCACGGAGCGACGGGCAAGGGCAACGACCAGGTTCGCTTCGAGCTCGCCGCGATGGCGATCGACCCGCGCATCCAGATCATCGCGCCGTGGAGGACCTGGTCCTTGCGTTCGCGGACCGACTGCATCGAGTACTGCAGGGACCGGAAGATTCCGATCGAGGTCACGGCGGAGAAGCCGTACTCGATAGACGCGAATCTGTTCCACACCAGTTACGAGGGCGGTGTCCTCGAGGACACTTGGAACGAGCCGCTCAAAGACATGTTCCGTTGGACGACGGACCCCCAGGACGCGCCGGATACACCGGAATACATCGTGATCGGATACGAGAAGGGTGACCCGGTCAGCGTGGACGGCGAGCGACTTTCCCCGGCGACGCTCATAGAGCGGCTCAACGAGATCGGTTCGAAGCATGGTGTCGGCCGCGTCGATATCGTCGAGAACCGGTTCGTCGGGATGAAGTCGCGTGGCGTGTATGAGACGCCGGGCGGGACCATCCTTCAACGGGCCCATCGGGCGGTGGAGTCGATCACCGTCGATCGAGAGGTGCTGCGGATTCGCGACGGATTGATCCCCGAGTATGCGTCGCTCGTCTATCGCGGTTTTTGGTTCGCGCCGGAGCGTGAGATGCTCCAGGCCCTCATCGATGACGCCCAAAAAGACGTCAGCGGCGAAGTGCGTATCAAGCTCTATAAGGGCAACGCGGGTGTCGTGGGCCGGCGAAGCCCGAACACGCTGTACGATCCGGAGTTTGCGACCTTCGAGGCGGACGAAGTCTACGATCAGCAGGACGCGACCGGATTCATCCGGCTCAACGCGCTTCGCCTGCGAATTCGGGCTCTTCGGGACCAGCGCCGCGATGGGTGACTCTGGCTGTTGCAGCGGATTGCCGTCCTCGGTAATCTGAAAGCTCACAAGGTATTGGACGTTCCAAGTATACAGTTAGCCGTCACGCTTGTTGGAGGCGTGGGTCTGGGCGCGCTGCTTGCAGCTGTTAGCGCGGGCCTCCGCACGCTCGGTGAAGCGGGGCTCCGAGCGCTGTTGGAATCTGACGGCCGCAATGCCAAGGTGGCCGAGCGGGTTCTACGGGACCTCAGGGCGGTCGAGTCGCGCCTCCTGATAGGCCGTGTGCTTTGTGTGGCACTCCCTGCGGTGTTGATAGGGTATTGGTTGCTTCAGTCGTACGGTGTGGGGATGGCTCTCGTCGGGGTCCTCGGTACTTCGGCGGCCTACGCGCTCGTGGCGACGATCACCGGTGCCGTCGTTCGCCAGCGTTCTGGGCAAGCCACCTTGCGAATTTGGAAGTGGTTGCGGCCCGTGGACCTGCTGCTTGCACCCCTGGCCGCGCCCTTGAACTGGATCAGCGAGCTGGTGGTGAAGGTCGTTCCCGAAGTCCAACCGGACGACCCGGGTAGGCTCGCCGAGCTGACGGTCGAGCATGTGATCGATCAGGGCCAAGAGACCGGCACCATGGCAGAGCAGCACGCTCAGATGCTCCGAAGCGTGCTCGAGTTCAAGAACACCGTCGCCCGGGAGATCATGGTCTCACGGACGCATGTCGTCGCATTCGACATCGACACGAGCATCGACGAGGTGCTCGCGAGCGTCATCGAATCGGGTCACAGCCGGTACCCGGTGTACCGCGGGCACATCGATCAAGTCGAAGGCATTCTCTACGCGAAAGATCTTTTTCAGGTGTTACGCAATGCTTCGGACGCCTCCGGCATCGTGTTGGTGGACCTGCTCCGAAAGCCGGTCTTCTTCGCGGCAGAGAGTCAGAAGATCGGCGCGCTGCTGCGTGAAATGCAACGCCGCCGCTCCCATCTTGCGGTGGTGGTCGACGAGTTCGGCGGAGCCGCCGGCATCGTGACGTTGGAAGACATCGTCGAGGAAATCGTCGGGGAGATTCAGGACGAGCACGACGAAGAAGTGCCGTTGGTCCACGAACGTGCACCGGGCCACTACTTCGTGGACGCGGGTATTTCGGTTTACGACTTGGAAGAGCACCTCGGCGAAGCGATCTGCGAAGACAAGACCGATTTCGATTCGCTCGGCGGAATGTTGGTTCACCTGGCTGGTCGGGTGCCCGTGATCGGGGAGACTCTGGTCGCAGGGCCATATCGCGTCGTGGTCCTAGACGCGGACGAGCGGCATGTTCGCCGCGTTGAGATGCTCCGTGCGAGCACCGAAGAGCCGGACGAGTCCAAAACTGCGGCCGGCTAGGAAGCCTCGAGTTCTTCGTAGCTAATCCAGTCCTGGAGGATGTCTGCGCTACTCATGCGGGGTGTCAGAATGGTGTAGTGCGCGACCTGTCCCTCGGGCGCGGCGCCGACCGAGCCGACGTTCACGATGTGGTACTCGTCGACCGTGCGCTGGAAGGGGACGTGGGTGGAGCCACAGACGATGATGTCCGCCGGATCGTCGTCCAGTAGTGCGAGGACCTCGTCGTCGCTCAGGTCGTGACTGATCTCGCGGCTGCTGTCGGCCGGGGAGCCGTGTACCATCAAGACTTCGCGACCGTCGACCAAGGGGATACGCTGCTGCTCAGGCAGGCGGCGAAGGCGCTCTGCGACGAGGTCACCAATCGCCGTGCGCGTGTCGGCGAACAGACGGGCCTGACGGCGTTGTTCCTCGTCGATGGGAACGAGGCTGCCCGGATCGACCGAGCCGAGCGCCATGTCTGACGGACCGCAGGTGCAGGTTGCGCCCAGGGCCTGCAGGCGCTGCCACACGCCGAGCGGCTCGTCGCCTCCGAGGAGCAGGTCACCTGCAACGTACACACGCTTCACGTTGAGCCGTTCGAGCTCGGCCAGCACGACCTCGAGGGCTACGAGATTTCCGTGCACGTCGGAGAGAAACGCGATCGGGCTGGCTTCCGGTGGGTGTGCCATGGCGGGATCCTAGCACCGCCGGAGTGGGTCCGTCCGCCGGACATCGACGCTTGCATGGAGACGGGGTCGGCCTATTCTCACGCGGGGAGAGTGAGTTGAACGAAAGCAGTGATCCGGACAACGTGATTCGCGTTGGTTTCGGGGTGGATGGCAAGCTGACCCGGGCCGCGAGCCCAGAGCCGGCCCCTTCGCAGCCTGCTCCCCCGAGGAGCGAGCCGCGCGAAGGCCTGTACACCGTCGCCGAGGTAGCACGGCTGTTCGGCTACAAGCCGTCTCGGCTTCGATACTGGCACCGCTCGGGGTTGCTCGGCCCTTCTGCACGCGTCGAGGGCCGCAACTACTATACCTTCCAAGACCTCGTCGGGGTGCGCGCCGCTAAGGGGCTTCTCGCGCGGGGTGTGCCGCTTCAGCAGGTGCGCCGCTCAGTCGAGTCGTTGCGCGAGGCGTTTCCTAAGACCGCGCGGCCGCTGTCGGAGCTTCGCATCCTGTCCGACGGGCGGACGGTCCTCGTGCAGGATGACGCCGGCACGTACGAGCCGACGACCGGCCAGGCAGTGCTCGACTTTCGCATCGACGGGCTAGAGTCAGACGTCATTCGGTTGCTTCATTTCGATCACGACGATCGGTCTCGCGCCTACGAGCACTACCTCGAAGGCTGCCGCTTCGACGAGGACGAGCAGACCTACGACCAAGCCGAACAGGCGTATCAAGAAGCGTTGTCGCTCGACCCGGCTCTCTCCAACGCGCTGACCAACCTGGGCAATCTCGAGTACCGCCGCGATCAGGTCGAAGCCGCCGAGCAGTACTACCGACGGGCGCTCGAATGCGACCCGGAGCAGCCGGAGGCTCTCTACAATCTGGGCTTCCTGCGCTTCGAGCGGGATGAGGTTGACGAGGCGGTCCTCTTGTTTCGCGAAGCGCTGAAGAGTGATCCCTCATTTGCGGATGCGCACTTCAATCTTGCGATGGCGCTCGAAGAGCGGGGCGAGCGGGTGGCGGCAGGGCCTCATTGGCAGCAATACCTCGCACTCGAGCCAGACGGCTCTTGGGCGGACATCGCACAAAAGCATTTGCGAAAAGGTCCGCACCGATGACCGCCGGCTAGCGCTCAGGGCCGTATGTACTTCTCGAGGTCGAGCGCCCAACGAACTTCGGCAACGGCATCGTCGATCGCTGCGAGCGGCTTGCAATAGGTGACTTCGTGCCACACGTCGAGGACCCGGGCTTCGTTGACGGGGTCTTTCACCTCGACGATTTCGGCGTGAGACTCTTCGTAGCCGCGACTTCCTGCTTGCTCGCCGACCTCTTCGCGCACCCGCCGGAACAGCTCTTCGGCGCGGGCGGATGGGGCATCCGAGCGCTGGGTACGGGCAGTGAACCGCACGAGCAGTCCACCGTTCAGGGCGACCCGGACTCCGGAATCCATGATGTGAAGGCGCACGCGTTCCGCGATTTGAAGCTCGCGCGCCTCGGCTCGGTAGATCTCCACTCCGGCGTCTGCAAGCGCTTGTCGAACGTCCTGAATTATCAGCGTCTTCTCCAACCCACGCACGAAAAACTATGCTTCGGGCCGAGGAAAGTAACACCCTCGACACGGGGGGCGCAAATCGGCCGTCTCCTGGCACCCGCAATTCGCGGAGCGACCCACGCCCGCGCTGCTGTGCGTGCTTTGGTATTTGATCCAACAACTGAGTTGGGTGTCTCCCCCCGAAGGGTAGGCGCGCGATCGTTTTTGCTGCAAACGCGGGAAGAAAACGCTAGCCAAAGAACGGCCGCTTCGATACATTCTGCAGTGCTTTGACACCCGTTGCTGACCGACTCTCTTCGATCTTGCCGAAGGGTGGCGCTGACGCCGCCATTCATCGCGGTGCCCGACGTCGGTTCCGTCGATGGGGTCTCGATGCGGATATCGAACTCTTGACGCCGGCACGAGGTTCGGGCTTGGCGATCAACGCCAGCGTTGGCGGCCTTCGGATCGCCGTCGACGTGGGCGTGCCCGTCGACCACGTCTGCACCCTGCGCGTTCGGACGGCGCCCAACCACGAGACGATCGAGCACGCGAAAGTGGTTTGGTCACGGGCGCAGCCGGATGGCTATCTGCTGGGCCTCGAGTTCATCACAACGCCTTCCGCTTGAAATTATTGGGTTTTAATCCCGGAGATCGCGGATGATGCAATTGCTTGCGACCCCGGTCGTCAGGGGTTAAGTTCGTGGTCCATCTGAGCGTACCCACTTCGGGACGCTACGGAGGTTCAAACCATGCGCCGACGAATGTTCCTCGGAAAGATTCACCGAGCTACGATCACACACGCTGACTTGGAGTATGAAGGCAGCGTCACGATCGACGCGACCTTGCTCGATGCCGCCGGCATCCTCGAGCACGAAGAAGTCCAGATTTGGAACGTGACTCAAGGCACACGTTTGGCGACATACGCGCTGGAAGGCCCGCGAGGTTCCGGCGTGATTTGCGTCAACGGCGCCGCTGCTCATCACATGAGCCCCGGTGATCTCGCAATCATCGCCACCTTTGGCGACATGACTGACGAAGAGGCCCGGACGCACGCGCCGAAGGTGGTGCTCGTCGACAGCAAGAATCGAATCGTCGATACCGGCCCCGAGCAGCCCGGCCCACAAATGCCGCGCCGGGTAGACGAGTTCGTTCATTAGGGCGATGCTTCTCGCGTCGCCGGGGTGGCGGAATGGCAGACGCAGGCGACTTAAAATCGCCCGTGGCAACACGTGCGGGTTCGAATCCCGCCCCCGGCACTAGTCTGCGGTTTCAGTTTCTCTTACCAAAAAGGGGACACGCTGGGCGCCCACAACACGCGTGGTTTCCGCCACTTGCGAGGCACACCGCGAAAACCCAAGCGGGGCTACGTTGTCGCGGTGTGCCTCGCAAGTGACCGAAGGAACGAGGTTTGCGGGGCTGGAGCGTGTCCCCTTTTTGCGTCTAGGCCGCGCGGGTCGCGCCGTCGAGCTTGTTTGCTTCGTCGACGAAGAGGCGGCGCTCGGCGTTGACCAGTTCGAGGAGTTGCCTCTGGTCGATCAGGTCGGCGTCGAGCAGGGCGCGCATGTAGCCGTCGGCGTAGCCGCGGGCCTGGGCCAGTGTCGCGTAGTTCGCTCCGCTGAAGCGGGTTTCGATCGTCTTTCGCACGAGGCCGCGCAGGGTTCCCTTGAGCTCGTCTAGGTTCATAGCCGTTCCTTCCTAAGACCGCAGTGTCGATTTCACGCTGCTTCGGTCAAGAAAACGGCGGGTTAGAAGCAGGTGAGCTCTCGGAACTCTCGGATTCGCCTCTCGAGGTCTTCGCGGCTGAGC
Source organism: uncultured Myxococcota bacterium (assembly GCA_964196015.1). Taxonomy (GTDB): domain Bacteria; phylum Myxococcota_A; class Polyangia; order Polyangiales; family Houyiibacteriaceae; genus SG8-38. Next base: position 8,321 of record CAXMRM010000093.1, read on the forward strand.
TCTTGCAGGGCCCCGATGCCGACGTCTTGTACGCAATAGGATGCGGTGGCGGAGCCGCAGATCACGGCCTGGCGGAGGTCGGTGTGCCCGTTCTCCGCCAAGTATCCAAGGAAACCACCGGCAAACGAGTCGCCCGCGCCGGTCGGATCAGAAACCGCCTTGAGCGGGTAGGCCGGGGCGCAGAAGATGTCCTCTTCGAGAAACAGAAGCGCGCCGTATTCGCCGCGCTTCACGATCACTGTTTCGGGGCCGAGCGCACGCAATGCTTCGGCCACGGCAAGCGGGTGATGGAAGCCTGTCAGCTGCCGGGCCTCTTCTTCGTTGATGACGAGAATGTCCACGCGCGTGAGCAGCTCTTTGAGCGCGTCGAGCGCCGTATCGATCCACAGGTTCATCGTATCGGCGACGACGAGCCTGGGGTTCTCCACTTGGTCGAGCACGTGCAGCTGCAGCTCGGGCGCGATGTTGCCCAACATCACGAACTCTGAATCGCGAAACGCGACTGGGATCTTCGGGTTGAAGTCCGCAAAGACGTTGAGGTCGGTTTGGATGGTCGTGCGCGACGTCAGGTCGTCGGAGTACCGGCCCTCCCAGTGGAATGTTTTTCCGTTGGCCACTTCGAGGCCGGTCGCGTCGATGCCGCGGCTGCGGAGCATGTCGACTGCCTCACGGGGGAAGTCCTTGCCGACCACCCCGACCAGCCGGACGGGAGCAAGCTGGCACGCCGCGAGCGACGCATAGGTAGCCGACCCACCGAGGATTCGTTCGTGCGAGCCGAGGTGATTGTGAATGGTGTCAAAAGCGACGGAACCGACGACGAGAAGCGAGGACATGGTGCCTTTCAGGGTACGTACTTGCCGATGAGTGGCCGTAGCTTGTCGCGTGCGGCCGCCGAAATCGAATCGGGGTTGGTGATGATGGCACCGGCAAGGGCCGAGGCGGCGGGGCGCCCGGAGGGGTCGGGCAACGCTTGGGCGAGCTCGACGATGATTTCCTTGGCTTTTGCGACGTTTCCTTGCATCACCTCGATGATCGCTTCGACCGTGACCGCATCGTGCCCCTCGTGCCAGCAGTCGTAGTCGGTCGCCATGGCGAGCGTCGCATAGGGCAGCTCCGCTTCTCGCGCGAGCCGCGCTTCTGGGAAATTCGTCATGCCGATCACCGACACGCCCCACGATCGGTAGAGCTCCGATTCGGCACGCGTCGAAAACTGTGGGCCTTCCATGCACAGATAGACACCGCCTTCGTGCAAGGTCGCGCCGGCTCTTCTTGCTGCGGCGGAGAGTGAGCTAGCGAGTTGTGCGTCGATCGGCTCTGCGAATTCCACGTGTGCTACCACGCCGTCGTCATCGAAGAACGTATCGATGCGATGCCTGGTGCGGTCGACGAACTGGTCGACGACGACCATGTCTCCTGGATGAATGTCCTCTTTCATCGATCCCACGGCCGACACGCTGAGGATCTGTTCCGCCCCTGCCATTTTGAGTGCCAGGACATTGGCCCGGTAGTTGATCCTGTGCGGTGGTAAGCGATGACCTCGGCCGTGGCGCGGGAGAAACAGCAGCCGCGTGCTTCCAATGGTTCCCGCGATGATCGCATCGGAGGGCGCCCCGAACGGGGTCGTCATTGCCAGCTCTTCCATGTCGGTCAGACGTTCGAGCCCGTAGAGACCG
>CAXMRM010000094.1:0-4313 GCA_964196015.1 uncultured Myxococcota bacterium
GACGAGTGCGCGCGCCCGCCAGATCGAGAAGACCGATCGCTTTGTCCGGAAGTGTCTGCTCAGACATGTAGCGCACGGAAAACTCGACTGCGGATTCGACGGCCAACGGCTCGTACGCGATGCCGTGGTGGACCTCGTAGCGTGGCGCGATGCCACGAAGAATCTCGATCGCGTCTTCGGCGCTTGGCTCTGCCACGTGAATCGGCGTGAATCGGCGCGCCAGGGCGGCGTCTCGTTCGACGTACTTGCGATACTCGACGTCTGTCGTCGCGCCGATGCACGGAAGCTCCCCCCGGGCGAGCGATGCCTTGAGCTCGTGCGCTAGATCGTCCGGCGCATCACCGCCGATGAAGAGGGTGTGCACTTCGTCGATGAAAAGCACGATCTTTCCGTTCGCCCGTTTCACCTCGAACTGGAGCCGGTGTATCCGCTCCGAGAGCGCGCCGCGTACCCCTGTCCCGGAAACCAACCCGCCAGCGGAAAGCTCGATGAGGATCATGCCTTCGAGACCACGCACGCCTTCGCCGCCTTGCGCGAGCTTTCGGGCGAGACCTTCGACGATCGCGGTCTTGCCCACACCAGGCGGGCCAACGAGAATCGGATTGTTCGAACGCCTGCGCGCCAACACGTCGAGGAGTCGCTCGATTTCGTCGTCGCGACCGATGACCTCGTCGAGGCGCCCCAACGAAGCCATCTCCGTCAGGTTGCGTCCAAGCTTGGCAAGCATTGGATACTTGCCGGCATCCAGGCCGAATGGCGACGACGAAGGAACGATCAGCTCGTCTTCGGGTGTGTCGAGCGGCGCCTCGATCGGCGCTTCGATCATGGGTTCGTCTTCTGGTTTCTCGACGCGCAGCTCGATCAGCGGTGCGGGCGCAGTCGCTCGGCGCGCGGATGGACGGGAGGGCTTAGCCTCGGGTTGGGCCGGGAACGACGCGGCTGGTCTGATGTACGGGGAGGTTGGCGCCGTGTGCGCTGCTTCTGGCTCCAGGGTACTCTGCACTGCCTCTTGGACACGCCGCGAGCCCGCTCCGATCACTTCGAGGCTTCGATGCCCGGCGCTCCGCGAGTCGCGCGCAATGGCGAGAAGAAGGTGCGCCGGCAGCACTTGCGCGGCCCCGTTCACCTTAGCGAGCCGGTATGCGCGCTCCACCGCCCGTTCGAGCGCGCTCGTCGGCTCCAAGTCCGCCACGCGAATCGCGCGCAGGAGATCGCTCTCCTTCACGCCAAGGCCGGACAGGAGCTTCCCCATTGGCCCCCCGGCCTGCAGCATCACGAGAACGAGATAGGCCGTAGACGGGCTCTGCGCGCGCCTCTGTGCCTCGCGCTGCGCGCGCGCGACCAGTCCTTTGACACCCCCACTGACCGTCGTCATCGAGCTCCGTTCCTGGGTCGGAGTTAGCTGTCACCGCCTTGAGGCACAACTTTTTGGCGAGCGCCGAAGCAAATGGGGGTGAAAATCCTACATTTGGCCACCTTATCACCCTGTCACTGTAAAGTTCCAGTTGTTAGCTTGATTCTGGACCACAACCCAGGAGCAAGCTGTGAATTTACGTCTCGCGTTCATCGCAACCACTTTCGCAGCCGTCGTTTCGTCGGTGAGCCCATGGCAGGGCGCCGAAGCTGCACAGGGACTCAGGGCACGGATCTATCTCACGCAAAAGGGTGTTCCCCGCTCGCTCTCTGAGTCGGGTGTCATTCGGTTCGCTCAGTCGAACAAGGCCACGCGCCTTCGCGAAACCAGCGATACCCCGGTCGAGGACCGCCAGTGGCGGGCAACCCTAGTGGCCAACTTCAACAGGCCGGTGGGCGACTCCGAGTTCGAGGTCCTGTTCTACGACATTCAGACCGCCGAGCCGAAGTTCATCGCCCCGACGATGACGGTCTTCGTCAACGATCGAAATCAGCGCACAATCGTGCACAAGCTTCGGCTCAATCGCCCCCAGTTCGAGCCCAACCGGCGGCTCGAGATGGTGGTGACGGTGCGCCGGCAAGAGGTCGGTCGTTACCGCTTTCAAATTCTCGGAGACAGGGTACAACACGGCGGCGAAGTCACGTTCTCGGATGACGAAGCCCGCTGAGTAGTGCCAAGCCTCAATGAAGTCACCAAGAGGGCCTCGAAGGGCTCGTTCGACCCGGTTTACGTTCTGGTGGGAGCCGAACGCCTGCTCATCGAGCGCGCGGTCGACGCGGTGCGCAGGGCAGTCGACTCGATGGGCGCACCTGGCTTCAACGTCGAGGTGTTCGACGGCAAGGGCCTCGACGCGGCGCGTGTGATCTCCGCCGCACGGACGCTTCCCATGATGGCCGACATGCGCTTCGTGTTGTTGCGCCACGTCGACGCGATGACCCCAACCGAACAGGCTCATCTCGCGGAATACCTGGACGACCCGAGCGACTCCACGTGCTTCATCGTCACCGCAACCAAGCTCGACGGGCGCGCCAAGCTCGCGAAGGCCGCGAAGAAAAAGGGCTATCTCATCGAAGCCAAGCCGCTTCGCGGACGTGAGCTGCGCGAGTTTGTCCGCGCGGAGGCCACGGCACGAGAGCACAACATCGCGCCGCAAGCGATCGAGGCGTTGCTCGACGCGGTGGGCGACGACCTCGCTGCGATCGACGACGCGACGGAACGGCTGTCGCTGTTCGTCGGTGCAGGCCAACGCATCGACGCCGACGCGGTGATGATGTGTGTGACCCGCATCCGGGTGGAGTCGATTTGGAGCCTGGTCGACGCCATCGGGCTCAAGGACCGCCGCAAAGGCATCGCCGCCGCGCAGTCACTGCTCGACGATCGCGAGCCGCCGCTCCGTCTGCTCGCGATGGTGGCGCGACAGCTACGGATCGTTGCCCGCATGCGCGAGGGGCTGTCCGAGGGCCTACGCCCGCAAGAGGCGGCCAAGCGCGCGGGCGCCCCACCCTTCAAGGCCGGCGACCTCACCGAGTCGGCCAGGCAATTCACCGCGGACAGCCTCGGAGAAGCGTTCGCTCTCATCGCGGAAACCGACCGCGCGCTCAAAAGCAGCAAGCGCCCGCCGGACGTCATCCTGCAGGACGCAGTGCTCGAACTCTGCGCGGAGCATCGCTGATGCCGACCAAAGCTGGCGCAGCCTTCGGGAGCTCAGCCCTGGAGCGTGTTGACTTGCTGGGTCAGCCTGGAAATGTAACGCGAGCCGGTCTTGCGGTGGTAGAGGCCCTTCGCGACGGCACCGTCGATACGGCTCACAGCCTCGATGAGCGCCTTCTTCGCAGCGCCAGTATCACCGGACTCGACAGCAGCACGCACACGCTTCACACACGTACGCACGTGGGTGCGGATGTGCCGATTGTGCGCGGTTCGCTTTACCGTCTGCCGGACTCTCTTTTTTGCTGAAGCGTGGTTGGCCACTCTAATATCCTCCCCGTAGGGACGCGGGTGTTAGCCCTGGTCGGCGGGGCTGTCAAGCCGGTGACAAGAACCTTGCAAGCCCCGCTCCTACCAGGCATACACGGTCGTGTCCCGACGTCAGCAAACCTTGAATTGGCTTGCAAAACTCGTGACCGAGCGCCGGAAGCTCGTGGTCTGGGTCTCGATATTGGTGACCCTGGCGTTCGCGACGCAGATCCCGAAACTGACCGCTGATCCGGCGCCGGAAAGCCTTCTGTCCTCGTTCGAGGGCGCAGAATACGCCCTGATACAGCAGCGCTTCGAGGAGTGGTTCGGAAAGCGCCGCACGGCCATCCTCATCCTGGTCGAGGGCGATGACGTCCTGTCCCGGGGGACGCTCCAGCAGATCCACGACATCTCGCTCTACTTCGCCCAAAAGCCCTGGGTCGAGAGGGTCGCGGGCATCACCACGCTCAATATCCCGAGGCGGGTCAAAGCGGCCCGCAGCGACGGCCACCTCGATGGCCTGGACGGCCTCAAAGAAGTCGGCGCTCCGGAGGACGAAGGCGACCTCGACGATCTAGACGACCTCGACGACCTCGATTCCCTCGACCAAGCCGATGAAGAGGCTGACGCGCAAGGCGATCTCGAGGACGACGCGTTCAACGCCCTCCTCGACATCATCGAAAGCGATCCCGATCGCTTCCCCGGCGGCATCGCCAAACTGGGCCCCGCGCTTTCCGCGGAGCTCCAGACCGACCCGATCGTCAAGGGCGCCGAGGTGACCGAGGAGGAGGCCGTCGAGCTCGCGAAGGCGATCGAGGGAAACCCTCTTCTGTTGGGCCGCCTGATCGACGAAGACCACACCCTCGCGGGCATCGCCCTTCAGTTGCCCGAGCTCGGCCCACGCGAGATGCGCAAGGCGATGGACGAGCTGCGCGAGGGCTTG
>CAXMRM010000095.1:0-6561 GCA_964196015.1 uncultured Myxococcota bacterium
TTCGTTGATTCGACGCTGCGTTCGGTTCTGCCTCTCCTTGAGTGGCTTCCCTCGGCATGTATCGTCGCTGGCGTGGGTCACAAAGGCGCCCTCTCTTAGCCCTTGGGGACCATGTTCAGAACCGAGTTGCGCGGTACTAGACTATTATGTCCCGTGGGGCGTCGCGCGGAGAGGGCGTTTGTTTTGGCTATGCTCCGCTTACGACGACCCAGCCTTCAGCTCGGCGATGACCGCACCATCTTCGTCGCGAAGCTGGAGGACGTCGTCCGAAACCTCGCAGCTCTTGGTTTCTTCAAGGGCTTTGGCGAACTCGCGTTCGAGCTCCATCCCCTCCGGGCATGCTCGCTTCGTCATGGCCATCTGTCCGAACGAGAGCTGATCTCCCGCGAGGGTATAACCGCCCGATATCTGATTGCAGCCTGCAAATCCTGACACTCGGGGCTCCGCCCCTTGAAGCGTAATATGCGGCGTTTGACCGCCGGCACCCAATCCGGCCGGCTCCCCGCGAAGCTTCTCCAGCACCCAGCGCGTACTGGTGATCGACGTCGCGTTAGTCTTGCGTGCCCCAGCGACTCGGCTCACTAAGACTCGCACGAGGTCGTGGGGCGACGACTCGTGCGAGCCGTCGGCGCCGAATGCCGGGTTGAACTGGGTGCTGGTGAACATCAGCTGACCGTCGTTCACGATGCGGGCTCGCACGCCGTACCGACCTCTCCCATGAAGCTTTGATGGATAGTATTCGAGCGCGACGCGGTAGGGAGGGCCCACCTTGGCCGGCACTGTTCTCTTCGCAATCAACTCGGCGGCGACATCCATCTTCGCGGCGTCCTCCAGCACCACCTCGATCGTCGCGGTCGGCGGAAGCATGATCCTCTCCCTGTAGAACACCTCCACGTGCAGCACTCCCGCGGACTTCGCCTCGGTGGGTGGGTTCATATCCTCTCTCCCTGTCTCGTTCGCATCACCGCTCTGACACCCAAACAACGCGACGAGTAGCATCGCGCCTGCGGTCTTCGATCGTGGCATGTGCAAGCCCTCCGTGTCCTAGACGTGCAGCTTGCGAGAACAGGTTGCAAGTGCCGCGCAATACTCGGAAGATGCGGCAACCAAAAGGAAATCATGACCAGACTTACACCGCCGCTCGTCGTTTTGACCTTGCTCGCCGGAATGAGCGTAGGCTGCACGAAGAAGTCGAACGATTCGACGCCCGCCGACGTCGATCTGGCAGACACGATCTACGTCGCTGGTGACATCGTTACGATCAACGACGGGCATCCGACCGCTGAAGCGCTTGCGGTCAAGGACGGCCGGATCGTCGCCGTGGGCACTCGCGCGAGCGTCGAGAATGCGCACAAGGGAGCGGCCACCCGGGTCGTCGACCTCGACGGCAAGACCTTGCTGCCGAGCTTCATCGACGCTCACAGCCACTATTACAACTCGCTCCTCGTAGCCAACCAAGCAAAGCTCTACGCGCCACCGTCCGGTCCTGGGAAAGACGTTCCGAGCATCATTGCGGAGCTCAAGAAGTTCGCGGCGCAACGCAGCATTCCGAAGGGCGAGATGATCATTGGCTACGGCTATGACGACAACGTCATGCCGGATGGCCGATTGCTCAACCGGGACGACCTGGATGCGGCGTTTCCTGATAATCCCGTTCGCATCGACCACGTGTCGATGCACGGAGCAGTCTTGAACAGCCTCGCCCTGAAGAAATACGGGTTCAGCGCCAGGATGAAGACCCCGCCCGGCGGCGTCATCGTGCGTAAACCCGGCACCAACGAACCGTACGGGCTGATCATGGAAACGGCGTTCCTGCCGGTGATAGAGCAGCAAGAACCAATGACGCCGGAGCAAGAGGTGGCATACACCAGGGCGGGACAAATGCTCTACGCGACGGCGGGCGTGACAACCGCTCACGAAGGCGCGACTCACCTCGCCCAGCTGCAGACGATCAAACGGGCCTCGCAAGCGGGCGCCAACATCATCGACGTCGTCGCCTTCCCCTTCATCACCGACGTGGACAAGGTCATCGCCGAGTTTCCGCTCGTGGACTGGGGCAAGTATGACCAGCGACTGAAAATCGGCGGAGTAAAGATCAGCATCGACGGCTCGCCGCAGGGTCGGACCGCGTATTTTACGAAGCCCTATCTGACAGGGGGGCCCGGAGGCGAGAAGAACTGGACGGGCGAGTTGATGGCCCCGCAGGACGCGATCAACGAGGTGCTCAAGAAGGTGTACGACCTCGGTGTGCCAGTCCTGTTCCACGCCAATGGCGACGGTGCAATCGACTCGCTGATCAAGGCGCACGAGTTCGCGGCGGCGGAAGACCTCGGCAGATACCGAAATCTCACGGCGATTCACGCGCAGTTCACTCGCAACGATCAGATTCCAAAATTCGTCGAGTACAAGATTCGGCCTTCGTTCTACACGCTGCACACCTACTACTTCGCCGAGGCGCATATCGCGAACCGCGGCCCGAAGCAGGCGATGTACATCAGCCCGATGCGCGATGCGATCGACGCCGGCCTTCACCCGACGAACCACACCGACTTCGTGGTAGCGCCCCTCGACCAAATGATGATGCTGTGGACGGCAGTGAACCGGATTTCCCGGGCGGGCGCCGAGATCGGTCCCGGCCAGCGCGTCACGCCGCTCGAGGGACTCAAGGCCATGACGATCTGGGCGGCCGAGCAGTATGGCGAAGAGGAGTCGAAGGGCTCGCTCGAGCCGGGCAAACGAGCCGACCTCGTTATCCTCGACAAGAACCCGCTGAAGGTCGACCCCATGGCGATCAAGGACATTCGAGTGGTCGAGACGATAAAGGACGGGAAGACTATCTACGAGGGAAGCTCGTAGTCATCGCGCGGGCCACGCCCAATCCATCCGGATCGAGAAGGTCAGTTCTGCGTTTGATGCCGTCGCGGCGCTTATTGTGGACGAGCCTGATCTCGGACATCGCGCGATGCGCTCGACGGCCGCGTGGCTCGTGGCGCAGACAGGGCGTTCGTTTTTCCTATGCTCGTACACGCGAACACACGTCGAGTCCGTCATCTGCTCTATTTGCGATGGATGCCCCAACTCTGCAATGAGGAGAGAACCTCAAAACCTTCCCAGGTCCGTGGAATCCCCACTCTGCTTGATGTAGTCGAGCAGGACTCTGGCGGCCGTTTTCCCGAAATTGTTGGCCGCTTTGGGGCTAGCGCCGGTTACGAGCTTCCGGTCGATATGGCAGGAGTCGTCGGCTTTGGCGTTGATGATTTCGACGCCAAGCGCTTCGAGCCTCTCGCCGAAACGCCAAGGCATATGCCCGGGCATGTAGCCGATGAGTGGCGTTTGCGCGTCGACCTTGTCCGGGAACGCGGCGATTTTGTAGCCGTCGTAGATGAACTTGCCGCCCTTGGTGGTTGCGCTTGCAGGGTTCTGGAGAGGGAGATTTGCCGCCAGTAGCGCAGCAGGGCCGTGACAGAGCGCAAGCATGTAGAGGTCGCGGTTGTAGCACCAGTGAATGATCCGTCCGACATCTTCGTTCTCTGGCAGGCCTAGCATCGCCCCATGCCCGCCGGGAAGGTACACCGCCACATACGGCGACGTATCGTTCATCGAGTTCTTGACGAAATCGGTGACGCTTCCGGGGTTGTCGAACTTGTCTTTGAAAGATGCATAGAAGGCCTTCACCGCCTCGTCTTTGTGCGGCATCGCCCACATCTCAATCTTCACTGGCGCCCCGGTTGGGGTGACGATGTCAATGTCGAAACCGGCGTTCGTGATATGCATCATCGGGAGCATCATCTCGACCGGGTGGTTGCCCGTGGAAAACTTCTTTCCGTTCGCCATCGTCATGTTGCGCTCTTCCGTGCAGATCATGAGGATTTTTCGATCGGCACCGGAATAGGCGTCGGGGTGTTCGATCGGGTTGAAGTCCGTCTTGCTGACCGTTGCGAGACGTAGCGCAAGCCATGAAGGGCTGAATGCGCCGTCGCTGGTTGGTGTTGGGGATACGGGCGTCTTGAACATCTTGGATCCTTATAAGACTGAACGTTGTGCTCGCGGGTACGTTAGCCACCGCAGGTAAAGGCGGTCAACCCGGGTTCCTGGAGCAACGTTGACGTCCGAAAGCACCACAGTCCGTGATGCATTCTACAACGTACAAGCGTCGGGTCGATGCGGTATGCCGACGCGCGCGAACGCGGGCTGCCTATTGGGAGCGGCGCAGTCGAAGCGACATGCAAGAGCCTCGTCGGTCAACGTATGAAAGGCTCCAGCTCCAGATGGAAGACCGCGACCGGCAACGAGGTCCTTCAGCTCTCTTAGCCCATCGGGCCCATGCGGGGAGTCGAATTGCGCGGTACTAGCTTGTTATGTCGCGTGGGGGGCGCGGTCGCAAACCACCATGCGGCGACCAAACCAACTCCGAAGAGCAATATCTTCAGCCCGACGCGACGCCCGCCCATGACGCATCGGACGTCACGGGGATGCAATAGGCAAGACCAGTCGCTACGTCGAGAGGAAGCGCCGAACCTCTTCGAGGAACTTGGGCCAAGCCGGCTCGTCCTCGAGGAGAAGGTGGTTGTCGCTTTCGAGCGTGACGAAGCGCGCGTTGGGAATACCGGACGCGAGCGCAATGCCACGCTCGTAGCTGACGGCACCGTCCCCGCGGGCATGCAGGACAAGCGTCGGCGTCTGAATCTTGGGCAAGAGCTCGCGAATGTCGATGTCTGATGTGGCCGCGCGAAGGCGGAGTGCGTTGTCTGGCGAGGCGGTCATTCGTTGCAGATCGTTGAACCACTTCATGTGCTCGAGGGATCCATTCGGTATGAAGCTGCTGGTGAAGAGCTGTCGGTGCGCCGGATTGTCGGCTCCCCAGTTCGCGCGCATGATGATCCGCATCGCATTCTCGTGCTCACGCTTCTGATCGCTCGCATCGATGAGGTTCCCGGTGGCGAAGCCTCCACAAAGAACGAGATGGGTCACGCGCCCAGGGTTCCGCGCGGCATAGGCGGCCGAGACCGCCGCGCCTTTGCTCGTCCCCCACAGGGCAAACTGCTCCAGCCGGTTGGCCTCGATCACGTGCTCGAGGTCCTGAGAGAAGGCGTTGAACGACACCTCGTCGACGTCCCAGTCCGACATGCCGTTGGCGCGGTCGTCGTAGCGTATCAACTTGTGGTCGCGGCTCAGCTCTTTGAAGACGTGTCGCCATACCGGGCTCTCCCAATCGAACTCGAGGTGGCTCAGCCAGTTGGCCGCTTTGACGAGGGGCGGTCCGTCGCCGACCGTGGCGTACGCGATCCGAGCCCCATCGAAGGAACTGCAGAAACGAATTTCCTGGCGAAGCTCTTTGGCAAGACGCGACTCGATGCGGGGGCTCGGTGTATGGAGGAGCACGCGCTTGGCCTCGACCAAAGCGCTGTCATCGATGCCGCGTGCCGCGAGCACTCGTCGGCCAGCTTCGATTTGTTGTTCGGCCTCTCTCATCCTCCCGGTGCGCTCGAGTAGCGAGCAGAGCTGCAATCGTCGGTCCACGTCGGCCGGGTGGAGGCGCACGAGATCGCGAGCGAAAGGAAGCGCCCGTTCGACATCGTCGGCGAGTCGGACAACGGCTTCGGTCAATACGCGAACGCGAAGCTGGCGACAGTCTCCGCGGGCCGCCATCAGCCAGCCCCGAAATTCGTCGAAATCATCGAGCTCCAACCCTTCGAGTAGCTCGCCATGGAAAAGCTCGGCCAGCTCGCACAGCGATTCGGTGTCGAGGGTTTGAAGGCCGGCGCCTGTCGCACGGACACGGTGAAGGTCGACATCAGCGTCGGTGAGGTCGATCCGCACAGCCTCGCGGTCAGCCACGATGCGCACGCGGTCTGCGTCGTCGATGGAACCACGGAGCTTGCTCAGGCACCACCGAAGGCCACCCCTTGGATCATCGGCGACGTCCCAGAAAAGCTCGCTCAACTGCTGCCGTCGATGCTCTCGCCCCGTGGTCGCCAAATAACCTAGAAGAGCACGCGCCTTCTTCGACGGTGGGAGGTCCACCGGCTCTCCATCTCTTTCGACGCGAAGCGGTCCGAGAAGCCGAAGTGTCAGTCCGCTCATCGCCGGAAGATAGCGCGTTGGCGGCGGACATTGAAGCGCTGGATCTGCGATTCCGCAGCGGAATTGATCCGCAGAAGCTGACCGGGTCATCGTGCGTGGATGAATCTCGCCCGGAGCCGTTCGCTCGTTCATGCAGACCTCGGCAGGGCGGCTTCGTCATGAGTCGAGGCGCGTGGGTGGCCGTTTCGATCTTCGTGTCGGCGTTGTTGACGCTAACTTGCGTCGCCTATCAGTTTGGCGTGTTCGCCAGCTCTCGTGATCTCGATCGTGATGCTCACTCAGCTCCTGAATTGCGCAGAACTAGACTATTATGTCGCGTGGCTCGTGGCGCAGACGGGGCGTTCGTTTTTCCTATGCTCAGGCCTATCGTGTCTTCTTGGCGACGACGAAGCGATCCGGGAGGCGGGAGAGGTCCTTGGTTTCTACGATCTCGAAACCACCGCTGGTGATGAGGGCCTCTAGCTCGGACTTCTTGAG
>CAXMRM010000096.1:0-11790 GCA_964196015.1 uncultured Myxococcota bacterium
CGCCGTCGCCGGCTTCGGCCGGTTCGTCCTCGTCGTATGCGCCGTCCCGGAGCCCGATGAACACACGCTTGTGTTGCTCTTGCATGAGCTGCTTGACCAGAGCGGCGCGGTTCTCAGCCTTCACGTGTTCTTCGTACGACGTTTTCTCCGAAGCGATGATGCGTCCGCCGTCCGCGAAAAGCTGCGTGATCACGTGCGGCCGTTTCACACCCCAATCTTCGGTTTGAATGTGATACAGCTTTCCCTTATGGCGCACGTTCGTGTTGTACCCCACGAGCGGTGAAGGACTCGCTACCATCCCGAAATCATATCCCAGAAAAAGGGGACAGTCCCCTTTTCCCGAGGGTTAAGGAAACGCACGCTGGTTCATGCCCGGAAACAAAAAGAAAAAGACGAAAGTACGACCGATGGTCCCCCGTCCGGGCGCCCGATATACGTGCTTTGGTGACGGCTTGTGCTGTACGGATATCCACGGAATCGGGCCGCTGACCAAGAAGGAGGTCGCCAAGATGCGCCGCATCGACCGCAAATCGGCCGGCTGGGACGACGACCACGACGACTACATGCTCCGTACGGCGGCGGATGGTGGCTGTGTCTTCTTGATGTCTGATCAGCGCTGCTCGGTGCACGCACAACTCGGTCCCGAGGCCAAGCCCGAGGGCTGCCGCCGATTTCCGTTGGGGCTCGTCGCGACGCCGGTCGGCGGCCGGATCACCACCGAGCACCGGTGCCCCTGCCGCACCATGGGCGATCGGCCGGAGATCCGGCCCGAGGACGTCGAGAGCTCGGTTTCGGACGGCGGCAGCAGGCCCATCGCCGATCGCCGCATCAAACGAATCCCCTTGAGCGCAAAACAGGAGCTCAAGTTCTCCGACTGGGAGCCGATAGAGGCGGGGTATCTGACTCGGCTTCGTGGGCGTGAGTCACTCCTCGCCATCCTCGGTGCCGAGCCGTTCCCGGCGCTCCGCGGGAGCAGCTGGGACAAACAAGCCGAGGAGTTCATTGGCGCACGTGATGGCTCGCAGTTTGGCGTGGCGATGGCTTGGGTCGGCGACACCATCGGCGCCCTTCAAAACGGTCGAAGCCCGAGGCCCCCGGGGCGTCCCTGGGCCGCTGCGTTCGATCGGGCCCAAGCTCGCTCACCCAAGGCTCGCGCGAGCCGTGATGTCTTTGGCGATTGGATCGCCGATGAGATTTGGTCGCTCAAGTGGGCCGAGGACTACGACTTTGCGCTGGCCCGCACGGAGCTCGCCACGAGGCTGGCGATCGCCGACGATATCTGCACGCGTCTTCGAGGGGAGGGTGCGAGGGCGGACCGAGCTGCGGCCGAGGCTGTGATGATGCTCGAGGTCGTCGGCGAGTCCGACTTCTGGACCGAGGTAAAGGACTGCATGCGCATCTCATGACCGTAGGCGGACGCGACAGCGAAGTGCTTGCCCTCCAGATCGGGCGACCTTTGCGCGCGACGTCTACGGTCCTGCGCCGGTGTAGTCTCCGCTTGCCAATCGTCACCAAGGTGCCGCCGATTCTCCACACTGGAGAGCCGTTTCCCACGCTCTATTGGCTCACCTGTCCGCTCGCGCGCCGTCGGATCGCGCGCATCGAGGGGGAGGGCGGAGTTCGCGCCGCTCAAGCCAAGATCGCCGCTGACCCCGAGCTGAGCAAGGCGGTCGAGGCTGCGCATGCCCGCTATGCACGTCAGCGCGAGGCACTGCTTCCGGTGATTACAGCGCCGGCGGGCACAGCGCTCTCCGGCGAGCGCACCGCCGGTACAGCGCTCTCCGGCGAGCGCACCGCCGGCGCGCGGCATCGTCCGAGCGGAGGGGTCGGCGGGTCGTCGGGCGGTGTGAAGTGTCTGCACGCCCACTACGCCGACTTTACGGCTGGTAACGACAATCCGATCGGCCGGGACGTGCACGAGCTGATCGGCGATCCTCGCTGCGACGTGCCGTGCGTGGCGATCGTTGACGGCGAGCTCCAGCGCAACCCAGACTGGCGAGAGCCGACCGATGACGACCCTCGATAACTCATCTTCCGCGCCGCTTTCGCAGCGCTTGCTTTGGTGGAGCATCGTCGGGGGCTGCGTGTTGCTGTTGGCGGCCGCCGGAGCGATCGAACCCGACGCCCGAGGCTACGGCACACACACGCAGCTCGGGCTTCCTCCCTGTGGCTTCCTGTCGTTCACGGGCTCCCCTTGCCCGGGATGCGGGCTCACGACCGCTTTCGCGTACGGCATCCGCGGCCACTGGTCGCTCGCGGCGAGCGCGAACCCGCTCGGGCTCGCCTTGTTCTTCGTCGTGTGTTTTTGCATCCCGCTGGGTGTGACTGCTGCGTTGCGCGGCTGGTCGCTCGACGCAGTCATTGAACGTTTCGCGTTGAACCACTGGGCGCTTGCCCTCGCCGGTTGCGCCGTCGTGGTGTGGATCGTGCGGCTCGCCTCTGCGCTCTAGTCCTTGCGCGCTAGCGAATGGCGCGTCTGCTTCAAGAGGTCGTCGCCGCTCTTGACGGTCGCTTCCGGCGTGCTCGTGAGTGCGATCTGGACCACGGGCCTCGGCGTGATGTCCTTGCCCCAGAGCTCTCCACTCTCGACCTGGCTCTCCAAGCGACGGAGCACGTAGCCTGCACCGTCGCCGCCAGTCTCGGGCAGCAGGATGCAGAACTCGTCGCGCCGCAGACGAAATAGATGGTCGACCGCTCGGATACAACCTTTGAGCCCAAGACCGATCAAGGCCGTTGCGCCATCGGCGGTGCCGTCCTCGCTGGCCGCCGCGATTTCGGTCGAGTTGCCCAACCTCACGACGATGCAGCTCAGGGGATGTCCGTATCGTTCGGCTCTCGTGTGCTCGTAGTCCAAGCTGATCAGTAGCTGTGATGGCGTGCCCGCGCCGGTCACGGGGTCACGTTGGTCTGCCGGCGGCATGCTTTCGGGAATGCCGAGGCGGTCGCGTCGCGTTGCGCGCAACACGTTGCGTACACGTTGCTGAATCTCGAACACCCGGTACGGTCGGGTCAGGTAGTCTTCCGCCCCCAGTTCGATCCCGCGACGCCGCGCCTCGAGGTCGCCTTCGTCCGTAACGAGCAAGACCGGGATGTTCACCAGGCTGGTGTCGGCTTTGAGGATGCGAAGGATTTCGAACGCGTCGATCTCCGACATCTTGGCGTCGAGCATGAGCAGATCCGGTGGCCGGCGCGCAACCATCGAGAGCACCTCGGGACCGTCACCCGCGGTCACGACGTCGTACCCCGCCGCCTCACATGCCTCGTGAAGCAAACGAAGGTTGAAGGGATCTGGGTCCGCCACGAGAACCAAAGCGCTCATCGCGTGGTTCCGCTCGCCCTTTCTGGACCGCTGCCGTCCCTCACGGCTGTCATGGTACCACGCGGTTCGCGAGGCCTCCAATCTCCGTGCCTGCGCGTGCGACACGAGTAAGCTTGGCGCTGTGGTAGCCCCCGCCAGACACATCGCGACCCGCGTGCTTCACCGGGTCGCGCACGACGACGCGTGGGCGGCGCCGGCCCTCGACGCCGAGATCCGCCGTGGCTCGCTCAGTCGTGCCGATGCAGCCCTTGCGACGCAGATCGTGTACGGCGCGCTCCGGGCAGCTCCCGACCTCGAGGCCGCGCTCGCGCGCCATGCCCGGCGTCCGGTCAAAGTCGACGACTGGACACAGGCCGCGTTGTTAGGCGCCGCGTATCAATTGCTCCATCTCGAGCGCGTCCCGTCCCACGCCGTGGTCAACGACACCGTGGAGCTCGTACGCATGAAACGTGGCAAGAGGGTTGCCGGCTTCGCGAATGCGGTTCTTCGCAAGGTTGCAGCCGATCGTCCGGAGGTTCCGCGGCTTCCTTCGTCCGTCGCGGTTCCCTCTTGGTTGGGCGATGCGCTGCGGTCTTCGATCGGAGCCGAGCACACCGAGGATCTTCTCCGTGTCGGGGGGGAGCCTCCATCGATCGATCTGCGCCTTCGCACGGACGTCGATCGAGATGCGATCACCGAGTCCATCGTTGCAGCGCGCCCCGATGCGTTGGTTTCGCATACTGGGCTTTCACCATACGGCTTGCGTGTTAGCGGCGCGGGCGACCCGCGTACGCTGCCCGGCTACGAACAAGGCGCGTTTGCGGTTCAAGAGGAAGGCGCACAGTTGATCGGCTTGTTGTTGGACGCTCAGCCCGGCGAACGTGTGTTGGATGCGTGCGCGGGGCGCGGAGGCAAAACTGCCCAGCTACTCGAGGTCGTTGGCGAGTCCGGTGGCGTCGTTGCCGCCGATCTCCATGAGCACCGTCTCGAGCAGATCTCGGCCGAACTCCTGCGGCTGCGCTTGAATCCGACCCGACTCGAAACCGCGTGTGTGGATTGGACGGTTGGCAGAGGCGCGGTGCGAGGCGAGTTCGATCGCGTGCTCGTCGACGCCCCCTGCACCGGGCTTGGGACCTTGCGCCGTAAGCCTGAAATTTTACTGCGCTCCGCGCCCGCAGAAGCGGCCCGCATGGGTGAGACTCAGAGGCGTGTACTTCAGAACGCGGCTTTGCTGGTCCGCCCGGGTGGAACTCTGCTCTACGCCGTCTGCTCCCCGCTGCATGACGAAGGTCCCGGGGTCATCGAGAACGCCGATCTTCCTGGATTCGATCTTCAAGTCGGGCGTGCTTCGTCGTTGAAATCACTATGCTTTGGATCCGATGGCGGTCTGGACGTCGGCCCCTGGGTAGAGGGCTCCGGCCCATGGGCAGATGCCTACCAAATCTATATGTGGGTAAATGTAGGATGATTCGTTGACAGTTGTCCGCGACAACGCTAGATTCCGCCGAGCTTGAAATACGGGGCGGATCGCAGCTTGGTAGCGCGCACGGTTCGGGACCGTGAGGTCGGAGGTTCGAATCCTCTCGCCCCGACTAGAATTGAACACTGCAATTACAATTGCAGCGGAGGCATGATGGCAAAGGCGCTACCACCGGTAAGAGTTCTCGTCGTCGATGACGACCAGGCGATCTTGGAGTTCATGGAGACGTTCCTCAGCAAGGACGGCTTCGAGGTCACCACCCTCGCCAATGCCAAAGCAGCGCCCGAAGAAGTCAAAGTGGGTGGCTATCACCTCGTCATCCTCGACCTGATGATGCCCGGCCTGGGCGGCGTCGAGGTTCTCGAGCAGATTCGCAAGGTCGATAGCGACGTCGCGGTCGTGATTTTCACCGGTTACCCATCGCTCGACACCGCCGTTCAGTCGATGAAGCTCGATGCTGTCGACTACCTCAAGAAGCTCTTCAACCCCGACGAGTTCCGTGAGGTGCTCGACCGCGTGATGCGCAAGAAGGGGCTCCTTCGCACGCCCGAAGAGAACCTCCACCGAGTCATTGGCGAGACGATTCGCGGGCTCCGCAAGGATCGCGGTCTGACGTTGAAGCAAATGGCTCGCCGCACCGGGCTGAGCGTCTCGCTTCTCTCACAGATTGAGCGCGCCGAGTCGAGCGCCTCGATTAGCTCGCTCTATAAGATCGCAACAGCTCTCGACGTGCGGATTCAAGATCTGTTCGGCGAATACTGAGCTTCGTTCACTGTGAGGCGGCTGCCGGTGCTTCGAGGACATCGATCAGATGTGCGCGGAGCAGCGGGTCGTCGATGACTTCGAGCGCACGGCGGCCCTTCTTTTCGGCAGCCTCGGCTCGATCGCTTGCCAGAAGCAGCTCGACTAGGCGAACCCGCGCATAGAGGTCGTCCGGGGCGCGTGCGGTCCACTGCTCGAGAACGGCAATGGCGGCTCGATGATACCCGTGCGAAGCGAGTCGCTCGGCGGAGGCGCGTGCTCGGAGGCGGGGTTCCTCGCTGGAAAGTGCCTCCGCGTTTGCGTAGTAGGCAGCTGCCTCTTCAAAATGACCTGCTCGCTCGAAGAGCATGGCAAGCGGCGCGCGCTCCGTGGGTCGCTTCGGGTCGAATAGTCGTAAGCCCGCGCGCAGATCGCCTTCTTTCAGATAGATCTCTGCGAGCTTTTCTCTGACCGCGAGTGATTGGTGTGGCGCCTGGCTCAGTGCTTCAGCGGCCGCGCCCTGTCGGCCTTGTGATATCGAGCATTCGGCGAGTGCCATTCGTGAGGCCTCGAAGCTCGCAGCGCCGAGCGGGACGTCCGCCAGGGCGGTGGCCGCCTCGATATAGTCGCCACGGGCGAGGAGCGCGCGCCCCTTCGAGTACTCGACTCGCGGAGACGAGTCGACGGCTTCCAATAGCTGGAGGGCTCGGTCGGTCCCGTCGACTCCCAGCAGTAGATCAACATGCTCGACCACTCCTCCAAAGCGCTTGCTATCCGCGGTCGCCAAGAATGCTGCAGCCTTTTCTCGGTCACCGCTGTTCACGAGCGCGCGCAACCACAGAGCGATGTTCTCGAGCGTGTCTAGCGCTTCCGCCAGTATCCGGGCCGCCAACGCAGGTTGGCCCGCTTCGAGTGCCAGTTGCCCGGCGGCATGGGCGCGTTCCGCCGGGGTTGAGTTCGGATCGAGCGCGAGGGCACGCTCCAAGGTTTCCGCGTCCCCCACGTGGCGCGCCAGGTCGATCAAAACACGCCGAGCATGCTCGGACCGCGTTCCAAGCGAGGTCCCGACGTACTCGAACAAAATCGCATTTGCCCTCTGCGTATGCCCGCCCGCAACGAGCGTCACCGCGATTGCGATGACCGGCTCATCCCACGTCGGCGCCAATGCTTTGGCGCGTGCGAACGACGAAAGAGCTTCGCCGTCCTTACCTCTGCTTCTGTGGATGCGCCCCTCGGCGAGCGCGACCCTCGCCGACTCCGGATAGTAGCGACGCGCCATTGTTAGAGTGCGGTCGGCGCGGCGAGAGGCGCCACTCAACTCGTACTCCTCAGCCAAGCGGGTTAGGAGCACGACGTCGTCGGCGGGCGCCGCGGTTGCAGTCTCGAACGCCATGGCCGCTTCGCCGTGTCGGCCCTTGGCTGCGGACACCTCGCCCTCGATGAACCAAACGTACGCGTACGGAGACACGAACGGACCGTGCTCGACCTCGCCATCGACGATGCGTGGCACGATGCGTAGCGCCGGGGACGCGCATGCCGCGACCCCCAGCAGAAATATCGACCCCAAACGGCCCACCCGAGAATCATAGTAGCACGGGCGTTGGGAGTCCCGATCGCGTGGGCACGGCGTTTGACTTCGATGGGCAGCACATCTAAACCTTCGCGCAGCGCGAGCCTACGTTCCCACTGATTCCGCGCTTGAAGCCAGGGAGAAGACGATGGGTCCGATTTGGATGACGCTGCTGTTAGTGAGCACGCTCGGATTGTTTTCCTGGTCTGCGTTTCGGCGGCTACGGCAGGTCAAGATTGGGGTACCCGACCCGCGTTTTGCTTGGACCGGTGAGCAGATCGTAGATCGGACGAAGACCCTTTTGATCTACGCGTTTGGGCAGAAGAAAATGCCCAACTACACGTTGGCCGGGTTCGCGCACGTGGGTATCTTCGTCGCATTCCAGGTGCTCCTTCTCAACAGCCTCATGCTCTGGGGACGCGGGTTCGATACCGGGTTCAATTTCTGGGGCTTGCTGAGCACCGACCACCTGTTTGGAAAGCTGTACTCCTTCGTCAAGGAACTCGCCGCGTTCGCCGCGATCGTGGGCTCGGTCCTGTTCCTCTACCTGCGCTGGGTAAAGCGTGGCCAGGACAGCGGTGATCCGAAAGCCGTCCAGAACAAGCCTCGGATGACGCTAGGCCACCACGCCAACCGCTACGTCTTTACGGAGCCGATTCTGATCCTCTTCATCATCATTACGATGATGGCGGCCGACTTCTTCTACGTCGGCTCGACGCTCGTGCTCGACGCGCGCCAACTTGGCGAGCCGATTCACGCGGGTTGGTGGGAGCCGTTCGCCGGTATCGCCGCGGAGCTTCTCTCCAACGTAGAGAACACACGGTTGATCACAGCATCCCAGCACCTGGGCTTCTGGTGGCACTCGGCGTTCGTTCTGATCTTCTTGAATATACTTCCGTACTCGAAGCACTTCCACGTGCTCACCGTCATTCCAAACGTCTTTGCCTATGAGCGTAGGCCAAACGCGCTTCCGAAGGTCGAGGATCTCGAAGGCAAAGTGGAGCGCGAAGAGTCGTTGGGAATCAACCAGCTTGGCGACCTCACGTATAAGCACATCATGGACCTGTACACCTGCACGGAGTGCGGGCGCTGCAGCGACAACTGCCCGGCCTACATCACCGGCAAGAAGCTCTCGCCAAAGCACCTCACGTTGGCGATCCGAGACCATCTGTACGCCACCGAAAAGGCGATGTTCGGCAACGATGCGCTGGTCGAAGAGCCGAGCGATGCACCGGCAGCGCCTCCCAAGCCAAGCGACGGCGCGGAGCCCATTCACACGTTCCCGGCCGCACCCGAGGGAGGCTACTTCGTCGGCGAGACGGTCGTCGACCTCGTTCCGAACATCATTCACCCGGACGTGATTTGGGGATGCACTTCGTGCCGTGCGTGTGAGGAACAATGTCCCGTCATGATTTCCTACGTCGACAAGATCGTTGGCATGCGCCGCGAGGAAGTCATGATGAAGAACGAGTTCCCTGGGGAGCTTCAGGGCGCGTTCAATGGCATCGAAACCAATGGCAACCCGTGGAACATCTCCGCGATGGACCGCGGCGACTGGGCCGAGGGCCTCGACATTCCGCTCCTGAGTGACAAGCCCGATGCCGAGGTCCTATATTGGGTTGGCTGCGCGGCGAGCTACGACGACCGGGCCAAGAAGGTCGCACGTGCCGTGTCCAAGCTTTTGAAGAAGGCACGCGTCGACTTCGCGATTCTCGGCACGGAAGAGACGTGTACCGGCGACCCTGCACGCCGCGCCGGAAACGAATACCTCTTTCAGATGCTCGCCGAGCAGAACATAAAAACGCTCAACGGCTACGAAGCCTCGAAAAAGACGATCATCACGGCGTGCCCGCACTGCTTCAACATCCTCGGCAACGAATACGGGGATTTCGGTGGCACCTACGATGTCGTGCACCACAGCGACTTCCTCAACGGCTTGCTCGTGGCGGGCAAGCTCGTGCCGTCGAAGGCGGTTAAGGGCAAGGTCGTCTACCACGACAGCTGTTACCTCGGCCGTTACAACCAGGTCTACGACTCGCCGCGCCAGATCCTCGAGTCGATCGAGGGCCTCGAGCTGACCGAGGTTCCGTACTGGAACCGTCAGAAGGGCCTTTGCTGCGGAGCCGGGGGCGCTCAGATGTTCATGGAAGAGCAGGGCGAGGAGCGCGTCAACAACAAGCGAACCTTGCAACTCCTCGATACAGGCGCGACGACCATCGCGAGCGCCTGTCCTTTCTGCATGACCATGATCACCGATGGTCTCAAGAACGAAGACAAGGACGAAGAGATCGGGCAGCGTGACATCGCCGAGATCCTCGCGGACGCGATCGAGCTCGACGAGGTCGAACAGACGCCAGTCGCGGCTGGGTAGGCACGTGTCCGCGCGGGACCTCTTGTATGGCGCGTTTCACGATCCGCGGACCCATGCGTACCGCGTCGTCGAGTCAGCGGTCTGGACGCTGATCCTCGCGTCATCGGGGGCGTGATGATGGTCAGAGGCCTGTTCACGTTGGCCCCTTTTTTGCGGGCATCGTCGCTCATAGCCTGTTACACGCGGTTCTGAGCATCTGAGAGGAGCAGTTTCGAATGAGCGGTTACGTCAATCACATCGTCGTCTGCGGTTACGAGATGGGCAGCGGCATGTTGCTCGACGTGCTCAGCTCGGAAATCGATTTGGAGGAGCAGCGGGTCGTTCTCTTCGGCCCTTACGAGCGCCCGCGTGAGTTGTCGCCCGAGTTCATGTGGGTGCAAGGCGCCCCGACGAAGGAAAGCGAGCTCGATAAAGCGCGCATCAATCGAGGAGGCGATGAGCTGGCGACATCCGGAGTGGAGCTTCTCTATCTTTCCTCCGAACCGTGTCTGGACAGCCCATGACCGTTCTTGCGAGACGGGAGCCGTTGCTGGTGCGTCCTCGGGCGCGGTTTGATTGCGTCGGAGACGGACTCTGCTGCAGTGACATCCACGCGGTAGGTGCGCTCACCGAGGAGGACTGCGAGATGTTGGCCGTGATCTCGAAGGATGCGATCGACCGCCACGAAGGCGAGGATGCCGCAGTCCTGATGATGCGCAGCGACACGGGCCGCTGTGTGTTTTGGAGCGAGCAAGGATGTTCGATTCATTCTCAGCTCGGATCAGAAATGAAACCAAGCCCTTGCATTCAGTTCCCGTATGCGCTGACCGCGACACCCATGGGCGGTCGGATCTCCACCCAGCACCGGTGCACATGCCGGACGCTGGGGCCGCTGCCTCCGGTCACCGTCGAACACGCGCGGCCTTGCCTATCGGATTCGAATGGCGAGCTGAAGCCAGAGCATGTGGTCCTCGATGAAGTCGCTTGGTCTTCGACCGAGTCGCTCTGCTTCGCTGAGTACGCGGAGCGTGAGGCGGGGCTCATCGCAGCATTGATCGAAGGCAAGGGCCTGATGGCTGTCCTCGAGGCCGAACCGTTCCCGAAGCTTGATGGCATCACCTGGTTGGCAGCCGCCGACGACCTACTCGAGTTCCGCGGTCCATCGCGGGCGGCCGTTGCAGCGCGTCGGTTTGCAGACGCGATTGGCTTCTTGGTGGGCCGGCGGGAACGCAGCGAGCACGCGCGTCCCTGGGCCGACGCGTTCGAGCGAGCAGGGGAGCGCATCGTCGATCCGGTCTCCCCCAACGAGGTCTTCGGCGACTGGCTCGCTGATGAGATCTGGTCAATGCGCTGGACACGCTTTGGCAGCCTGGCTCGGGCCCGCGTCGAGCTGGCCACGCGCCTCGCGATCGCGCGGCGGATCGCCGGTTGGCTCGACATCAGCAGTCCCAAGCAAGACAACATCTCGGCCGCGGAAGCCGTGATGATGGTCGACGTGATTGGGACGACCGATACGTGGGAGAAGGTGCAGGAGGCGATCCCGGAGCCGTAGGCGGGGACAGTGGCAGCGGCAGGGACAGTGTCAGCGACAGGGACAGTGTCAGTGTCAGGGACAGTGTCAGCGGCAGGGGCCGTGCCAGGGACAGTGTCAGCGGCAGGGCCAGCGGCAGTGTCAGCGGCAGGGACAGCGCAGTGCCGTGGACGATGCTTCGCATCGGTTTTACGGGGTGTCAGCGGGTGGCTTCGTCCGGGACACCGTGTTTTCGCATCGCCGCCCCTGCCCGCTCGCTGGCACCGACGCTGACTACCGGTCCGCGCAGCCGTCGCCTGGTAAGCCGCTGCACTCCTCGAGCTCCAGGATGCAGTCCGCTCCGTTCATGCAATCGAGGCAGATCGTGCTGCAGGTGTTGAGCTGACATCGGGCTCTGCAGAACGAATCGTGGCTGCATCGCTCTGAGCCTCCGTAGCAGGCGGCGCACTCCGACGAGAGGCCTCGGACGCGGTTCGCGACGCATGCGCTCACGCAGGATTGGTACGCGGGGCTGTTCCCCACGAAGTTCGGGCAGTTGATTAGACCGCAGTCGCGGGCGATGTCGCGCAGGCTGTCGCCCGTGCCTTCGATCGCGTCGAGATCCGACACGTTGTCGCACGCGCCGTTGGGCTCGCCCCCATCAGTCCCTGCGTCGGTACCGCCGTCGACGCCGGCGTCGACGCCATCGGAGCCTCCACCGATCCCAACGAGGACGTCGCCGTCTCCGATACCGGAGACGGTGGGCGGGACGGCGTCATCAGCGCACCCGATGACGCAAAGGGACAAGAGCACAAGCCACTTCACGAAGGAAGCCTGCGTG
>CAXMRM010000097.1:0-11708 GCA_964196015.1 uncultured Myxococcota bacterium
CGTGCAGCAGGGGCTCCGGTATCCCGACGTGTTCAATCGACTCGGGGTCGTCTATCATCTCGGTGGCCGGCTTCCCGAAGCGCGCTGGTGTTTCGAGCAGGCGCTCGAGATCAACTCTGGCTATCTGGAGGCGGCGCTCAACCTCACGGTGACTTGCAACGAGCTCGGCGAGTATGGTTCGGGCGTTCGCACGTTGCAGCGTGCTCAGCGCCACTCGGATTCATCGAACGACGCCTATCGCCGTGGCAAGGTCGCCAACCTTCACCGATCGCTTGCTCGGGCGTACCTCGACCTGGATCGTCCAGAGGACGCGATGCACGAGTTTCTCGTAATAGGGCTGAGCCAGCGAGTACTCGGCGCGGTCGTAGTGTTCGTTCGCCGCGTCCAAAATCTGTTGAGCCCAAGGAGCCATGAGCCCGAAGGTAGCGATCCACCGGATCGGTGGCCAGAAATCCGCGCCAGGCGCCTCAGCCGATCTTGCCGAGCAGGGTCTGGGCCCGTTTGGCCTCGCCGCTGTCAGGAAAACGCTGGACGATCTCGTGGAGAGTCCCCCGGGCCGCCTCGACCTCGTGGGTCTTCAGGTAGACCTCCCCGAGCAGGAGCAGCGCCTTGGGCTCAACCCCGCTGCCAGGGTAGGACGCGAGCAACCCCTTGAGCCGCGAAATCACACCGCGGTACGCATCCCGCTTGAGGTAGAAACGCGCGACGTAGAACTCGTGCGCAGCGAGCAGGCCCATGCATTTGTCCATGAGCTCGTTGGCGTCCGGAAGGCGGTGGTCGTCTGGATAGTCCACCACGAACCGACGCAACTGGATCAGTGCATCACGTGCAGCGCTCTGGTCGCGCTCGGCCGCAGGGGGCGTCATGAACCAGCCGCCGGGGATTTGATTGTAATAGGCCTCGGCGATTCGAAATCGCGCGTAGGGGATCTCTTTGTGTGAGGGGCGGATACGGACGAACTGCCGGTAGGTCTGGATCGCCTCGGGGTACGCTTCATTCTTGAACTGGCAATCACCAATACGAAGCTCCGCCAGCGCAGCGAACCGGCTGTAGGGAAACTCTCGGCGGATCTCGTGGAACATGGGCTCGGCCGAAAGGCAATCGCCGCGACGAAAATCGAGCAGTGCCTTCTCGTAGCCAGTGCGCGCATCGTCGTTGGGGTCGAGCATTCTCTTGGCGTTGTCGCCCTTTGCGCCGGAGCCCGAGCCACCGCCGCACGCCATCGCGAAAGCCAGCAGACCGATCAACACCAACCTGTCGAGGCGAAACCCCATCGCGAAAGGAGGTAGCCTCTGACCCCACCGGAAACAAGGCGACCGGCCCGCTGGGGATCCGAGCGGGCTCACGCGCTTGCGATGTGGCTGTCGACGAAGCGGGCGGGGTCGATTCCCAGCGTGGCGAGCGCTGCCTCCCAGCGGTTCTCGATCGGCGTGTCGAACACGAGGCCATAATCGAGATCGACCGGAATCCAGGAGCCCAGCTTCATCTCGCTCTCGAGTTGGCCCACGCCCCAGCCGGAGTAGCCGAGCATCATGGCGCACGTGTCGGGACCGTCGCCTCGCGCGATGCGCTCCAAGAGCTCGCGCGACGCGCTGCATGCCATGCGCTGGCCCACGGCGATCGTTCGGCCTGACGACGGCTGGGGAACCCCTTCGGCGTCGTATAGGATCCAACCGGACTCCGGGGAGACCGGCCCACCGAACATGACCGGCGCGCGCACCGTACTGGCGGCTTCGCCGGTAACACCGACTTCTTTGAAGACATCCTCGATCTCGAGGTCGGTCATGCGGTTGACGACGAAGCCAAAAGAACCGTCGTCACCGTGATCGATCAGCAACACCAGTGTATGATTGAAAAAGGGGCACCGCATCGAAGGTGCTGCGACGAGGAATCCCGGTGCAAGTGATGCCGCCACGAGCTGAGACTGCCACCAAATCCAAAGCCTCGCGAGCCCAAACTCGAGAGGCGCCAAATTGAGCAATGTGCGCGTGGTACTGCGCGCCGGGGCCTTCGTCGGGTTCTCGGCGGGCGTCCTCGCAGCCTATGAGGCAAGGCGCGCGCTGACCCCCGAGCCAGGGCAGGAGCAGCTCGGAAGCCGATACCTCGCGCGTTTGACCAGCGGCCTTCTACGTGTCTTCGGCGCAGAACTCTTGGTGCACGGGCAGCAGACGCACGACGGCGGGGCGCTGGTCGTAGCGAATCACCAAAGCGCGCTCGACATCGGAGTCATGCTCTCTCTCTTTCAAGGCGTGTTGCTGAGCCGGCACGACGTCGCGGACTGGCCGTTGATAGGGCGTCTGGCGAAGCATGGCGATACGATCTTCGTCGACCGCAATGACCGGCGAAGCGGCGCTTCGGCGCTTCGCGAGATCCGCACGCGCGCCAGGGAAGGACGCACCGTCGTCACCTTCCCGGAAGGAGGAACCTTCCCTGGGGACTCGGTTCACGAGTTTCACCCGGGTGCCTTTGCGGCGGTTCGTTCGCTCGATATTCCGATCATTCCGGTCGGCATTGCCTACTCGCCTGCCGTTCCGTACGTGAAGGAATCATTCGCCAAGCACATCGCCAAGATCGCCGCGCGCCCGCGGACTCGGATCGCGGTCCACCTGGGCGAGCCTCTGCCGTCGAACCTCGACGCACGCTCTGCCGCGCAGGCCGCGCGAGCCCAAGTGGAGGGTTTGGTAATCGCCGGCCGGCGCATGCTCGACGGCGATCGCCGCTGAATTCACGGAGGTCGCGCACCGCGCTATGCTGGCTTTTGGGCGGCGGGCCTGCTCTTCGCTAGGATCCGATGCTCTTCTCCCCGAAGGCCCCGTGCCGACAAGCTCATGGTTCGTCTCATCCGCCAATCAAAAGAACCGTCGCCTGAACGCGACAATAGCGCCTGGGGGTTGCTCCCGAGCGCGCTTTGGGACCTCGACTTTCGGGGCCCACTCGAGTGGATCGAAGCGCAGGGCTGCCACGATGCGGATGAGTTCAAGCGTTTGGTTCGAAACGAGCCCGGTGCGCTCATGGAGTGCCTCAATCGAACACGAATTCATCGGGTCAGTGCCGGCGCCGTTTCGTTGGTTGGCGCTGCAAGCGAAGAAGAGTGCATCCGCCGGTCGTTGGAGCTCCTAACCGCCGAATCGAAAGCAGACTTTCTGCGCGTGCTGATGGCTGCCTTCCGTAACGAGCGTGACATCCATCTCGAAACCGCGATCATGACATGCTCGCGCGAACCAAGAGACGTTCGTGTGCATTGGCGGTTCGTGGAAAGTGGTGGGGGTCGCTTCGAGCGTGCGATCGCCTCTGTCGTCGACATGACCGCTGAGCGTGAGCTTCAACAACGGCTGCTGCTGGCGGAGCGCATGTCTGCAATCGGCACACTGACCGCGAGCATCATTCACGAGATAAAAAATCCGCTCACCTTCGTTTGGAACCATCTACGTTCGCTTCGCGATTCCAACGAGCAGTTCTCCGGCGAAGCCGCCAAGCTGCTCGTCGAGGCCTACGAAGGCGCGGAGCGAATTCGGATAATTGCCAATGAAATCACATCGTTATCATACGGCGGAGACGGCGCCGAGGTCGAGACGGTCAACCTCAGACAGGTGCTCGATTCTGCGATCCGAATGGCGCAGCCCGAGATGCAACATCGAGCCACGGTGGTGCGGGAGTACGAGGAAGGCAACCTGTACATTCGCGGCTCGAGGACTCGTGTCGGTCAGGTGTTCCTGAATCTGATCGTCAACGCAGCGCAGGCGATCGACCCGGGCGACCGGACGCAAAACACGATCACAGTCCGAGCGCGGAGCACCGACAAGGATCGTGTGTGCATCGAGGTGCAGGACACCGGTCCCGGAATTCCCTCACAGCTTCTCCGGCGTATCTTCGACCCATTCGTGACGACGAAGCCTGCGGGGCGGGGAACCGGTCTCGGACTTTCGATCTGTCGTCGAATCGTGCACTCGCTCGAAGGCACGATCGAGATCCAGAGTCACCCTGGGCAAGGTACGGTGGCTCGCGTCGTGTTGCCGAGGGCTGCGCGTGTACAGCGCCCATTGACCGTCCCGCCCCCGTCGATGAGCGCGGTCCGGCGTGCTGCGAGGGGCAAGCTGTCGGTTTTGGTGGTCGACGACGAGCCGGTCATTGCGCGACTCATTCAGAAAGCGCTCATCGACCATGACGTAACGACGGCCAACGATGGACGGGAGGCGGTCGCTTTGATGGGACAGAACGCGTACGACGTGATTCTATGCGACCTGATCATGCCGGAAATGACGGGCATGGACGTCTACCGAGCCGCCCTCCAAAGGGCTACCCCGGTAAATGACCGAATCGTTTTCATGACAGGAGGCGCCTTCACGCAACGCGCCCGCGACTTCCTTCAGAGCATCCCAAACCTTCTAATTGAAAAGCCTTTTGACCTCAACCACCTCGAGCGCACCATCTACGAAGCGGCCGACATCGTCGATCCTCGATAAGAGCCGAATGATGGTGATCGGGCTCGACTGCGCCTCGCCTCGCCTGGTGTTCGAGCGATACCGTGACGCGATGCCGAACCTGTCGGCCTTGATGGACCGCGGCACCTGGGGCCCGCTTCGAAGCTCGGAGCCTCCGATCACTGTGCCGGCATGGACATGCATGGTGTCGGGACGCGACGCGGGCGAGCTCGGGCTGTACGGGTTTCGAAACCGCGTCGTGGGCGAGACCGGGCTGCGCTTGGCAGACGGCGGAGACGTTCGCGTGAAGCGGGTTTGGGATTGGCTCGGTGAGCATGGCTACCGAGTCGCCCCGCTTTTCGTTCCGCTCACCTCGCCTCCGACTCCGGTACGCGGCCAGATGGTGTCCGGATTCCTGTGGCCCGGTGCTGATGCGCCCTGGTGCTTTCCGCGAGAGCTCGAAACCGAGATCGTAGACCGCTTCGGCCCCTATCGCGCCGATGTGGAGAACTTCCGCGCCGACGATCTCGATCGCATCTACCGGGACATCGTGACGATGGCCGAGCAGCATGTCGAGATCGCGGAGCACGTCTGGCACGAAAAGCAGCCGGATTTCATGATGATGGTGGAGATCGGCCTGGATCGCTTTCATCATGCGTTTTGGCGTCACATCGATCCGGAGCACCCGCGACACGAAGCCGGCAACCCGTGGGAGCACCTGGGCCGCGAGTACTACGGACTGCTCGATACCCACATCGGGCGGCTTTGCGGATTGGCCGACGAGGGCACCGTAGTGTTGGTGGTCAGCGACCACGGCGCTCGCGCGATGCACGGCGGTTTCTGTATCAACGAATGGTTGATCCGCGAGGGATACCTCGTGCTTCGAGAGCCGCCCGCTGCATCCTCACCTCTGCACCATGCGCTCATCGATTGGAAACGCACGACGGCCTGGGCCGAGGGCGGCTACTACGCGAGGGTGTTCCTGAACGTCGCAGGCCGCGAGCCAAACGGGGTGGTCGCGCCTGCGGAGGTCCGCGCGGTTCGCGACAAGTTGCGTGCTGATCTCGAGAACGCGCGGAACGACGAAGGCGATCGTGTCCCAGTGTGCGTACGAATTCCAGAAGAGCACTACCGCCAAGCCCGAGGCTTCCCGCCCGACCTGATGGTCTACTTCGACGAGCTGAAAGTGCGCGCAATCGGATCGATCGGAGGCAGACGCATCGTCGTCACCGAAAACGACACCGGCCCCGATAGCTGCAACCACGACTGGAACGGCGTCTTCGTGATGAGCGGCGGCGGAACGCCTGCGGGCGGGTACGTGGAGGGGGCGGAGATTTATGACGTCACGCCGACGATCCTCGGGGTGTTTGGGGTGCCGCGGCCGCCCGGGATTTTGGGCAGGGACTGGACTCGGTGACGGACTCAGTGCCCGTGCCCGTAAATTAACCCTCTTAAAAGGGGGACTGACCCTTTTTTTTTCGGGCTAGGCTTCGTGGGTGGCAGCTCGGGCGCTGGTGGTGGGGTTGGATGGGTTCGATCTGGGACTGGTCGAGCAGTTTGGCCCCGAGCACCTCCCTCACCTTCACAACCTCATGGCTCGCGGGGTCTTTGCCCCTCTCGAGTCCGTGCAGCCGCCGGCCACCCTTCCCAACTGGACCACCTTCCTCACCGGCGTCGACCCTGCGCGTCATGGGGTCTTCGACTTCACGACTCGCAAGGGATACCGGGTGCGCTTCACCGCCGGGACGGCACGGGAAGTGCCGACCGTGTTCAGGCAGCTCGATCAGCTCGGGCTTCGGTGTGCGTGCCTGAGCTTCCCAGCGACTTGGCCTCCCGAGGAGCTCGAACATGGTGTCTTCGTGAGCGGCTGGGACGCACCGGTTGCGTTCGAAGCGGATCGATCATTCATGTGGCCGCCGTCGCTCTATGACGAGACGGTTCAAAGGTTTGGTGCTCCGACGTTCGACGACGTGGACGAGTTTCACGCGGACGCGCCTGGCTGGATCGACCTGTTACCGGCTGCGCTCGAGCGGCGGGTCGCTCGCAAGGCCGAGTGGGCCCGATGGTTGCTGGAGCGGCAGGATTGGGACGTCTTCGCGGTGTACTTCGGCGAAAGCGATACGGCGTCGCACTACCTTTGGGCGCACCACGACCCGGAATCACCCCGCCGGCCCGCAAGCGTGTCGGCTGAGCAGCGGCGTGGGCTCCTGCGTGTCTACGAAGCGCTCGACAAGGCTGTCGGCTCACTCTTGGAAGCCGCGGGCGGCAACGAGACCGACGTCACGGTGCTCAGTGACCACGGCTCGGGCGGTTCATCGGACAAGGTGCTGTATCTCAATCGCCTCTTGGCCGAGCATGGCTTGCTTCGGTTTGGAAGGCGGCGGGGCCGCAGCGGCGCAGGGCTGAAAGAGATCGCGCTGCGGCGCTTCCCCCCGCGCCTCCGCGAGCGGATCTTTCGCTGGGGCAACGCTTGGCTCCCGGGTCGCCTGGAGTCGAACGTGCGCTTCGGCGCAATCGACATGCGAAACACGGTGGCGTTCAGCGACGAGCTGAACTACTTCCCCGGCATCTACCTCAACATGGCCGGCCGGGAGCCTCGCGGCATCGTTCGCCCCGAGCAGAAACGCGAGACGGTTCTCCGAGTGCGCGCGGCGTTGCTCGGCACGCGCGACCCATGGAACGGCAAGCCGGTATTTCGAGATCTGATCCCGCGCGAAGAGCTCTTCGAAGGTCCGCACCTGGATCGCGCGCCAGACCTACTCGTCGATCTTCATCTCGATGACGGCTACTCTTACAACCTCATGCCAAGCGAGCCCCCGTCGCGGCGAAGCCGCTTTACGGGGCTCCCGCCCGCTGGCAGCCCCTTCAGGCGACTTGCCGACACCGAGAAGCTCGGCAAGAAAGGCCGGAGCCTCCCGGGCAGTCATCGATCGCATGGCTTCATGGCGCTTGCCGGACCAAGCGTGCAGGCAGCGGGTCAACTCGACGCACACATCGCCGATCTGAGCGCGACGCTCCTCTGCCGGCTAGGCCTCTCGGTGCCGCCTTCGTTCAAAGGTCGCGTTCTTTGGGAGGCGCTGCACGACGACGGTGGCGCCTCGTCACAGCCGCTCCCCGAAGCCAGCCCGGTCACGCCGCGCACGACGCGAAACGAGGGGCTCGTCGAATCGCGGCTGCGGGCGCTGGGTTACATCGAATGATTCTCCACGTCGCCTGCCTCCCCTTTCCTAGTTACCAGGGCACCCAGGCTGCGCTCGCTGCCATGCTTCAGGCCTCCGCCAGCACGGGTCGGCCAACTCACTTGTTGACGTACGCACGAGCGGCGTACGAGCTCGACGCGCCTTACGAGATCCACCGCATCCCCGACTTCCCTAGGGTTTGCTCTCTGCGCTCCGGGCCCTCCTGGGGCAAGATCGCGCTCGACGCGCGGTGCATCTTCGAGACGCGCCGGCTCGTGCACCGCCTCCGACCGACGGCGATCGTCGCCCACCACATCGAAGCCGCCATCGCTGCGCTCGCCGCGCGGGTCACGCCCGTCTACTACGTCGCACACACCTCTCTTGCCCGCGAACTTCCCGTGCACTTCCCTTCACTGCCAGCCCGCCTCGTCAGCGGAGTCGCAAGGCAGGTCGAGCAGAACGTCTGCGCTCGTGCAGTCGGCGTCGCAGCCGTCGCCCCTTCGCTGGCGCGTCTCCTCGGCAAAGGCGCACGATACTTGCCGGTCCCCTGGACCATACCGACCGACGCGCATCGCCCCAGACGGGATGAAGCCCGTGCCGCGCTGGGCCTTGCCGCCGACGCGCAGGTTTGCCTCTACGCCGGCAACCTCGATCGCTATCAGGGTTGGGAGCACCTCATCGAGGCTCTGCTCGTTCTACGGAACACGCACCCAAAGGCGCGTCTGCTCGTTGCGACGGAGTCCGACCCCAGCCCTGTCCGGCTGGAGGCACAGCGCCTAGGGGTCGCCGACAGCGTTCACTTCTGCCGTATCGATGGGGAGCGGGCCCGCGAACTAGCGCACGCCGCGAGCAACCTGACTTGGGTTCCGAGGTGGACCGAAGGCGGGCTCCCCATCAAGATGCTCGATGCGTTCTCCCGGAAGCTCCCCGTGGTTGCGATGCAGCGGGCCGCAACGGGGCTTCCCGTGCAGGATGCCTGCATCACCGTGCCTGACGACGATGCTCATGCGCTCGCCGCCGCCGCGAGGCGCCTGTTGGAAGACCATCGCGCTGCGAGCGCGGTCCGGGAAGAAGCTTGCCGCTACCTCGCGACATACCACTCGGCCGAGTCGTTTGCTGCCGCGATGCGCGAGTTCCTCGGCGAAGATGCGCTGTCAACATATGCGCCAACGCGCCTTTTTTTGGATCCAAATCGAACGCAGCAAGTACCATTTTCCTCCCAGCTCGGCTCGGAAAAACAACATGGTCGCCCACGTGGACGAATCGCTCTCATACGGGCAAAAACGCGCTAGTTCCGGTGTTTCGTATCTCCTCCTAGGCGGGGAGCTCGACCTGGAGACCCCGGCTTTGGCCGAGCTCACCGCGGCGGTAGCAGCGCTCGCGATCGGCGCCAAACGCAAAGCCCTCCTGCCCCTCGCCACGGCCGCGATCGAGTACGCATTGGTTCGCCGCGGAGACTCGGTGTTGGTCAGCTGTTATGGCACCGCGAGCGCACCGGTGGTCTACCAGCTCGATCGCACGGTACCGCTTCGACGATTGCTGGACAGCTGCGCACAGTCGATGCTCGAGACGGCGGGACAAGAGGTCGATCCGACCGCCCGGCAGATCGCGATCCGCGTCGCAGAACGAGCGCTGGCTACCAAACTCACGCCCGACCCAGAGGGTCTCATCGCGCCAATTAACCAGCGTGGCGGTCAGCTCGACACACCGGGCGAACACGTGCCGCTTGCCTTTGGATACGAGGCCGCAGTCTATCCTTCTTCCTCATCTGCCCAAGGGCGATCGGCACAGGCCGACGTGCACGCGCTGCTTTTTGATGGGCATCTGTGGGCCTTCGTTCGAGGACGCCGGCTCTCCTTGGTGCGAGGCCCGATCATGCTGGCGGCCCACCGCATGGTCGTCGCGGTGCGGACCCTCATCGAATCGTGGGACAGCGCGCATCCGACGCACGTGCGTCTCCGAGCAGGCGGCTTTCAGATCGCCATGCGAAAGTCTTCCCACCAGCTGGTGAGCGTGGAGCTCTCCTCGGACGGGCGCGGTGACCTGACCGCAACCTCGCTGACGATCGCCGAGGCCGCCCTGCCGATCCTCAAGCTCGCGAGCGATCTGCTTCGAAGTCTGGTCGCTGCGGACCGCGGCCAGAGCCGAAACCTCCGCGTCCGAGCCCTCCGTCAGGAGGTTCGGGCGCTCCGCCGCGAAATCCGTTCCCGCCGAAGCGCCGACAGCTTCGTCAACCTCGACCCCGACCGCCTGCGCATGCACCACAGCGGAGAACTGGAACTGGAGGATGCCACGGCGCCCGGCAGACTCCCCTCGCTACAGTTTGACGAGCGATGGCGCATCTGTCTCGAAGGTCTCGACGCGAACTCGGTCTTCATGTGCGGTGATCGTTTGGTGATCGCGACCCAGACCCACGTGGTCGCCGTGTCGCGCGACGACGGCAAGGTGCTCTGGGCGCGCCCCGGCCAAGCATCGACGACCTTGATGGCCGGCTCGGTCTTGATCCGCCTGTCGGCCGACGGCGACGTCGAGTTCTGCAACGTCGAGGACGGGGAGCCCTACTGCTCCACCCAGATCGCGCCACGCATCGGAGGCCCGCCCATGGGCTTGATGGCGGGCGGTGACAAGATGCCGCCGGTCGCGGTGGTCACCGAAGGCAGCCACCGGCTCGTCGCGATCGACGTCCGCACCGGGGAGCCCCGATGGCGCTTTGCCTCGCGAAGCGGCGGCGAGTTCCGCATGACCAAGGTCGGCCGCGTGCTCTTAGTGACCTGCGGCGAGGAGGCGATTCACGCTCTAGACATCGCGACCGGCGAAGACGTCTGGCGCTTTGCCGAGCGCGGATGCTTTCAGTTCAAGCCGCTCGTCAGCAACGAGACGGTCATCGCGGCCGCAGTTCGAGGCCGGCGTGAGGGCGCTCTCTTCGCCATCGACCTCTACAGCGGCCAACCGCGCTGGCAACGCGAGCTTCAGGGCCCTCCAACCTCCGACCCTTGCGCTGCAGCCAACGTCGTGCTCGTCTCGACGGCAGGCGAAGAGGCCGCCCTCTCGGCGCACTGCCTGCAAACCGGCAAGTCCCTTTGGGAAACCAAGGACCCGGGCCTGGGCATCGGCGGCGCAGGGATGACCATCGACGAAACCTGGATCGTCAACGCTCCGTTCGGTCAGCTCAGCGCGCTCGACGTGCGCTCGGGCGACGTTCGGTGGAGCACGAACCTCGCCGACGCGCTGGCAGACGAAATCCCGCGCCGGCTCGAGCCGGTGCTACGCGGCGGCGCGCTCTTCGTCCCCGCGTCCTCGGTCCACGTCGTGCGCCCCGCCGACGTCCAAAAACTCTCCGCGAGCCTACCCTGCGACCTGGTCCCCGACCTGATGCGGGTCGACGAACGCGGCTGGGTCTACATCGCCGAGGAAAGCGGCTACCTCGCCGGCTACGCGCCGAAGCCCATGCTCACCCTGGTCAAGGGCGGCGGCCGGTAATCTCTGCCGCTCCGCCCAGCCTAGCTAGTCGAACGGCACGCAGTTGAACTGCATCGACCAACCTCCGAAGGTTGGCGTGGACAGACTGTCGCTCGACGCGTTGAGCTTGGCACGCACGCGAAGGAAGGGCATGAAGTTCGGCTGCCCTCCATTGATGAGCTCGGTGCCGACATCGTAGGCCTGCGCCGTCGTGTCGACGGGATAGACGATCGACACCGGAATGACCGAATCGAGCTCCGCGACCGTGTTGGCGCTGAAGATTTCGAATTCCACCGTGGCATCGGACGGCGTTGATCCCAACCAAGTCAACATGCCCCAATCCGGCCGCTCCGGTGGCATCTCGCAAACGAAATCGGAGTCGTAGGTGTTCTGGTAGAAACCAGAGCCGTACGATCCGCCCGCCGCGGGAACCATGACTCGAACCGGAATGCGACCGATCTCGGCCGCGCCAGCGAAGCCCACCATGTCGAAGTCGAAGACCTGGGATGTCGCGGTCTGCAGGACCGACGTGTTGCCCAAGCGGAACTGGAACGCGACCTCGGCGCCCTGCAGGCAGTCCTCGCAGATGCTGGTGCCCACCCCACCCAGGCAATTGTTGATACCGGCCGTTGGGCACGAGCTAGAGGTG
>CAXMRM010000098.1:0-5718 GCA_964196015.1 uncultured Myxococcota bacterium
ACGATCGCCCGGCATGCCGTAGCCTTTCGCCTTGATCGACAAGTCTTTGAGCGGGCTGGTTCGCTCTAGCGGAGTGCCCATCGCGTACTGATTGTTTTCACAAACGAAGACGACAGGTAGCTTCCACAGGCCCGCCAGGCTCATGGCCTCATGGAAGCCGCCGATGTTGGTCGAGCCCTCGCCAAAGAAGCACATGGTAACGCGGTCTTCGCCGGCGTACTTCGATTTGAATGCAGTCCCTGCCGCCAGCGCCAGATGGCCGCCGATGATCGCCCAACCGCCGAGAAAGTTCCGCTCGACGTCGAAGAAGTGCATCGAGCCGCCTAGGCCTCGCGAGCAGCCGGTGTCTTTTCCGAACAGCTCGGCCATCCCGGCGTTGGCGGACATCCCGCGCGCGAGCGCGATGCCGTGATCGCGGTAGGTCTGAAAGATGTAGTCCTGGTCTTCGAGGACTTCGGCGGCGGCAACCGCGATCGCCTCTTGCCCGATGTACAGATGAAGGAACCCGCCGATCTTGCCTTTGGCGTAGTAACGCGCCGCCTCTTCTTCGAAGCGACGAATCACCATCATCATTCGATATTGTCGAAG
Organism: uncultured Myxococcota bacterium; assembly: GCA_964196015.1. GTDB lineage: Bacteria > Myxococcota_A > Polyangia > Polyangiales > Houyiibacteriaceae > SG8-38. The sequence continues at coordinate 589 of CAXMRM010000098.1, forward strand.
AAGGTCGTCCTTATTCGGCAAGGCAATCCCCGCTCAATATTCTCATGTAATCCCAGGGCACAGCCATGAGCAAAGGTACCTGGTTCCGGCATCCGAACCCACAAAGTCCCTCTGAACCCCAGCGTTCTTCGTTGTACGCGCCATCAGGCGAAATGATACCTACAACGCAGTACAAAAGCGCACTTCGTTGGCTTGTCGTGCCTGAACTGCCTACGATTTGGTTGTGCGGATTCACACCCTGAGGGGGGCACAGCTCAACGAATCCGTTCTCGGGGCGTCAGGCTCCCGGGCGCGGCCAGTCATGCGTGTGCTCGAAGAAGGGCTCGAGGCAGCCGTGCTCGCCGTTCGCGCAACGGCTGGTGCAATCTTCATTGGGCAGAGCGCGGAGTCGCTTCGTTGCGTCGCCGCATGCGGTCCGGACGCGAAGCTCCTGCTCGAGCGCGGGGTTCCGCTTCATCCGGGGCTGTCCAAACGCGCACTCGGGCGGCGAACACCCTTCGTTGCGTCGTCTCTTTCATCGCACGGAACGCAGTCGGCATTGTTGGCGTCGCTGCACGACGGGAGCCGGCCGCTCGGGATTTTGCAATTGGTCAATCCGAAGTCGCCTGCTGGTTTTACAGCGCGTGAAACACGCGTTGTCGCAGGGCTGGCACGTTACGTCACGACTTCATTGATCCAAACCGCGTCGCTTCGACGGCAAGAAGTCCTTGCCGCCCATGATCCACTGACCGGCCTCCGGAACGTGCGAGAGTTCGACAGCTGGCTGAGCAGGGCGGTGACGGCCGCACGGCGAGGCGATCGCGACATGGCGCTCATGTTCGTGGATCTCGATCACCTCAAGCGCGTGAACAGCAAGCTCGGTCACGCAGCCGGGAGTGAGGCGTTGAAGCGCACCGGCAAGGCACTGCACGAAGCCGCGGCGGGCGTCGGGGACGTGTTCCGTTTCGGAGGCGACGAGTTCATCGTGGTCCAAAAGCGTGCATCGAAGGAAAGTGCCCGGGCGCTAGCGGACCATTTGCGAAGCCACGTCGCAGCGAGTACCGCGGGGCCGATGCGACGGGGGGGAATGCTGCCGAAGATCACGGTCTCAGTCGGGGTCGCCACCCTCAAAGGCCTGCGGCACCTCAATGGTCAGCCGCCAAGTGACCTCAAGGCGCGGCTGATGACCACGGCGGACCGGGCACTTTTTCGAGCCAAAGCGGCTGGCCGCAACCGCGTGGTCCTCGCAACCGGCCGCGACGACCTCCTCTAGGCGACCACGGCCAGGTATTGTTCGGTGTTCGACTCGATCCGTGCTTTGACCTCCACCGGGTCTTCCTCGACGAACTTTTCGTCCGGGGTGACCTTGAAGAGAGGCTGGCCCTTCGAGACGATGGTGCCGTCGGTGTCGACGAGGATCTTGTCGACGGTTCCGGCGAACGGCGCGTAGACCTTGTTGAACATCTTCATGACTTCGACGATGTAGAGCGGATCGCCGATCTCGAAGTGTTGCCCCTCCTCGATGAAGCACGGCATGCCCGGCGCCTCCTGCGCGTAGTACATGCCACCGCTCACGGACACGATCTCGTCGGCCTTGTTGGCCGGAGGCGGCACGAGCACCTTCTTCATTTTCAGCTGGTGGGCGGGATCGAGGAATCGCTCGGGGATGGTGAGGGTCAGGTCGTCGTTCACGCGAAGGTCGAAGAAGCCGACCTTATCCGCGATCAACGGCAGCAAGCTGTAGAGTTCGGACCCGAGCTGGAAGCCGAGATGCGCCTCCCGCACCTGTGACCACTGCTTGGCGTCGAAGCCCTTTGCGGGCTTCTTTGCCTTCAGAAGCTCGTCGACATCGGGCCAAGTTAGGTCGCCCGTGCGCTCCTGCACCGCAGAGTAAAACGCCGCGCCATCTCGGAGAACGGCCTGGTCCTGCTCCCAAATGCGATGCGCAGCCGGCAGGATTACCCCGGCATCCATGTGGAGGAGGTAGTACGTATCGGCGAGCACCAGCAGCGGGTTGCGCAGCCAGGTGACACGACGGTTGTTGACCTCGAAGCTGTTCTTGTTGGAACTCAACCACGCCGAAAGAAGATGCGGCTGCCTCAACACGCGGCCGAGCGGCCGGCCGAGCAGTGTCCTCTTCACAACCGAAAGCTCGCTGGTGGCTTTGGCAGCGGCAGGATCATCCGAAGCGGCCTTCAAGTACTGACGGCAGAGGCGGTCGTACGCGTAGTCCGCATCGATCTCTTTGGCTTCTCGAAGAAGCTCGCCGACGAGCGTCAGATAGGGAAGCACGAATCGCGTCGTTGGCTTGGCGTCAACGCCATTCGCGAGGAACCAATGCACAAGCCCATAGTGGAACTGCAGGTTCGTTTGAAGATCGGGGCCACGAACCACCGTCCGCCTAAGCACCTCGCGCATGTGCTCGTAACTCTGACGGCGGTCATCGCCGGTGGTCACCAGGAGCGCGATGTTGCTGTCGTATGCGCCGGCCAGCTTGTAACGCATGAAGAGGTTGGTGTCGGGGTTCTTCGAGCAGATGCCCTGGTCATCGCGAACTTCGCCTTCGATCGGATCCGACCAGGACATGATCTCTCCGCCTGCGTGAGGAGAAAGCGACTGGTCCGTAGCATTGAGACGCGCCTCCACCGCAGCCGCGTTGCGCTGAGCGCGCTCGGGTCGGGGGAGCCTGACCTTGTGCTTGGCGAGCAGCGCCATCGCCTCGACGATCGAGTGTACGTCGAAGGAGTCGGCGGCGGCGTCGGGATTGCGGAAGCGGAGCGCGTAGCAGAGCTCGGAGACGCGATGCTCGACCTGAATCCGCGTATTGACTTCCATGAAGTAGTGGCGCGGTCCATCGACGATGCATTCAAACGTCGAGGCAGAGTCGAGCTTGACCGCTTCACCAAAGCGTACGGCCTCTTCTTCCATCCGACGGAGGATTTGCAGGTCTTGTTCGATCGCAGCGGCGCTGGTTTCGTTGCCCGCAGCTCGCTCGCGCTCGACCGCAGCGGCGAGCGTCTCTTGTGTCATCGAGACTTCGAGAAGCTTCTGCTCGTGCATCTGAAGCGAGCAGTCACGTCCGCCGAGGGACACCGTCCACTCGCCGTTGCCGATGAGTTGAATCTCGTTGTGACGCGTAGTCTCGATGTTAATCTCGACGAGAATGTTCTTGTTGTCGCCGACACCGAGAGTCTTCACCTCTCCTAGAATCTCGCGCACCATCGCAGGCGCTTGCTCGGCGGCACTGACGATGCGCTGCCCCTTACCGCCGCCGCCACCGATGGCCTTGAGCCGAATCCGGCTACCCTCGTACTTCTCGAGGATAGAGGTGACCTCGATTTGGATCTGCTCGCCAAGCTCATCGACGGTGTAGAGGTCGATGCCGGCGTCGTAGGAAGCGCCAAGCACCGCGTCTGCGACCGTTTCCAGATCGACATCGCCGAGCTCGGCTACGTCGAGACCATGCTTCTTGACGAGCTTGCTCAACGCCTTGCGGTCGGAGTGCTTTCTGAGAAGAAGCCGTGCCGTGGCGTTGTTAATGCCCGGCGTGACGCTGACGCCCACCCACTCTGCCGTACGCTTCGCCTCGTCCTTGAAGCCGGCCGCTTGAACCGTATGCGAGCAAGGGCCGATGAAACGAAGGCCAGCCTCTTCGATCGAACGAACGAACTCTTCGTCCTCCGCCATGAAGCCGTAGCCGGCGAAGATGTAGTCGTATCCGTTGTGCTTGGCGATCCCGATGATCTGGGCGATGCGCTCGGCCCGCTCTTCCTTGCTCGCGCCGGTATAGTCAGAGACCGCGTGAACGCGCGACGGGTCCAATCGTCGGAGCTCCGGCGCCAGTGCTCTGGGGTACACGATCGAGTCCTTCTCAGAGAGAAGTATCCCCACCTTCGTCATCCCCATCTCCGCAAAGATGTCGAGCGCCTCCCGTCGGATCGGCCCGCGACACACGATGAGGACCGTCATGTCCTCGCAGCTGAACGAGCGCACCCAGTCGGACTCGGATTGTCCGAGCCGACGATCCCGATGAACGAGCGGGTTGTGCGTGTAGCTGTCGGAGGGCATCAGTGGAACTCCCGCTGAACCGTTTGCAACGGTTCCGGGGTGTAATGGGAGAGGTAGAAATTGAGGTTCTTGGCGAGCGCGGCCCTCACGCCGGTCGGCACGACGATTTCGGAAATCGATCCGAGGCTCAACGCTTCCTTCGGATTCATGAACTCCTTCTCGTAGCGCGCGTTGAACGCCGCCTCTTGCTCCTTGACCCACGCTGCCACGTCAGCCTCGGCATCGCCTTCGGATGCGCCGGCGGCGAGCGCATCTTGCAAGCGCGACTTCGCCCGGTTGCGCATGTCACGCACTTCTTTCTTGTAGACGAACTCTTTGCCGGCAGGGCCCATGACGGCGACGCGTGTCGTCGGAAGCGCCATGACGTGATCGGCGCCAACCGCGTAGCAGTTGAATGCCGCATACGCCCCGCCGAAGGCATTGCGGATGATGAGAAGAAGTCGCGGCGTGCGGAGGTCGATGATGGAGTCGAGCATCGCACGGCCCGCCTGCACGATGCCGCGGCTCTCTTGGTCGCGCCCCGGCAGGAACCCGGTCGTGTCCTCCATGAAGATCACCGGGATGTTGTAGAGATTGCAAAATCGGATGAATCGCGAGTTCTTGAACGCCGCGTCCACGTCGATTTGCCCGGACGCCACCGCGCTGTTGTTGCAGACGAAACCGACGACATGTCCGCCCAGGCGGCCAAACGCCGTGATCGTGTTGCGCGCCCGCTGCGGCTGGAGCTCGAAGTAGTCGCCGTGATCGCAGATTTGCTGAAGGATGATGCTCACGTCGATTGGCGTGTTGAACCCGGTGGGCGAGTTGAACGCCTTCCGGAGGAGGGTGTCAATCTCGCCGGTCGGACGACCGATCGGGTCCGAAGTCTCCTGATAGGGAGCGAATTCGTGGTTGTTTCCGGGCAGATAGCTCAGCAAGCGACGCGCGGTTCGCAGCGCGCCAACCTCGTCACGCACGGTGAGGTCTACAACGCCGCTTTGCCCGTGCACCCCGGGGCCACCGAGCTCGTCAGCGGTCACGTCTTCGCCCAGCACCGACTTCACGACGCCAGGACCCGTCAACCCGAAAAAGGTGTTGGCGGGC
>CAXMRM010000099.1:0-6538 GCA_964196015.1 uncultured Myxococcota bacterium
TGAGGGTTGCTTGAGATGGATTAAGTAAGGACGGCGTGCCCGATTGTCAACGTGCCGCCACTCCCGACTACCGTGCAAAACCCCCTCATGGTAGGCTTTTTCATAGCCTGCCGCACAGTCATGGGGGCCTCGACAAGATCATGAAAGCCGGCCTTTTTATCGCTACGGCGATTCTCTATGCGATCGCCTGTATCCTTTACCTGCTCGTGCTGACACGGGGCTCGGGCAAGGCCCAACGCATGCCGGGAACGGTCTTCGTCTCCGCTCTGGGCGCGCATCTCGCGTTCCTGCTGCTGGAGACCCCCTCCCCAGGCGAGCTCCCCCTCGCCGACATCTCGCAGATCTTGAGCATCTCGTCCTTCGGCATCGGCATCGCGTTCCTGCTCGCGTCTTACCGCTTCGACGTCACGATCCTCGGCGCGTTCGTTGCGCCGTTGTCACTGATGCTCTTCCTCGCGTCGGGACTCGGCAGCAGCTACGCACCGGTCTCCCCGAAGATACAGTCCGCGGTGTTGACGCTCCACATCGGCGCCAATGTGCTCGGCTTGGTCGCATTCGCTCTCGCATTTGTCGCCGGCATTGCGTACATGCTGCAGGAACGGCTGCTTCGACGCCGCCAGCTCAGCGGTGTCTCTCAACGACTGCCTTCGCTCGACATCCTCGACACCATGGGGCTACGCGCGGTGCTGCTGGGCTTCCCGCTCCTGACGTTCGGCATGATCACCGGCACGTTCTGGCTGTTGCGCTCAGACGGATCGGAGTTCTATGTCAGCCAAGCGCTCGGCTTGGTCGCTTGGGCGATCTTCGCCGGCGTGATCGTCCTTCGGGTCGCCGCCGGCTGGCAGGGTCGAAAGGCGGCGCTCGGCACGATGATGGGCTTCGTATTCACGCTTCTGGTATTGGCCGGCTACGCACTGCGAGCCAATGGCGGGACTGGCTGATGCGCGACTTCCTCGTCGTCGGCCTTTCTCATCGAACCGCACCCGTCGAGGTCCGCGAGCGCCTCGCCATCGCGCCCGATCGCCTCGAGCAAGAGCTTCGCGCGCTTACAGCCAACGAACGGATCGACGAAGCGCTATTGATCTCGACCTGCAATCGGGTCGAGTTGTACGCCACCAGCAACAACCCGATCGAGGCCGCGCAAAGCGCCAAGGAGGTCCTCACCAGGCGCCTCGCGGACGTGGCGGCCAACGAAGTCCTCTACCAGGAACGCGGGGTCGACGTCGTCCGTCACGTCTTCCGGGTCGCTTCGAGCTTGGACTCTCTCGTCGTCGGCGAGCCCCAGATCCTAGGGCAGGTGAAAGAGGCCTTCGATGCGGCGAAAGGCGCCGGCACGATGGGCACCCTGCTCGGCCGTTGCTTCACCCAAGCCTTTGCAACCGCGAAGCGAGTTCGGAACGAAACCGGCATCGCCGAAGGCACCGTGAGTGTCAGCTCGATCGCCTGTGAGCTGGCCAAAAAGATCTTCGGTAACCTGGACGGTCGCCGAACACTCTTGCTCGGCGCAGGAGAGATGGGCGAGTCCGCCGCACGGAGCCTCCGGCAAACCGGAACGAAGCTCCACGTCATCAACCGCAGCGAAGAACGTGCGCGCTCACTCGCCGAATCGTGCGGCGGCCGAGCGGTCCCCTACGAACGGCTCACCATGGAGCTCGCAGACGCCGACGTGGTCATCGCGTCCACGGCAAGCCCGAAGTTCATCCTGACCCCGGAGCTGATGAAGAGTGTCGTTCGAACCAGGCGCCATCGTCCCCTGTTCATCATCGACATCGCCGTTCCCCGCAACGTCGACCCACGCGTCGGCAACATGGACAACGTGTTCATCTACGACGTGGATGACCTCCAGCAGGTTGCCGAGGAAAACCTCGCCGTTCGCGCCCGAGAAGCCGTGCAGGCGGAGCGCATCGTCGAAGAGGAGGTCGAGTCGTTCTTGAGCTGGCGACGTTCGCTCGCGCTCGCCCCGACCATCGTCGCTCTCCGAAACCGATTTGGACAGATCGCGGACGAAGAGATCCGACGCTCCCTGCCCCGGCTCGAAGGTATCAGTCAGTCCGATCGTGCCGTAGTGGAGGCTATGGGACGCTCGTTGGTGAACAAGTTGCTTCACCAGCCGATGACTCAGCTCAAAGCGGGTGCGGGCGAGCCGGACGGAGTGCTCTTGATCGACGCCGTCCGCCGTCTGTTTGCGCTATCCGATGAAGGACCTGCGACGGAGGAGCCCTCGATGGAAGGCAGCGCGGAACCCGAGGTCTCACAGCTGGGCACCGCAGCAACAGGGTCAACAGGCCATTCGAAGTGAAACTACGCATTGCAACACGCGCGAGCAACCTCGCTCTCGTCCAGACCCGTTGGGTCGGCGGTCAGCTGCGGCGCCACTTCCCCGAACTCACCGTCGAGGAAGTCCACGTTCGAACTAAAGGCGACCTCATCCAGGATCGCCCGCTTGCCCAGGTAGGCGGCAAAGGGCTCTTCGTGAGCGAGGTGGAGGCAGTGGTCGTGCGCGGCGAGGCGGACTTCGCTGTCCACTCGTTGAAAGACGTGCCAGGTGACGTTCCGCTCGCCGAAGGGATGGGCATCCTCAGCGTGCCCGTTCGGGAAGACCCGCGCGATGTCCTGGTCACAGTCGACGGCACCGACTTGGCGTCGTTGAAGCGGGGCGCCAAGGTCGGCACGACCTCTCGCCGTCGCGTGGTCCAACTTCAGCGCCAGCGCCCCGACCTCACCTTCGTCCCGCTTCGCGGCAACATCGAAACACGTATCCGCAAGCTTCGCGAGGGTCAGTGCGACGCGATCGTCCTAGCTGCGGCCGGCCTCGCCCGCACGGGCGTACTTGACAAAACGCCCCACGTGGTGCTTCCGCCGGACATTTGCCTGCCCGCCGTCGGTCAGGGAGCGCTCGCGATCGAGGGCGCGCTGAACAACGAAACGCTGCGCGAACAGCTCAAAGCGATCGAAGACCCGACCACGCGCATTCGGATCACGGCAGAACGAGCACTGCTTCAGAAGCTGGAGGGCAACTGCCATTCGTCGATCGCGGGGCACGCGAGTGCCGCCGACGGAAGGCTCCAGCTCGATGCGATGGTCGCCTCGTACGACGGCGACCAAATGCTTTCGGTCACGTCGGACACCTACCTCGACCTCAGCTCAGCAGATGCGATCAAGCAAGCGCATCGATTGGGCGAAGAAGTCGCCGACCAGCTGTTGTCACGGGGCGCCGGCGACTTGATCCGGCAAGCCGAGCTGGCCGCAGTGCAGAATCAGTTGATCAGCAACTGAGCGTCGGACTTCGGCGCGTAGCCGAGGATCCGGCGCACACCACTGATCGACTGCTGAAGCCACGCGTCTCCACCCCGACGACCCACGCTGGCAACGTATACAGTCTGGTCGTCGAGAGACACCGAGCGAACGTTGACGCTCTGTCCTTCGAGCGCGCCGGGCAATCGTCCGCTGAACGACGGAGAGCTCATGAGCGGCGCGATCGCACCGAGCGCTTCGCAAACCGAGCGCTCGCCTGCGCCGGCGACCAGCAATCCGTTATCGATAGCCACCACCACTGCGTCGAGGTCGCCTCGCGCGCGTGAGTGCTCTAGCTGAAGACACAGTGCGCGGTACGGATCCTGACTTCGGCGTGTGCGGCGTTCGTTCATGAGGGCTCCCTGGCATATGTAGGTGTATGTAGCCTATTATCCTACGGCGTGAGGAGCAAAGATTCTGCATAACCGAGTGATTTCGGCGAGATCGACACCCACAGCAGGGCTGCTAGAGTCGCGCTGCAATGAGTCTTGCGGACGTGCTTGGCAGTCACCGCGTGGTGGTGACCGTCGGCAGTGGCGGAGTCGGAAAAACCACGACGGCGGCAGCGATCGCTGTGCATGCCGCCATGGAAGGGCGCACGGTCCTGTGTCTGACGATCGACCCGGCGCGACGCCTCGCCAATAGCCTCGGGCTCGACGAGATGACGACGAGTGAGCAGGATGTTCCGCGCTCACTCTTCCAGAGCAACGGCCTCGACTGTAAGGGAGCGCTCTCCGCGATGATGCTCGACACGAAGCGTACCTTCGACGGGCTCGTCGCGAAGTACGCCTCAGACGAAGAATCGCGCGACCGCATCTTGAACAACCAGATCTATCAGTACGTCGCCAGCTCACTGGCGGGCACGCAAGAGTACATGGCGATGGAGAAGCTCCACGAGGTGCGCAAGGACCCGAAGTGGGACCTCGTCGTGCTCGACACGCCGCCCACGTCCAGCGCGCTCGACTTCCTCACGGCGCCCGAGCGACTCATCGACGCGATCGACTCGCCGGCGATGCGCTGGTTTCTGCAGGTCTTCGAGGGCGCGGGCAAAGAAGCGTTTGGCTTGGTCGGACGCGGCGCGACCGTGCTACTCAAAGGCATTGGCAAGATCACGGGCCTCGAGTTCTTGGAACAGGTTGCGGAATTCGTGAGCGGTATCAACGACCTGTTCGGTGGCTTCAAGGAGCGCGCGGAACAGGTCTCCGATGCGTTGCGAAGCCCTGAGGTCGCGTTCGTGCTGGTGACCAGCCCTGACCCGCTGGCAATCGGAGAAGCGCGATTTTTCAGCGATCAATTACAGGCTGCGGGAATGAACCGCGAGGCAATCATCGTCAACCAGGTACACTCGCCCATCGACGAGCCCCACATGTCCACCGAAGAACAGGTGGCCGCATTGCGTGATGTGTTGCCCGAGTCGATCGATGCGGCTGACATCCAACCGAGGCTCAGCGAAGCCCTGCGAGCCGAACGCGGCTGGGCGGCGACGGACCGCATGCAAGTCGATCGATTGGTTGAGCAGGTGGGCGCGGATACGCGTATTGTGGAAGTTCCTGCGTTCGACCAAGATGTCCACGACCTTGCTGCCCTTGCGAGAGTGGCTTCGTACCTGACCGCAACCGCCTGAGCCGAGACCATGCCGAGCCATTCACCAGCCACCTGGAGCGCGATCATCCTCGCGGCGGGAGAAGGCACGCGCATGAAGAGCAGCCGGCCCAAGGTCCTGCACGAGATTGCAGGACGGGCGTTGGTGTCGTGGGTCGTGCAGACCGCGCTCGATGCGGGCGCGACTCGCTGCTTGGTGGTGCTCGGTCACGGTCGAGACGACGTCGAGCGAGAGCTCGTGACTCGATTCGGGGAGCGCGTCGAGATGGTGCTCCAGCCACAACGCCGAGGCACGGGCGACGCCGTCCGGTGTGCGATTGAGGCGAGCGGCACTCTCGAAGGCCGCCTGCTGGTGCTCTACGGTGACTGCCCGCTGATCCCGGTGAGACTACTCCACGATCTCGTCGACCGTGCAGAGCAAGCCGGGGCGCGCCTGGGGTTGGTCACGGCCACCCTGACGGATCCCAGCGGCTACGGCAGAATCATCCGCAACGGCGCGGGCGACGTGCAGCGGATCGTCGAGGACCGCGACTGCTCCGCGGATGAACGAGCCATCCAAGAAGTCAATCCCGGCCTCTACGCCGTGCGCGCAGATTTCTTGCGGGAGGCCATCGCACAGCTGACCCCCGACAACGCCCAAGGTCAGCTCTACCTGACGGACGTCGTCGAGCTGGCAGCCAACCGGGGGAAGGTGGTAGACCTCGAAGGCGACATGACCAACCTGACAGGCGTCAACGATCAACGGGACCTCGCGATTGCCGCGTCCACGCGCCGGCGACGCATGGCGGAGGAGCTGGCCCGCAACGGCGTCGCGGTTGCCGATCTCGACGCCTTGTATATCGACGCGGAATGCGAAATCGAGCCCGGGGCAACACTGGGGGCGAACGTGCATCTGCGTGGGCGCTGCGTGGTTCGAGCCGGCGCTCACATCGATGTCGGTTGTGTGCTGACCAACGTCGTCGTCGAAAAGGAAGCGAAGCTGTTGCCGTATACGGTGGCAGCCGACTCGACAATCGGCGAAGGCGCTCAGGTCGGCCCGTTCAGTCACTTGCGTCCGCAGACCGAGCTCGGGCCGCGGAGCAAGGTCGGGAATTTTTCAGAAACGAAGAAGACCACGGTCGGCGCAGGCTCGAAAGTGAACCACCTTTCTTACGTGGGAGATGGCATCATCGGTGAAGGCGTCAACATCGGCGCCGGGACGATCTTCTGCAACTATGACGGCGAGCACAAGCACAGCATCGTGCTCGAGGATGGGGTCTTCATCGGAAGCGATACTCAGCTCATCGCGCCAGTGACGGTCAAGAAGGGCGCGTACGTCGCGAGCGGGACCACCGTCACGCGCGACGTTCCCGAGAACGCCCTGGCGATAAGTCGATCGAAGCAGGAAAACAAGGAGGGCTACGCCGCTCGTCTCCGAGCGCGCCTTCGACAGAAGAAGAAGCCCTAGCCCGTGGCCCTCAGAACGAGATTTTGAGGTTTGCGCCGCCCGGGCTGACGCTGCAGTCGAAGTCCGGACCTTCTTCGGTTCGCTCGTAGTACTTGCTAGAGCAGGCAATGCCCCGGTAGGCCTCGTAGGCCTCGAGCGAGCTGCGCGGTGCGGTTGCGGTCTGGATCCCGAGCAAGAGCGGCGGAGCAACGTAGA
>CAXMRM010000100.1:0-10780 GCA_964196015.1 uncultured Myxococcota bacterium
CTCGCCGCCCGCGACGATCGACTCGAGCTCGCTGCGAGCAAACGTCTCGGTGCCCTCGTCGGTCTCGACGATCACCTTGTCCTCGGTGATGATCGCCAGGCCCGTGGCGGAGATGCGGTCGTCGAAGACATAGGTGTTGACCCGGGGCGAGTGGACTTGACTGACGTCGGCGAAGTCGATGTTTTGCATGTCGAGCTTGTCGCTGTCGAACTCGAGGCTGTCATCGCGCATGCGCTTGACCTCGCCCTTGAGCCATTCGCCCGAAACCATCCGCACCCAGTCGAAGGTGTCTCCGAACTCGATGATGTAGCTGTCACCGATGCCGGCCGCGGCCTGCTCTGTCACCCGCGCCATGCTGGCCTTCACGACCTCGATGGCGGTGTCGGAGTCGGCGGGCTCGGCGGGAACGCCACCAGGCGCGGTAAGCATGTCCGCCACCTTGGGCTCGCCCTCGACTTCTGCGAGGGCCTCTTCGGGAGACTGCGGGGGAGGATCCTCTGCCGCCGCGGTCCGTGGAAAAACGTTGAACAGAGCGACGGCCGTCAAAACGGCCCATGCCACGCTGCGATTGAGATTGCCCGACTGTTTCCCCATAGCTGGCCGGCTTTATAGAATGGGTCCGAGAGCCGGTAAAGGGCGGCAGCGGGCTTTTTCTCGCCGCGGTGGGCAGATGACGTTCCGGCCGCTTTGCGCTAGAAGACCTTGCTCCCCGGAGGCAACGTGACGACCAGTAAACTAAGCAAGAGCGATACAGCCGTCGTGGCCATCCTAACCGGCAGCCCGAATGACCTTCCCGTCGTCCTCGAGGGCCGCGACGTCCTCGACGGACTCGACATCCCGAGCGATGTGCGCGTCCTTTCGGCGCACCGCACGCCTCACGAAACCGCGGAGTACGTCGCTGCCGCCGAGAAGCAGGGCGTCGAGGTCTTCATCGCCTGCGCGGGAATGGCCGCCCACCTCGCCGGCGTCGTCGCCGCTCACACGATCCGCCCCGTCATCGGCGTGCCGATTTCGTCCGGTGCACTCCAGGGCGTCGACGCTCTGCTCGCCACCGTCCAGATGCCCCCCGGCGTCCCGGTCGCCACCGTCGGTATCGATGGGGCGAAGAATGCGGCTTTCCTGGCCGCGCGGATCGTCTCTCTGACTCACCCCGAGGTGCGGCAGCGGCTCCTCGATCACCTCGAAGAGAGCAAGAAGCGCTACGATTCTCCCGACCCTTCGACGCCGGGCCAAGCAGCGACTTGACGCCTTCGGCTGGCATCCTTATGCGATCGTAACCAGCATTCCATGTCACTCGGTCGCATCTTCATCTTCCTCGGTATCATCTCCGGCCTGACGATCGGCACCCACTATTACCTGTGGGCTCGCCTGATTCGCGACCCGATGTGGCCGTCGCCTTGGCGTTATGTCGCGACCGCTGCGCTCATCGTGCTCGCGCTTTCAATCCCCGCATCGATGTTGGCCTGGCGCATACTGCCTCGGAACCTCGCGATCCCCGTGTCGTGGGTCGGGTACATCTGGATGGGCTCGATGTTCTTGTTGCTCGTGCTGCTTTGGGGCGGCGAGCTGGCGCGTTATAGCTGGGTCAAGTACGCGAGCTTCGCCTCGGTCAATGGCGGGCGCCGGGAGTTTCTCGCCCAGCTCCTTGCAGGCGGCGCTGGCACGTTTGGGCTCGCATTGTCGAGCTGGGGCGTTTGGTCGGCGATTCGGCCGGTCGAAGTGAAGCGCGTCGCTGTACGTCTGAAGAAACTGCCCGCCTCCCTTAGCGGGCTGCGTCTCGTGCAGCTCAGCGACATGCATGTGGGCCTGACCATCGGTCGCGATTTCGTCCAAGACGTCGTCCGCAAGGTCAACGCGCTCGAGCCCGACATCGTGGCGATCACGGGTGACCTCATCGATGGCTCGGTCGAAGACCTGGGCGATGCCGTGGCACCACTCGGAGAGATTCGCGCAAAGCTCGGCACGTACTTCGTCACTGGGAATCACGAGTACTACTCGGGAGCGGATTCGTGGCTTGGGTTCCTTCGGGGGATCGGAATCAGAGTCCTGCGCAACGAGCACGTGGTGCTCACGAAGAACGGGGAGGCGATCCACGTCGCCGGGGTCGACGACTGGACGGCACACCAGTTCGGCAATGGTCACGGCTCGGACATGGCGCGCGCCATGGAAGGGAGAGACGCAAGCAAGCCCGTAGTCCTCCTCGCACACCAGCCGGTGCATTTCGACGAAGCGAGCGCGCACGGCGTCGACCTTCAGATTTCGGGGCACACCCACGGTGGCCAGATCTTTCCCTTCGGGTTTCTCACGCGCCTCGCGCAGCCCTTCGTGTCGGGTCTCCACCAACGGGGCGACTCGCAAATCTACGTCAGCTCGGGCACTGGTTACTGGGGGCCCCCGATGCGCATCGCAGCGCCTGCGGAAATCACACTGATCGAGCTCCATCGAGACCTGGTCGTCTAGGGCGCCGGGCAGCGGACGTCCATGTCTCGTGCGATCGCGACGACCCACGGGTCGTCACGGCTCCCGGAATGCGCAATCAGACGTCCGAGGTGCGCAACGACATCCGATCGCTCTGACGCCTGTCCCGCTCGAAGTGAGAGCTCGAGCGCCACAAGCGAGGTGCCGCGCGTCTCGCCCCCGTACACCGCGCGGCCTAGCGCCTCTCGCGCCTCGGCGATGTCGCAGGCCGATAATGCTGCCATCGCGCGGTAGAGCTCAATGGCGGTGAAGCCAGGATAACGATAGGCGGCCACCGAAAGGCGCTCGTAGGCTGCGCGCGCGCGGCCCTGCTCATCTGGGTCGCGGTACTGACGGATGCCGGCGCGGTCGCCATCACGCGCGAGCGGCCGCAAGAGCTCGAGACCCTGGTGCCAGGCGTGAATCGAAGCAGTGTTCAGCTGCGAACCGAGGCGCCCGACCTCCGAGCTCACCTTCCGATCGTCGAAACCCGGGTCGAGTATGTGTCCGGCGCGGTAGCCGGCGCCTAGGATCTCGAACGGCTCGAGCCCAGGTGACACGTCGCGGCGAACGAAGAGGGAATGCCCATCCTCGACGAACGCCAGCGCCCAATCCTCTCGCTTGCTCAAGTGCTCGGTCGCGACGACGTGATCGGAGCGGGTGTGGTCGACCACGACGGTGTTGACGTCGTACTCGCGGAGCTGCTCGGCGAAAGGCCTGGTTCCCGTGAAGCTCTGAGAAACACGCTGGATCATCTCCGGACCGTAGAAAGGCACCCGCCCGTCGATCAAGAGCTTCCCGCTGGGCGCTGTGAACATCAGGAACCAGCTGTCCTGGATGCTCGCGAGGATTCTCGGATGCTCGACGTCCCGCTCGATGATTTCGGCAGACGCCCAGGGGTATCCACCCTTCGCCTCGCCGAATCCGAACCCCAAGGCCGGCACGAGTTGCATGATCCAAAGCGCGCTGGACACCGCAGCAACGCAGACCAGGCCGACCACGCCGCGTCGCATCGCGCGGAAGCCTGACAACTGCGAGAGCCCCGCCGCGATGAACGGCGCGCAGAACAGGAGCTGATGGGCGACGAACCGCATCGAGCGGAACGCCATGACGCTCAACAGCACGCACAAGACACCGTAAGCGAGCCCGAAGCGGGAGGAACGAGTCACCGGCCGCATGGCGGCGAGCACGAAGAACGCCGTGACGATGGGCGCGACCAGCAGCCGAAGTGGATCCTTGGGCGTCCACGCCGCCCACTCGACGACGAGCTGCCGATACTCCGGCCGGAGCACGTGCGAGACCGCATCGGTGGCGATCGAGAAACCAAACGGCGTGCAGCCAGTCGCAACGACCTGAAGGAGCAATAAGCTGACCATCCAGCGACACGCCGCCGTCCGAAACGAGAAGGCTACGAAGATCAGCGTGATGACCACGCCCAAGAGATGCGACCCATGAGAGTTCACCCAAACGACATGCAGCAGACCGAGCGCGCCTAGGATCCAAGCCTTTCGCCGTGACGACGCCAGCTCCGCGTAGAGCGCGCTGATGCCAAGAAGAAGAATCGCGGGAAAGAGCATGCCGATGATCTGTGGGCGCGTCGTGAATCGAAACCGAGCAATGGGAAGCGCGAACAAGAGCGCGGCGAGCGTCAGCGGCGCCGCGAGCTCCGCGCCACGGGACAGCCGGTCGGCCAACATGACGAGCAAGTAACCGAGCGCGCTCAATGCGAGACACTTCAGGAGAATCAACGCGTTCGGGCCGAGGTGCGCGTACACCAGCCAGGTCACCAAGTCGTAGGCCCACTCGTAGTTCTGCCAGGGCTGAGGGGTCTGTTGCCAAAACGAGAAGAGATCGACCCGGGGCACCCGGCCGAGCACTTCGATCTGACGGCCCTGGGCCAAGTGGCCGTAGGCGTCGGAATTGAAGAGCGGAAACAAGCCCGTAAGGAAGAACGCCAGGGCCGACGCCCAGGCACTCCATGACACGGTCGCCCTCGGCACGAGGGCAGTGTCCGCCGAAGCCCGACGGCCGGTCAAACAAGACGCAGCGTTACAAGAGCGAACGAAGCGCGGGTTCGAGGGTCGTGTGCTGCCAGCGAAAGCCGTGGGCATGAAGTGAGGCCGGGATGACGCGCGCGCCTCCGATCAGCATCTCGTTGGCCATGTCAGAACCGACCACGAGCCGGAGCGCAAACTTCGGGACGGGAAGGAGGGTCGGACGCTTGAGAACGCGGCCCAACGTCGCGGTGAAATCCGTGTTGGTGACTGGCGTGGGTGAGACGAAGTTAACCGGCCCTTCGAGCTCGTCACATTCCAGCGCAAAGACGAGGGCCGACACCAAATCCTCCAAGGTGATCCAACTCATGTATTGGCTTCCGTCGCCGATGCGGCCGCCGACGCCGAGCGAGAACGGCACCTTCATTTTGGCGAGCGCACCTCCGTTGGGTGCAAGCACGACGCCGATGCGCGGGTGCACGACACGAACCCCCGCGTCCCGCGCGGCTGTCGCTGCGGCCTCCCACTGGCCACACACCGAGGCGAGAAACCCGGAGCCCTGGGCAGCTCTCTCGTCGAGGGCCTCATCGCCGCACGCGCCGTAGTACCCGACCGCCGAAGCTGAAATCAACACCCGAGGCTTGGGCGAAAGTCCCGCAAGAGCCGCCGCGAGAAGCGCTGTGCCACCAACCCGGCTGTCGCGGATCCTCGCCTTCTTCGCCTCCGTCCAGCGCCCGGATGCAACGTTGTCACCGGCCAGATGAATCGCCCCGGTGACGCCTTGCAGGCGCTCGATGTCGATCGTTCCGCCCTCCGGGTCCCAGCGAACCTCGTCGTCCTCGCTTGGCGAGCGCCTTACGAGGCGAAGAACCTCGCACCCGCTGCGTCGAAGTGTCGGCACGAGCTCCCGGCCTACGAGCCCCGAAGCGCCGGTAACCGCGATTTTATCGCGCTCTGCCATGGGAGATGAGCCTGAACCGGCCCAGTCACACCGTAACCTGGTTTTCCACGTGGCCGCCAGGTCCAACAGTCGCTATGGTCCAGCACTTTGCGAATCCTTTTCATTGCCCCTCAAGCATTCACGTCCACCCAAGAGGCTCGGGACGTGGCTACCTTGGCCAAAGTGATGCGTCGCGCGGATCACGCGGTCGACATGATTTCTCCGCTCTACGGCCATATCGACGCCGCGAAACTCGCGCTCGCACGCCGCCTCACCAAGCTCGAGTTCGAGCTCGGGGGCAGGGCCTGGGCGTGCGAACTCTACACGGGCCGCACCCCCGACGGCGTAGGCCTGACCTTCATCGGCAACGAGGAGGTCCTGTTGTCTGCGGATTCCCTCACCGGTGAGGGCGAGCAGCTCGACGCATCTAGGGTCGGCGTCTTTGCCTCGGCAGCCACCGAGCTAATTCGGCAGAAGGCGAGCGACTACGACATCGTGCACGCGCACGGTTGGGCCGCTGCAGCGGTGCTTGCGCGGTTGCGGTCGGTGCTTCCCGACTTGCCCACGGTGCTGACGGTGTACGACGCCTCAAACCAGGGGCGCTTCAACGCGGCCGATGCCGAGTGGATCGGGCTTGGCGACGAAGCCCGCGACGGAGACGGTATCAACGTCTTGAAAGCCGGTCTGCTGACTGCCGATCGTGCCACGACGCTGTCCCCCAACTACGCGCACCGCCTGCAACGGCCCGACGGCGACGATGTGTTGAACGAGGTGTTTCGCGAGCTCGGGCCAAAGCTGGTCGGCGTGCGCCACGGCATTGACCCCGCACTTTGGAACCCTGCAACCGATGGGCACCTCCCCGCCCGGTTCGACCCGTTCGACATGGACGGCAAAGACAAATGCAAGGCCGAGCTACAGCATGACCTGACCTTGCCGGTGCGAAGCGACGTGCCGCTGTTCGGCGCCATGGGCGGCGTGGACGACGACGGCATGGCATTGCTCGCAAAGATCGGGCCCGACCTCTTGCGCAACGACGTGCAGCTCGTGGTGCAACTCGCTGGCGACGGCGAGCTCGTCGCCATCTATGAGGAGCTCTGGGACCAGTGGCCGGACCGTGTTCAAATCAAAACCGGCAACGAGGAGGCATTTCGACACGCCTTGATCGGGGCTAGCGACTTTGTCGTGGCTGCGAACCGTGAGGCGCCATCTGACAACATCCAGATGCTAGCTCAGCGCTACGGCGCGCTGCCAATTGTTCATCGCGGCGGCGGCCTCGCCGACGAGGTGGTCGACTGCGAAGCCTCTTTGAAGACGGGCTCTGGGATCCTCTACGACGAGCCGACCACGAGGTCGCTACTCTCGGCGCTGCAGCGCGCGGCAGCGGCGTTCGCCAACAACAAGGCGTTCCGCGAGGTCCAGAGCAGAGTGATGCTCATCGACCATTCTTGGGAGCGCACGACTCGGCTCTACGAGCGCACGTACCGGGACGCGATCTCCGCGCACAGCGGCTAGCCCGAGTGCTCGGTTCGTAGAGGACGGTCCGGTAGCTTCGCATCGCTCGGGCGAAGGTACTGCGGCTCCAAGGAGTCCAGGTCTGCCGGACCAGTGGTGCGGATCGCGTACTGCACCTCGGCCACGATGGCCTCCGGCGTCGAGGCGTCCAGGCTCATCTCCGCCTCATCGACCTTCACTCCGAGCGCAGCTTCGATCACGGCTGCATGCAGCCCTAGGCCCTCGCCGCCGACGGCAATAGGACGACCCGCTACGGCGTCTCGGATTTGACCGAAGACGTCCTCCGGCGAACCGAAGAGTGCGGGCGCCAGCTCCTCGACCCCTCCGTCCCCGATGACGTACGCCGCCGCAAACACGTCACCGCGATACGCGTTCATCACGGGCACGCGCACCAGACCTGCATCGCCTCGAACCGCCCTGGCGAGCACGCGCAGCGAGCTGACTCCAACGATGGGAAGACCCAATCCGAAGGCGAGCCCTTTGGCCGTGCCGAGCCCCACACGCAGACTGGTGAATCGGCCCGGCCCGATATCCACACCTATCAGCGAAAGCTCTTCGCGAGAGGCGCCAGCTTCGGCCAGCGCCGATTCGATGTAGCCGAACAAGTTTTCACCGTGCCGACCGGCTGAGCGCCAGCGCACCGACGCGGACGAGCCGTCGCCGCGAACGACGGCGACGGTGCCGTGTTCGGTTGCCGTGTCGATGCAGAGCGTCGTCATGGGGTCACTTGACCCATGCCTACCCGCAGACTAGCGTCCGCGCCAGCAAAGTAATCGCCCGCGCCTCTCGCCGCCAGTCCCGCACGAATGAGCAAACAACAATACAACTCTGCTTCGAAAGAGGCGCGTACGGCTAGGAAGGGTGACGGCTGGAAGTCGAATCTGCTGACGATCGGCGGCGCGCTGTTGCTGGCGTTGTTCATTCGGGTGACTTTGTTCGAAGCCTTTGCCATCGACGGCCCATCGATGGAACCCACCCTGCTCGATGGGGACCGCGTCGTCGTCGCCAAGTACCCGTTCGGGCTGTTTCTCCCCTTCACGAACGAAGCGGCATTGAACTGGGGCGGCCCCGACCCGGGCGACGTGATCATCCTCCACAGCCCCGCTGACAACGAAGACATCGTGAAGCGCGTCATCGGTATTGGTGGAGACGAGATCCTCATCCGGGATGGCAAAATCTCCCGCAACGGAGAGGTGCTGCACACGGTCGACTTGGGCCCCTGCTCGAACGAAGAGCAGAAAAACATCGACCCCACGTGCAGGATTTACCAAGAGACCCTGGATGATAATCCGCACCGGATGAGCCACTTGAAGCACGATTTCCCGCTCGACCGCCTGCCTCTCAAAGTGCCCGAGGGCCACGTCTACGTGCTCGGCGACCACCGCGACAGCTCCAACGACAGTCGCAACCCGTTGATCGGCGCAGTCCCGAACTCGCGCATCAAAGGCAAAACGCTATTCATGTACATGTCCTGGAAGAACACCCGCGCCTCGCTCTGGGAACGCATCCGTTGGTCCCGCGTCGGCACCAGCGTCGACTAACCGTGCCGTCCCCCGTAGGCTAGCGGAATGGGCGACGTGAAGGGTGAGATCGTGGCGCGGATGCGCGACGAGAGCGGAGCCATCAACAAGGAGGCTCCCGAGCCGGTGGCGCTCGTGTATCCGAGCCCATATCGCGTCGGAATGTCGTCGCTCGGGTTCCAGACCATCTATCGCTCGATCAACGCAACGGAAGGTCGAGCCGCCCACCGAGCGTTTCTGCCTGATGACCTGGAGGCGTGGCGGCAGTCGCGCGTGCCACTGGTTACCTACGAAACGCTGCGGCCAGTCTCCGACTACCCCGTGATCGCGTTTTCGGTCGCATACGAGACCGAGCTCGCCGGGCTGATTCAAACCCTAGAGCTGGCAGGCATCCCGCCTCTGGCTGAGGAGCGCACCGAGCAGCACCCGTTCATACTCGCTGGCGGGCCGCTGACGTTCAGCAACCCGCTCCCGCTCGCCCCGTTCGTCGACGCGGTGATCATGGGCGAGGCCGACCAATCGGTGCACACCGTCCTTGGCGTGATCTTCGGTTCGGATTCCAAGGACAGCGCCATCCGCACCCTGTCCAGTCAGCCCCACGTGTTCGTGCCGAGCGCTCACGGCGACATCCTCGCGCCCATCGACAAAGCGGACAGCGCCACCCTCCCCGCGTTCTCGCAGATCATCACGCCGCACACCGAGCTCCGCAACATGTTCCTCATCGAGCCGGAGCGCGGCTGCCATCGTGGCTGCACGTATTGTGTGATGCGCCGTTCCACGAACGACGGCATGCGGGTGGTCAAGAAGGAACGCATTCTATCGTTGATCCCCGACAACGCGAAGCGTGTGGGTTTGGTCGGCGCAGCCACCACCGACCATCCGCAGATCGTAGACGTGGTCAACGCCCTCGCGAACTCGGGGCGAGAGGTCGGCCTTTCATCACTTCGAGCGGATCGGCTGAACGACGAGCTCATGGCCGCGCTCCGCAGAGGCGGCCACCAAATCCTGACCACCGCAAGCGATGGCGCGAGCCAGCGCATGCGTGACCTCATCCAGCGCCGGACGACCGAGGAACAGCTCCGGCAGGCTGCCAAGCTCGCACGGCGTCACGGCATGAAGCGCCTGAAGCTCTACATCATGGTCGGCATTCCCGGCGAAACCGACGAGGACATCGATGAACTGATTGAGTTTGGCAAAGAGTTGTCCTCGTTGATCCCCCTGTCACTCGGCGCGGCGCCCTTCGTCGCCAAGCGGAACACGCCGCTCGACGGCGCTCCATTTGCGGGCATGCCCCTGGTCGAGGGGCGGCTTCGGCGGCTCCGTCGTGGGGTCCAAGGCCGCGTCGAGGTGCGCGCGACTAGCGCCCGCTGGGCCTGGGTGGAGTACGTGCTCGCGCAGGGCGGACGTGCCGAGGGGCTGGCCGTGCTCGACGCGGTCCACTCGGGTGGCCGGTTCTCTGATTGGAAGCGCGCATTCAACGCGCTCCCGCAAGCCCGTCCGCGCCGCCTGCTCGTTCGCCCGAGCGACCGCCTGGGCCGTGCCAGCTAGCCGATCAGGCTCGAAGCCGCCGAGACGGCCCAGTCGAGGTAGCGGCTCGGGGTGATTCCCATCTTCAGCACGTAGTAGCCCGCCAGGACCAGCGCGACGGTGACGTAGACGGACTGCATCGGCACCGCGATGGACTGGTCCTCCTCGGGCTCGCGCATGAAGAGGTACACGATGACCTTGAGGTAGTAGTAAGCGCCCACTGCGCTCGCGAGGACACCCAGGACGGCGAGCCAGATCATTGGTCCGCCTGCTCGCACGGCTGCACCGAACACGTAGTACTTGCCGAAGAAGCCCGCAGTGGGCGGCATCCCAAGCAACGACAGAACGCCGATGGCGAATGGGAATGCGGCCATCGGATGTCGGCGGCCTGCACCTGCAAGGTCATCGTAGCTCACGGCTTCTTTGCCCTTCGACCCCATCAGGATGAGGGAGCCGAACGCGAGCACATTCGAGACGGTATACGCTGCAATGTAATAGAGCACCGAGCTCACGGCGAAGGAACCAACTTCGTGTACCGCCGCGAAGCCGACCAAAATGTAGCCCGCATGCGCGACCGAGGAATAGGCGAGCATACGCTTGACGCTAGTCTGGGCGAGCGCGGCCAGGTTGCCGTAGACCATCGTGACGGCGGCGAGCAGAGCGATGACGGGGGTCCAGCCCGTGTAGAGACCCATGCTGACCGGATCACCGAACGCGCCTACCAGGACTCGCACGAGCACGGCCACCGCGGCTGCTTTCACGCCCACCGACATAAACGTCGTAACCGGCGTGGCGGCACCCTCGTAGGCATCGGGCACCCACATGTGGAA
>CAXMRM010000101.1:0-10526 GCA_964196015.1 uncultured Myxococcota bacterium
CACTGACGCTGGCACTGACACTGCCACTGACACCGACGCATTGACACCGCCCGCCCGCAGTGCTGATCTCCCTCCCCATGAAGCTCCGCAGCGATAGTTTCAACGACGGCGATTACCTCCCCATTCAATACGCGTTCGGCAAGACGAGCGCCGATGGGAAGATCGATCTTTCGGACAACAAGAATCCCCACCTGGCCTGCTCAGACTTGCCGGAAGGCACGAAGTCGCTTGCGATTCTCTGCATCGACAGCGACGTGCCGACCAAGCCTGACGACGTGAATCAGGAGGGCCGGCTGGTGCCTGCCGATCTGCCGCGCGCGGACTTCAGCCACTGGGTTCTCGTCGATCTGGCGCCCGATGCCACCGTCGCCGAGGGAGCGTTCAGCGACGGCATCACGGCGAAGGGCAAGGATGGGCCAGAGGGGCCAGAGGGCACCCGTCAGGGCATGAACGACTACACCGGATGGTTTGCCGGCGATCCTGACATGGCCGGTGACTACTACGGGTACGATGGCCCCTGTCCGCCGTTCAACGACAGCATCGTTCACCATTACCGGTTCACCGTGTACGCGCTCGACGTCGACCGCGTCCGAGTAGACGGGAAGTTCGCCGCCGCAGACGTCCTCGCGGCCATCAACGGCCACGTCCTCGACGAAGCGAGCCTCGTCGCGAAGTACAAGATCAACCAGACCGCGCAAGAGCTGTAGCCGACAGCCGATGAACCGCCAGGACAAAGCCGACCGCATCGGCAAGATCCTCGATAGGCTTTACCCTGAGCCGCCCATTCCGCTCGATCACCAAGATCCCTACACGCTCCTCGTATCGGTGATGCTGAGCGCGCAGACCACCGACAAGAAGGTCAACGAGGTCACACCTGCCTTGTTCGCCGAGGCTTCCGATCCCGAGTCGATGGCCGCGTTACCCGTCGACCGTATCCTCTCGCTCATACGCACGGTCGGGCTTGCCCCGACGAAGGCCAAGAACCTCAAGGCCATGGCCGAGCTGCTCATCGAAAGACACGGCGGGGAGGTGCCGGAAGACCTCGATGCGCTCGAGGCGCTTCCGGGCGTTGGGCACAAAACTGCGTCGGTCGTGATCTGTCAGGCCTTTGGCCGTCCCGCGTTTCCGGTCGATACGCACATCCATCGCCTCGCCGCGCGCTGGGGGCTCTCCGACGGGAAGAACGTCGTCAAGACCGAGGCGGACCTCAAGAAGGTGTTTCCCGAGGACACCTGGATTTGCCGCCACCTGCAGATGATCTACTTCGGGCGCGAGCACTGCCCTGCGCGCGGCCACGACTTGAGCCAATGCGAGATCTGCGGCTGGGCGGCGACGAAGAAGAGAATTGCCGAAGAATCACGGCGCCGCTGATAGTAGCCACTGGTCGCGAGCCGGGCTGCGACCCATAGTCCCCCTGATGAGCATCGAGTTCAGTCTGTTCCGAATTCCAATCCGCATTCACCTGTGGTTCTGGCTGATGGCTTTGTGGCTTTGGACGCTGAACAGCGATCGGGGCTGGGCTGGGCTGTTGATTTGGGTCGTCGTGGTGTTCCAGGGGATCCTCATGCACGAGCTCGGCCATGCGCTGGTTGGACGCGCGTTCGGAAGTCAGCCACGGATCGAGCTCGTCGCGCTCGGTGGCCTGACGTGGTGGGAGCAACGCGAGCCGATGAGCCCGGGGCGAAGCCTCCTAGTGAGCGCTGCCGGTCCTGCCGTCGGCATCTTCATCGGATCGCTGGCCTTGGTCGCGATGGACGCGCTGCGCGTGCCCGATCCCTCGCTTGCTCGGTACGCGTTTCGCTCTCTGATTTTCGTCAATCTCGGCTGGGGCCTATTGAATCTTCTGCCGGTCCTGCCGCTCGATGGCGGAAACATCGTGGCATCGCTGATGGAGCTCCTCGCTCCGTCGCGTGGGCGCTTGCTGGCGTGCTACGTCTCCTTCGGCGTCATCGGCTTGCTGTTCGCCGTGACGGTGACCCTCAAGCAATATCCCGCGACCATCCTTTTGTTCTTGTTGGCGTTCAGCACCTACCAAGCCTTTCGGGTCGAGCGGCAGCGTCTCAGCTCGCAGCCACCGGAAGGCACGCCGCCCCAAAGCCTCGTCCAGCAGGCATTCGAGGCGCTCGAGCGCGGTGACGGACAGGCTTTGATCCGAATCGCATCGGAGCTCGTCGCGAACGCCGATGCGACCGAGCAGCTCGACGAGGCCTTCCACCTCTTGGCCTGGGGCAGGCTCATCAACGGAGAGCCGGGGGAGGCCCACCAGGCGTTGACGTCGATGTCGGGTGACCGGGCCGCCGATCCGGCCCTCGAAGGCGCCGTCCTCGTGGAGCTGGGCAAGGCAGCTGAAGCCGTGCCCCTCTTGCAAGAGGCACGCGAGCGGGGTGGGGGATTTGCGGAGGCGTATTACCAGCGCGCCTTACGAGAGAAAAAAGCCTGATTACAGGCAGTTGAAAGAATCGTCTGCTAGAGTACTTGCATCCATGCGAATGTGAGAATATATGGGCTCTCATGCCGGTGGCAGTCGCCAAATCCCCTCGCTGGGAGCTCTATCGTCTGCTCGGGGAGCCTCGCCGGCTCCGCCTGCTTGGGCTCACGTCCGAGGATGAGCTCTCGATCGGGGAGCTCGCCGAGCTGACGGGGGAAGCGCAGCCGAATGTGTCCAAGCACTTGAAGCTGCTTCGAGAAGCCGGATTGGTGGCCGTGCGTCGTCAAGGGACGCGTGCGTTCGCCCGGCTGTCGCGCGACTTGAATGGCGATCCCTTGCTCGCCGACGCGATCCGCTCCGGTCGGGAGCTCTGCGCCGACGACGGTAGCCTTGCGCGCGTTGCCGAGGTGATCAGAGCGCGCGACGAAGATGCACGCGCCTTCTTCGAACAGCCCGCGCATCAGGCGTCTTCCCCGTCCGTAGCCGAGTGGTCTGCTTATCTCACGGCGCTTCGCACGTTCTTGCCGAGTCGCGGTCTTGCCGTCGACCTGGGCACCGGCGATGGCGCACTGGTCGAGCTGCTGGCTCCACTGTTCGATCGAGTGATCGCGGTGGACCGCTCCGAAGCGCAGCTCGAGGCCGCCGGGCGCAGGCTCTCGAGCCACGGCTACGACCACGTCGAGCTCGTCCGAGCCGACTACGACGAGCCTGCCATTGTGAATCGCGTTCGTGAGCTCGGCGGCGCCGATGCGGTGTTTGCCGTGCGCTTGCTCCACCATGCGCCGCGGCCCCAGCAGCTGGTGTCGCTCTTGGGCTTGCTGGCGCGGCCAGGCGGCCAGGTGGTGGTCATCGACTACTGCTCCCACGACGACGAGCTCATGCGCGAATGCCAGGCCGATCTCTGGCTCGGATTCGAGCGCGATGAGCTTCTTGGTTTCGCGAAGTCAGCCGGGTTGATCGACCCCGAAATTTTTGTAATTCCCGCAGCGCGGTACGGGCCCGGTCCCGACGCCCATTTGAAGTGGCAGGTGCTCGCAGCGCGCCGCGGACCGAAAGAGGAGACAAGACCATCATGAGCCCAAATCCAGATCTGAAGCACAAGGTTGCCGACATGTCGTTGGCTGACTGGGGTCGGAAGGAAATCGCGATCGCCGAGCACGAAATGCCAGGTCTGATGGCGCTTCGCAGAGAGTACGGCGCCCAGAAGCCGCTCGCTGGCGCACGCATTGCCGGCTGCCTTCACATGACCATCCAAACAGCCGTCCTCATCGAGACCCTGATCGAGCTGGGCGCCGAGGTCACCTGGACGAGCTGCAACATCTTCTCGACGCAGGACCATGCTGCGGCCGCCATCGCGGCGACTGGTGTCTCTCTCTTCGCCTGGAAGGGAGAGACCGAGGAGGAGTACGACTGGTGCATCCAGCAACAGATTCGCGCGTTCGACGGTGGCAAGGCCCCTAATCTCTTGCTCGACGACGGCGGCGACCTCACCGCGATTGTGCACCAACAGTACGCCGAGCTGTTCAGCGGCGCTGATCGCATCGTCGGTTTGTCCGAGGAGACGACAACAGGCGTTCATCGCCTCTACGACATGGAGCGAGAGGGCTCGCTCAAGTGCCCCGCCATCAACGTGAACGATTCGGTCACCAAGTCGAAGTTCGACAATCTCTACGGTTGCCGTGAGTCCCTGGTCGATGGAATCAAGCGGGCGACCGACGTGATGATCGCCGGCAAGGTGGCCGCCGTGGCCGGCTACGGCGACGTGGGCAAAGGCTGCGTCCAGGCGCTGGCCCGCGCGGGCGCTCGCGTTCTCGTGACCGAAATCGACCCGATTTGTGCGCTTCAGGCGTCGATGGAGGGGTACCAGGTCGTCACCATGGAAGAGGCGGCTCCGATCGCCGATATCTTCGTGACGTCCACCGGTTGCTGTGATGTCGTTACCGGCGAGCACATGAAGCAGATGAAGAATGAAGCCATCCTCTGCAACATCGGGCACTTCGATTCCGAGATTCAGATGGCCTGGCTGACCGACCCGGCCAACGGCGTTACCGAAGAGGAGATCAAGCCGCAGGTCGACCACTTCATCTTCCCCGATGGCAAGCGCATCATCGTGCTCGCGCGCGGGCGTCTGGTGAACCTTGGCTGCGCCACCGGGCATCCGAGCTTTGTGATGAGCAACTCGTTCAGCAACCAGGTGCTCGCTCAGCTTTCGCTCTGGATGGAACGCGATCGCTACGAAGATGGGAAGGTCTACGTGCTCTCGAAGGAGCTCGACGAGAAGGTCGCGCAACTTCACCTCGGCCAGCTCGGCGTCAAGCTCAGCAAGCTGACGCCCGCCCAGGCCGAATACCTCGGGATTCCGGTCGGAGGGCCGTTCAAGCCAAGCTACTACCGCTACTGAGCCAGCATGGTCTCGCTATTGATCGAGACTTGGCGCTACTTCGCGTCGCACGACGGGCGATTGCTCTCGGGGGCAATCGCCTTCTACGCGTCTTTGGCGCTCGCGCCGCTGGGCGTCGTTGCGTTGCTGATCGCGTCGCTGGTCATGCCGGAAGCGGAGGCGCGTGGGGAGCTCGTCGACCAAATCGGGGCGTTTCTCGGCTTTGACTTGGCGACGTTCCTCGTCGAGGCGATCGTTCGGCTGAGCAACGAAGCGACGAGCTGGGCAGCGCCGGTCATCGGCGCTGTCTTCATGCTGTACATCGCCGCACGCCTGTTCTCCATGCTGAGGCGCGCGCTCAATCAGATGTGGGGGATTCGGCCCAAGCTGCTGGTTAACGCGAGTCGTTCCGAGATGTTGCACCTCGCGCGGAGGAGGCTGCTAGCGTTCGCGATGGTGCTGATTTTTGGCAGCTCCCTGATCGCCTTGGTGTTGCTTCACTCGGGGGCTGCGGCGGCGGCCAATCTCCTCGGGGATAGCCGCTACGCGTTGACGCTGGTGGAGTTCGGGAGCGCGTTCGCGGTCTTGGCGCCGTTGATCGCCCTCGTCTACCGTTGGCTTCCGGACGCCGTCATCGCGTGGCGGGACGTCTGGGTCGGAGCGGCCGTGACCTGTTTGTTCGTCCTCGGCGGCTCGTTCCTGATCGGCATCTATCTAGGTTACGCGAGCCCGGCGTCGATCTACGGCGCTGCCGGCTCGCTGATCGTCCTGCTTCTGTGGATCTACTACACCACGCAGATCTTCCTGATGGGCGCCGTGTTCACCCGAGCCTGGGCCCGGCGTCGTGGAAGGGCGATCGAGCCGCTCCCTTACGCGGACCTCGTCGAAACCCGCGACTATTCTGCGAACGTCTCGGCCAACGAGACGTAGCGCGGGGTCCGCGCAGGCACTTCCGCAACGGTGCCGTGCATGTGCTTGTTCAGGAAATCAAATAGCGCCCCCCACTGCTCGCGAGCCGCTGCGCGCCAAAGCAACACGTTGAACGCGTGGATCTCTCCTCGAAAGATGTGCAGCTCGCATTCCGTGTCGCGCTGCTCGAGCGCGTCGCTCAGGCGAATCGTGTCCCCCAACAACGGGTCGGCTGTCCCGACCGTGGTGAAGAACGGCGGAAGGAGCCGGCTCCCTGGGACGGCGGGAGTCTCAAACAGGCGCAGCGGACTGGCCAGTGGAAACTGAAGAGCTCGGTTCACACGCCGACCCAGATACGAGTAGGCGGTGCCTCGAATCTCACCCTTGATCCAGCCCGCCATGCGCCGGTTCTTGTCTGGGTCGCGCCAGAAGCGCTGGACGTCGTGGAGGTCGAGGAGGCCGTACAAGGGCGCAACGCAGGCGATGCTCACATCGCGCTCGAAGATGCTTCGCGTGAACGGCTCGGGTCTCGGGTGCGTCGCGCAGTAGGCGAGAGCCGAGGTGAGGTTTGCGCCGGCGGACTCTCCGATGATCGCCAGGCGGCCGGTATCGGCCCCGTACTTGGCCCCATTGTCGAGCACCCACTCGAGGGCCGCCATCGCATCTTTGAGGGGTTTTGGGTAGGTGTGCACCGGGCCGAGCCGGTAGTTGATGTTGAACACCTGGTAGCCCTGGTCCGCGAGGACGTAGGCCATGATCCGATGGGTGTCCTTCGACATCATCGAGAACGCCCCGCCATGGATGTAGAGGATCGTCGGCAAGCGCCCAATCGCGTCCCGCGGCCGGTAGATGTCCAAGAGCTGGGAACGCCTGCGGGCGTTTCGATACGGGACGTTGTGTTCGACGTGAACGCGGCGCCAACTTTGAATGACCCATGGCAGCACGCCGTACCCCAGGCGCGAAAGGCGGTTCGCAGCCTTGTCCACGCCGTTGCGAACCAACGGCATGACCGAATCACGGGCACGGGTCATAGCCCGCCACTATACGGGATGATGCGGGCTACGAAAAGAAGCCAAGCTTCTTGAGCGCGCTCCCGTAGATGAAGCGAATCATACCGTCGATTTCCTCCACGGATTTCGGTGTATGCGGGTACCATACACGCTCTTTTTTCGCGGCCCATCGGTCGATGAAGATCGGCTGCTGATGGGTGTATCCCCGGAGCCCGCCGAGGCCGTTCACTTGACCGACACCGCTGTGCTTCATGCCACCAAATGGTGCCTCGGGCGCGCCGTACGCCATCGACGCGTCGTTGATCACGACCGAGCCGGTTTCGAGGCGCTTCGCGATCTCGATGCCCTTCTGGATGTTCTGCGTCCAGACGCTGCCGCTCAATCCGTACCGTGAGTCATTGGCGAGACGAATCGCTTCCTCCTCATCGGCTACGCGCATCACCGACACGATCGGACCGAACGTTTCTTCTCGCATGAGCTCCATCGTGTGGTTGAGGTTGCGAACGAACGTTGGCTTGTAGAAGAGGCCATCGGTCGTGTCAGCCTCTCCGCCGACGACGACCTCTGCGCCTTTGGCCTTGGCATCCTCGATGTGACGCTCGATGATCGGCAGCTGGCGGTCCCAGAACACCGAGCCCACGTCTACATCGTCGCCTACGCCGTATCGGAGCTCGCTCACGATGTTTTTAACGCGTTCTTCGAACTCGTCGGCGACGCTTTCGACCACGTAGACTCGCTCCACGCCCATGCAAACATGGCCGGAATTCAGCATCGAATTGAAGACCGCGCCGCCTGCCGCTCGCTCGATGTCGGCGTCTTCGCACACGATCATCGCGTCCTTTCCGCCCAGCTCCAACGTGCAGGGAATGAGCTGCTCCGCGCATGCCGCGGCGATCTTCTTTCCGGTTCCCACGCTCCCGGTGAACGAGATCTTCTGCACGCCGCCGTTGACGAGAGCTGCACCGGTTTCGCCGTCGCCATGCAGCGTTTGAACGACGCCCTCGGGCACACCGGCTTCCCTCAGCAGTCGAACCGCCCAGTCGCCCGAGTAGGGTGCAACCTCAGACGGCTTCAAGATGACCGCGTTGCCGGCGAGAACCGCTTGCACGACGGGGTTCATCGCCAAAGAGAACGGACCGTTCCACGGCGTGATGATGCCAACCACGCCGAGTGGTCGGTAGTGCATCATCAGCTTCTTGTACGGGCGGAGATAACCATGGAGCTTGCGCTTCTCGTCGGAGAGCTCCTTTACCGCGCGGCCACACCAGAAGTTGATGTAGTCGCAGCTTGGAAGGACCTCCATGATGAGCGACTCGAGGTGTGTCTTTCCTGTCTCGCCGATGACGGTATTCACCACCTCGGCGCGCTTCTCGACGAGAACATCGATCGCGCCGCGGACGATGCGCGCGCGCTCTGCGATCGGTACGCGCGCCCACTCCTCTTGCGCGTCGCGTGCCGTTGCGATCGCGCCCTCCACATCCGCTTCGCTGTTGACGACGATCTCGCCTACCGATTCACGAGTCGCCGGGCTCCGGATTCCCAGCCGGCGGCGCCCCTCGGAGGTTGGGGAAAGTGGTTCGACGATGGCCATCCATTCGCTCCTGTTGCTGCGAGGCCCAGAGGGCTTCGAGTGAAACACGTTCTACTGACACGAGGCC
This sequence comes from uncultured Myxococcota bacterium, assembly GCA_964196015.1. Taxonomy (GTDB): domain Bacteria; phylum Myxococcota_A; class Polyangia; order Polyangiales; family Houyiibacteriaceae; genus SG8-38. Next base: position 8,386 of record CAXMRM010000101.1, read on the forward strand.
CTAACGCAAGCGGGCCAGTATCCCTAGCATGACTGTAAAATTACACCTATATTGCAAAGTATGCGCAGATCGTGTTGGCTGGCCCTGCTTTGGATCGTCGTCATCGGATGTGGGGATGCCGCCCCGAACGGCGCGCCCCGTGGCGGCGACGTCGAGCTGATTTGCGACTGCCCCTTCGGAGAGGAGTGCTCCGACGACGGCTTGTGCGTTTCGATCTGTAGCGAGGTACCGGCCTGTGTGTTCGGCGGAACGGCCCAGTGCTGTGGAGCCGGCACGGCCTGCCAAGACGGAACCTGCGTCAGCGACTGCGGCAGCGACGTCGAGTGCCATGGGGTTTGCTGCGACAGTGCAGAGATGTGCCTCGATGGCTCGTGCGTGGCCCAATGCGACGACCCCTCGAAGCTTTGCGGAGACGACAACGAACTCTGCTGCGCGAGCGAAGAGGCATGCATTGGTGGCGGCTGCGTCCCGTTCCGAAACGAATGCGCGCTCGGTGAGGACTGCGAGATCGACGAGCTATGTGAGCCGAGTCTCGGTGTGTGCATCCCGCGTGACGCCATCGACGTGTGCGAGTTCCGGCCTCCCGTGGGTGAGTTCGAGCCGATCGTTGGCTGCCGGTGGACGCCGCCCGAGGCGCGAATGGACGCAACCGCGGAAGAGGTTGAAATCGCCGGCATGAGCGAGGTCGTGATGACGCCCTCGGTCGCCAACCTCACCGACGACAACGGTGACGGCGTTACCGACGTGTTCGACACGCCGGACATCGTGTTCGTGAGCTTCAACTATGCCGCGAACGGATGCTGCACGAGGCGAGGTGTTTTGCGCATCGTGTCGGGTGGCTGCAACAGCGATGGGACGATGACCACGCATGCCACGCTCAAGGGCCTCGCCTTCGATGATTGGATCGGAAACTCGACGGGCGTCGCGCTCGGAAACCTTCATCCTGACCACATGAGCAGCGAGCGGGTGCCGGAGATCGTAGCCACCTTCAAAAACGGGGGCACCATTGCTTGGCGGCGAACCGCCGATGACGGCTCGGCCTGGGAGGTCATGTGGCAGAACGACGGCCTCCCCAGCAACCGGCACACCCGCGGCGGCGCCCAGCCATCGATCGCCGACTTGAACGCCGACGGTAGGCCAGAGGTCATCGTCGGCAACGTCGTGCTCGATGGTCTCACGGGTAGGGGCCCGGGGGACGTCGATCTACCCGCCGAGGCGCTTGCCTGGGACGGGCGTGATCTCGAGACCATGACGCCCGGCGCGAACCTTGGGATCGGCAACAACGCGTTCTTGGGTCCCGTGTCGATCGTGGCCGACCTCGACCGCGATGGTCGGCAAGAGGTGATCGCCGGAAACACAGTCTACAACTACGACGGCAGCGAGCGCTGGACCTACGAGTACACGACGACCAACTCGAGTTGTGGCGGCTCGCTCGACTGCGACGGTTACAATGCGGTCGGCAACTTCGACGGAGACGATGACGGCGAAGTGGTCATCATTCGACTCGGCGAGCTGTTCATACTCAACCACGATGGATCGCCGGTTGACGGCATCCCGCTTCCGATTCGAATTCCCGGTGCTCTCGCAGATGTCGCTGAGCCGACGTACTCGCCGGCGGCGTATAATCCGTCCGCCGCGTTGTATGACGAAGACGGAGACCTGTTGCCGCCGGAGCGAATCCTCTGCGGAGGGGCATTGGACCTGCCCGCCTACGACTTCACGGGCAACCCGATCATGAGTGGGGACTCTCAGGTCGTGGTCCACACGGCGGGCGCCAACGAGAGCGGGCCCCCCACCGTAGCGGACTTCGATGGTGATGGCTTTGCCGAGGTCGGTACCGCGAGCTCGACCGCCTATGTTGTCTTCGACTTTCAGTGCACCGGAAACCCGCTGCCCGACGGCTGCGCACGCGAGTGGGTGCGCTGGATGGTCCAAAACGACGACTGTTCGAGCCGAGTAACCGGGTCGAGCGTGTTCGACTTCGAGGGCGATGGCTCGGCCGAAGTGGTCTACGCGGACGAAACGAGATTCCGGATCTTCAGGGGCTCGGACGGCGCGATCCTCTACGAGGACGCGACGCACAGCAGCAACACGCGCCTGGAGATGCCAATCGTCGTCGACGTCGACAACGATGGAAAGTC